>DATJUH010000109.1:0-15249 GCA_035502515.1 Acidimicrobiales bacterium
TGGCGCTGAGCCCGTACGGCGTCTGGAGCGAGACTTCCACGACCGCCGACCTCAACACCTCCGGCATCGACGCGAGTTACGCCAGCGCCCTCGGCGGCACGGTGCCGGCCACGCACTTCATCGTCGACACCAGCCGCAACGGCGTCGGCCCTGACAACATGCAGAGCTACGCCGCCGCTCCCTACGACCAGCCCAGCAGCGTCATCAGCTCCCTCGTGAGCGGCAACTGGTGCAACCCGCCCGAAGAGGGCCTGGGGCTGCGGCCAACCGCCGCCCCCGGCGTCATGCTGAGCTCGCTGGACTCCTACCTGCCGGCCAACCCGCCACTGCTCGACGCCGACCTGTGGGTCAAGACGCCGGGTCAGTCGGATGGCCAGTGTGACGCTGCGGGCGGCGTACGCAGCTGGGATGATGCCGCCTACACTCCGCCCATCCCCGGCTGGCCGAGCAGCGCCAGCGCCGCTTTCCAGACATTCGACCCGCTGTGGAGCCTCCAGACCGACTCGGTCTTCACCGACCCCGCGGCGGGGGCCTGGTTCTCCCAGCAGGCGCTCATGCTTGCTCAGAACGCGAGCCCCGCGCTGACGCCGCTGGTCTTCCCCTGATCAGACGGCGGCAGGCCTCGAGGCACCGATGAGCACGACCCCATGGGAGGGACTCCGGTGGCTCGCCCTGGGCGCGGCGCGAAGCGCTGTCCACTGTACGGTGCCCATCCCCTCAGGGAACGAAACGGAGCCCGCACCCCGGTTCGGTGGTCCAATCTGGGAGACTCGTAAGTGACACTGAAGGCCAAAGAACTGGCCAACTTCTGCCCAGACACGATCGAAGAAGCTGCCGTTGCCGCCGACCGGGGCCTCTGCCGCATTGGGGCCGACAGCGAATTGTGCCTCGCCTTCCTGCGCCATACTGGCCTCAAGCTATGACCGTACCGCGCGGTATTAGGCGAAGGTCTTTAGTGCGTCCCGAGGAGGCCAATGTTGGGTATCTAGCCAAGGCGCGCTGACGTTCGATCGGGCAGGAACGTATTGTAGCTTATTTTGAGGGTCCGAATAGCGTAACTGTGAGATCACAATTCTCCATTTAAATGGCCCAGCGAGCCGCACAGGTGCCAATGAATCAGAGCGACGGGAGGGATCGCAGTTATGGCTGACCGCCGGCATTACATAGCCTACAAGGAAATGTCGACAATTCGTAGAAGTGACAGACGAACAGTTATAACAGTGGTGCGGGGCGAGGTACGGCACGGGCCTGCGGGACCACTTCGGCTGGATGAACCGAGCGCTTGTTGAGTTCCTAAAGCAACCAATTGCAAGCGAGACCCGAGTTTCACAGGCAATCCCGGGCGCCTTAGCTCTCAAAAGGTCGTGGGCGTGGAGCAGACCGTCATACCCACTTATGGGGTGGCGGCCGGCAACACCATGTACCTGTATTACGTGTCAGTGAAGGAGTTCGGCGCTCCCGGGCACTGGACCTGCAATTATTCCGGTGTGGCCTACTCCAAGGACGGCGGCCAAACCTGGACCAAGGACCACGAGGCCACGTGGCCCGGTGACAGCAACTTTGGCCAGGTCGCACTGGTTGACCGCGCGCAGTTCATATACGTTTTCGGGATCCCGTGCGGCCGTTATGGCGGGCTGGAGGTCGCCCGCGTGCCCCAAAAGGATGTGCTCGATACTTCGGCTTACCGATATTGGGACGGGAAAGAGTGGACAACCTCCTTATCCGCCGCGGTCCGGGTCGTACCGGCGCCCGTCGGAGAACTGTCGGTCCAGTGGAACTCGTATTATCGCAAATGGCTGATGATGTACCTCATCGACCCGGCCGGCCAGATCGTAATCCGGACGGCCGATCAGCTCACCGGCCCGTGGAGCGGGGCGCAAGTAGTGGTGACGTCCCGGCAGTACCCGGAGCTGTACGCCCCCTTTATAACGCCGAAGTGGGACGCCGGGCCCGCCATCTACTTCAACATGTCGATGTACGGTCCGTACCAGGTTTTCCTCATGCACACCTCGTTGTCGTCGTCCCCCTAGCCGACGAGAGGCCGGGCCCGACGGGCTCGAGACCCTAATCGTCTGTTAGGGGCGAGGCCGCCTCCGGGCTCGGCTGGAGCTGGGCCAGGCGGCTGACGATGGCAATCACCAGCTGGTCCTGATCGGGCCAGGGGATGGTGGGCGCCATCTCGGCCCTCAGGGTGGCCAGCCCGTGAAGGGCAGCCCATATGGCGACGGCATCGGCGAAGTGGTCTTGGCTGACGGACCGGCCGGCGCTGGCACAGTCGGCGATGCCCTGCACCAGCACGTTGAGGGCGGCGGCTCCTTCGGCCATGGAGTAGTCGGCCACCGGTCGCTGGCGCGTGCGCACCTCCGGGTGCTCGAACAGGGCTCGGTACCGGCGCGGGTAATCGGCGGAGTAGCGCAGGTAGGCTCCACAGCCGGCCAGGAGCCGTTCGACAGGGTCCGTAAAAGGAGCTATGGCGGCTTCCAGCGCGGTCCTGAACGCGACGAAGCCGTCTGCGCACAGCTGGTCGAGGATGGCTTCGCGGTCGGGAAAGTGGGCGTAGATCGACGGGGCGGCTATCCCGACGGCGCGGGCCACGGCACGCAGCGTTATGGCTTCTGAGCTACCGGTCGTCTCGAGGATCTCGGAGGCGGCGTCGAGGATGTCCTGGCGGAGCCGGGAACCTTCTCCCCGCGGGTTGCGGGAGCGCTGACGAGCAGCGGCTATCTCTGTACTCACAGATTTAACTTTACATCCGTTTGCTCACGTGTTACAACTAACAGTTGTAAGTCAACGACTGTTAGGAGAGGACGATGACCACCGTTTCCACCCTTAGCTCGAAGCGCTGGACGGCCGGCATGGCCCACCCCGGCCGGCGCAAGATACTGGCCGTACTTTGCTTGTCGCTACTGATCGTGGTTATCGACAACACCGTGTTGAACACCGCTCTGCCTACCCTGGCCCGCCAGCTGCACGCCGGCACGTCCAGCCTTCAGTGGATCGCAGACGCTTTCAGCCTGGTCTTCGCCGCCCTGCTCGTGACCGCCGGGGCGATCGGGGACCGCTTCGGGCGCCGCCAGGCCCTGGTTGGAGGTTTGGTGCTGTACGCGGTCGGTTCGACCGGCGCCGCCCTGGCCGGATCGGCCGGCACGCTCATCACATGGCGGGCGGTGATGGGGGCGGGCGCCGCCTTTGTCATGCCGGCCACCCTCTCGATCCTCAACTCGGTGTTCCCTTCGACTGAGCGCCCGCAGGCCATCGCGCTGTGGTCGGCAGTGGCCGGAGTGGCCGTTGTCATCGGGCCCACACTCGGCGGCTTTCTGCTGGCCCACTTCGCCTGGGGGGCCGTCTTCTGGGTGAACCTGCCGTTCGTCGCAGTTGCCCTCGCCGCCATCGTCACTGTGGTGCCCGAGATCGCGGTTACGTCCGACAAGGCCCGTCTGGACGTGACCGGAGTGATCATGTCCGCCGCCGGTCTGGTCGCGCTGGTCGACGCCATCATCGAAGCGCCCGACAGGGGGTGGGCCTCCCCGCTGACCCTCGGCGAGCTGGCCCTGGCGATCGCCGTGCTCGCCGGTTTCGTCATCTGGGAGCGTCACACTGCCAACCCGATGATCGACGTCCGGGTCTTCACCCATCGAGCCTTCAGCGCCGCTTCGGGTGCCCTGGCCCTGACCTTCTTCGCCTTGTTCGGCAGCCTGTTCGTGCTCACCCAGTACCTGCAGCTCGTACATGGCTACAGCACTCTTTCCGCCGGTGTCCGGGCTTTGCCCTTCGCTCTGGCCATGGGCGCCGTCTCCCCGGTGAGCGGCATCCTCGCCCAGCGGTTCGGCGTTCGTCGCATCGTCCCCGCCGGCCTGGCGTTGATGGGCGCCGGCCTGTGGTGGCTGAGCAATGTCACTCCCGCCACCGGTTACCCCCACCTGGCCGCGGCCGTCGTACTGATGGGCGCCGGGATGGGCCTGATCATGGCCCCGGCGTCCGAGTCCATCATGAGCGCCCTCCCCCACGAACAGGCCGGGGCCGGTAGCGCCATCAACGACACCGTCCGCGAGGTGGGCGGCGCCCTGGGCGTAGCCGTCGTCGGCAGCATCGTCTCCGCCGCCTATCGCTCCCAGCTGCACCTGACCGGGTTGCTGTCCGGGATCCCGGCCGCAGCTGTGCGAGCCGCCCGCACCTCGGTGGCTGCCGCCGACCAGGTTGCCGCCGCCGCCGGCCCTCACGCCGCCGGGCTCGCCGTGGCCGCTCACAGCGCCTTCACCACCAGCATGACCGACGGTCTCCAGGTCGTCGCCGGGCTCGCCGTGGCCGGCGCTTTGGCTGCCGCTTGGGCGCTGCCCAAGCACGGCCGGCCCGACTCCGCTCAGGTCGAGGCGGCTGAGGCGACGGCGCCGGATCTGATCGCGGCGTAACCACCCGCTCGTTTCAGGTCGCTACAGATGGCCCGGCGCCCAAGCGCCGGGCCATCAGCGCGCCCCGGGCGGGGAGGCGGACCGGGCTTCATCAGGACTGGGCTCATCGGGACTGGGCTCATAGGGACTGGCGCAGGGCTCGGTAGCATAGAGGCGCTTACCTCGCCATTTGGAGACGACATGAGTTTTTTCAAGCGTGCTCACGACATTGTCGAAGCGAAGGCCAACCGGGCGCTGGACAAGGCGGAGAACCCGAGCGAGATGCTCGACCTCAGCTATGAGCAGATGCTGGAGCAGATCACCAAAGTTCGCACCGCCCTGGTCCAGATAGCCGCCGCCCGCAAGCAACTGGAACTGCAAGAAGACCAGCTGGCCCACACGGTTGACCACCTCGACCAGCAGGCGGCGCAAGCGGTGCAGCTCAACCGGGACGACCTGGCCCGGGAGGCGCTCAGCCGGAAGGCCGCCGCTCAAGAGCAGGTCGCCGCCCTCGAGCCGCAGCACCAGCAGTTAGTGGACCAGCAGGACAAGATGGTGCAGACGCTGAACGCGCTGCAGACCCGGGTCAACGAGTTCCGCAGTCAGAAGGAAACGTTGAAGGCGCAGTACAGTGCGGCGCAAGCGTCTTCGGCCGTAAACGACCAGATCGCCGGGATCTCGGGGACGTTCAGCGACTCCGGCGCCGCCCTCCAGCGAGCCAAGGACAAGATCGCCGCCACCCAGGCCCATGCGGGCGCGCTGGATGAGCTACTCCAGTCCGGGGTACTGGAAGACGTCGGCGCCAACCAAGGCGACGATATCGCCAAACAACTGAACGCTCTCGGCTCCAGCGCCCAGGTCGAAGACGAGCTGGCCGCCCTGAAGGCCAAGGCAAGTCTGGCTGCAGCCCCTCCCCCCGCCGCCCTCGGCACCGGTGCGTCCACGCCGGCCCCGGAGCAGGCCGGGACGGCGGAGACGGGGCAGTGACTGATATCGAGCCGGCGGACCTGCCCGGCCCGGTGGACATGCAGATGGCCGCGGCCGCCCTGCTGGCGAACAACAAGGACGTCAAGATGATGCTGAGGCTCCTCGGGAAGAGCCTGCAGGACACGCTCGGGGACCGTGTGGAGGTGGCCCACTCCGGCGGTGGCTTGTTCCATCGCCAGACCGACGAGGTCAAAAATATTACTGTCCGCCTCGAGCAGGACGAGTACCAAGCAGCTCTGGACGGTCCTTCGGTGCGCTGTACGGTGGGACGCAGTTCCGGGGGCATCCGTATTCGCAGCGAGCAATTGCCAGTCGAGCAATGGCTGACCCGTCTCTTGTCGGCATTGCAGGCAGAGGCCGTCAGTAACCAGAGTGCCCAGGCCGCTCTCCAGAACGTAATAGTGGGAGGAACCATATGAGCACCGTCCCTTCAGACCTACCCAAGGACGCCGGGGCCAGGCTCGAGGAGCTCGAGCACGGCCTCTTTACAAGCGATCTCTCCGTCAACGAGTTCCTGCTGGTCAAGCAGGTCGGTTTTCACCCGCTGGGGCTGGTGATGGGCAGCTCGATTTACCATATTGGGCTTCAAAAGGGCAACTGGGGTTCTTCTCAGGAGCTCACGAAGTTGACCGCCGCCATGTACGACGCTCGCGAGCTGGCAATGAACCGGATGGAGGAAGAGGCGGACCAGCTGGGCGCCGACGGGGTCGTGGGCGTGCGCCTAGACGTCAATTTCTATGAATGGGGCCATGATTCGGCGGAGTTCATCGCCGTGGGCACGGCCGTCAAAGCCGAGGACGGTACTTCCTACCGGAACAAATTGGGTAAGCCCTTCACCAGTGACTTGAGCGGCCAGGATTTTTGGACCCTCGCTCAAACCGGCTATATGCCCCAGGCCCTGGTCATGGGGACCTGCGTTTACCATATAGCTCACCGGGGCATCGGTCAGGCCCTCGGCCAGATGGGGCAGAACAGAGAACTCGAAAACTTTACCCAGGCGATGTACGACGCCCGCGAACTGGCGATGAAGCGGATGCAGGACGAGGCGAACAACCTGTCTGCTACGGGCGTGGTCGGCATGCGACTGGAAGAAAAGAGCCACCAGTGGGGCGATCACACCATCGAGTTCCTGTCCCTCGGGACGGCCGTGGCCCGCCGGGCCGGAGCGGAGGGTGTGGCCCCACCCCGGCCGACCGCGATCATTACCTTCGACAATTGAGCGACGGCACGGCCGGCCGGCCGCACGCTTTCGATTCCGGTCTGACCATCCCCGATTTCGCCGCCTGCCTGTCGATGGGGGTGGAGCCGCTCGGATTGGTCCAGGGTTACTTCTGCGGTCAGATCAGCAATTGGTCCAATTATTCATACGACGCCGGCTACTACTACCCCTGCGCTTGTTACGAGACGGGGCCGCACAACCAGGGGTGGGTGGGGCAGGTCCGGGATCTCGACGATGCCTGGATGCAGGCTCACCGGACCGCCCTCGGGCGGATGTTGAAAGAGGCGGCTGACCTCGGGGCCCACGGCGTGGTCGGCGTGAAGACCGATCTGAGCCACCCGACCAACGAGAACAGCTGCGAAGTTCATCTGTACGGGACAGCCGTGGTCGTGTCGGGCGCAGCCCCGCCGCAACAGCTGTGGTCGACTCAAATAGCCGGGCACAAGTTGGCCAAACTGATCGAGATCGGTTATGTGCCTGGCTCGGTCGTTTACACCCGCTGCACGGCGATCATGGCGGAGGGCTGCTACATGGAGTACTACGGCTCGGGCCGCTGCGGTACGGGGTACACGATCTCACCTCTGCAAGACGCTCACAAACTTGCTCGCTCCCGCGCCATTGACGCAGCCGTGAGCAGTTACCGAGGCAGTTCCCTGTACGACGTCCGGATGGAGGTCGAGGAGTCTGAGCGCTACCGCAATACGTACATTATTTGCTCGCTTTTCGGCTCCCTGGTCGACCGGGCCCGCTCCCCTCTGCCGGTGGCGCAGCCGGTCCCGACGATCAGCCTGTCGCAATGACCACGGCCGCGGAACCGCTGGGCGGGACAGGCCACCAGGAAACCGACCTGCGCCAGCTTGGCCAGGCTCTGGGCGCAGGTGAGCGCGCCCCGGCCACCAGTGGCGGCGGGACGACGTCGGACCTGTCCCTCGACGAAATACTCCTGCTTCATTCGGTGGGCCTCGAACCAGTCCAGGTCGTGTTCGGGATCGGAGTTATCTCCATCCTGACCGGTGTCTGGAATTGGGCCACCGGGCCGGTTACCGACGCTCATGACGCCTTCCAACGGGCGTTCGAAGAGGCGAAAGAGACGATCCGCTCGCAAGCTCATGCGGCCGGCGCCGTGGGGGTTCTCGGCGTAGAGGTGGAAATGCAGGTGTCTTATCACCGTTACACGGTGGTGGTGACGGGGACGGCGGTGCGGGCTTTCACCGACGACACAGGCCATAGCCACTTCGCGGCGACGTACCACAGCCCGTTCCTGTGCGACCTGTCAGCCCGGGATTTCGTCGTCCTCAGTTCGGCCGGTTGGTACCCGCTCGACCTGGTGGCGGGAGCCTCTTACGTCCACGCCCCACGGCGTACCCTGGGGACGGCCATGAGCCAGTCAACGCAGAACGTCGAGCTGACCAACTACACCGAGACCCTTTACCAGGCCCGGGAAGCGGCCATGGAAGAGATGCAGAGCCACATAATCCAGGCCGGTGGCACGGGGCTGGTAGACGCCAAGGTCATCGACCGCCCGGTCCATTTCGCCCATCACGTCGTGGAGTTCGTCTGCTACGGCACGGCCATAAAGATGCTGGCGAAGGAGCACACCCATCCCCAAATGACCCTCGTACTGCCATTGGACGACCAGGTGCGCACCTTCGAGGCCACGTCACTGGACTGAGGTCACTGGACTGAGGTCACTGGACTGGGGTCACTGGACTGGGGTCACTGGACCGAGCACGTCAGGCCGCGGCCGCCACCCTCTCCGCAGGTCGCCGTTTACGACTCTGGCCCACGGTTGGCCCGTTCTGGGTGTGAAAATCGTCTTTGGGTACCAAAACCTAACTGTAACAACGGTCCTGACACCCAGTCCGCGGCCGGCGACAGGGTCGTGACTCCCGGGCGGCGGCGGCGGGGTCGTGACCCCCCGGGCGGCGGCGACAGGGTCGTGAAACCCCGGGCGGCGGCGGCAGGGTCGTGAACCAGGGGGCAGCGGCGGGCTGAACCACATCCGGCCGCCGGGTTGGTTGAGCCCGTCGCCGACCGCCTCCGCCGTTAGCGCGAGCCCGCGGAGGCCACAATATCGACGCGGTCGGGGTAGAAGGCTACGTGCCCGGCTATTTCTTTGACGGCCGGATAGGGCTCGGGGTAATACCAGACGACGTTCGGCAGGTCGGCTGTAGCCCCGCCGGCAATATCGTAATAAGAGGCCTCGCCCTTGTACGGGCAGTACGTGTGATGGTCACTGGCCCGCAGGTGCTCTTGACTGACGTCCTCCAGCGGAATGTAAAAGACGGGCGGGTAAGAGGCCTCATGCAATTCAATGGCCCGGTCGGTGTCGGCGATCACGCCTTCGCCACTACTCACGACGACCCGGCAACCGGGACGTCGGAGCGTGATGGGGTGGTCTGGACCAGGCGTCAAACGGGGGCGGGTGTCAGTCACGGGGACAACCTCTCTTGACAGTTGACGTTCCTGCGCAGACTACGCCGCCGGCGCGGCTAACTTACTGGGCCGCTAACTCATTGGGCCGGGCCGATCCATGAGGAGACCGTGACCAACGTGCCGACGGGGTCGTAGGCGTACACTATGGCGCCCTGGGACGGCTCCACTTCGACGCAGCCGTTGCTCTGCGGGTAACCATAACCGTAACGCGGGTAGGCGTGGATGGCGTCTCCTACCGAAGGCAGGAAATAACTGGCGTAGGCTACCCAAACGGAATAGCAATAACCGTTGACGTCGCAACCCTTCATCAAATTGGGGTTCTGCTTGTAGACAACTGGCCAGGTGCCTTCGGGCGTGTAGGCGCCCGGCACCCCGGTATTCGTCAGGGTGTTGTAGATGAACTTGCCGTCCTGCCATACGTAGAGCGTTTCCGGCAGGCTCTCCGACACAATCACGTAGTCATAAGGACTGCTGTTCATTTGTCGCTTGGCGACGGCGCTCAATAGTGCATGCCACACATCGGTCCCCGCCACGCCATCGGGCACCAGTCCCACCGCCGACTCGAACTGCATGATGGCACCCATTGTGACCACGTTGGGCTGGCCACGGACCCATTGCTGCGCAAGCGACGACGGGACGTCGGGGTAGGCCCAGGCGAACGTCCCGGCCATGGGGAGCAGTGGCAATAGCTTGGCGTTGGCCGGCAATTGGGCCAACGCAGTCTTCCGGTTGGGGACGTCACCAGTTGGCGTGAACCGCAGGGGCAGGTAGCCCAGCATGGCCAGGTACTGCTGGAGGAGCAGCACCGACGGAAGCCCGGTGGTGAACTTGAACACAGTCCTCCCGGTGCCCGAGCTGCCTTCGCCCGGTACCGACACACGGTAAGTGGTGCCGAACTCCCAGTACCCTGTGGGCCTGAACACGAGCTGGTCCCCCATCTGGTCCCATATCCCCGGCATGCCGGGCGAGATGGTGGGAAGAGGCACGGTGGGGCCCAGGGTACGGTTGAACGTGAGGGTAAGAGGAGCGCGAGAAGCCACTCCCTGTGAGCTGTTCCGGGGCGTCATCCGGAGCACCCTCACCGGCGGCGGCGCCGTCGTCGACGTCGTTGTGGGCAAGGGCGTGGACAGAACTGTCGTCTTCACCGGCTCGGCTTTGTGTGCTGCGCTGAGACGGAGCCGGGGGCGGGGCACCCTGCCCCCCAGCGACGACGAGGATGCCGACGCCACCAGGCCCGCCAGGGCGACAACGGCCAATGCGCCAATAGCGGCCCGTCCGGGCCACCGCGACCGGCCTGCTCCCTTGGCCACAGCTGCAGCCTACCGCCCCACCGCCCGAAGCTCGACCCAAGTCGTACCCGGGCAGTCAAGCGCGGGCAACGCAACGAGTTCAGTGGCTTGGGCCGGTTCATTGGTTCGGGCCGGGCAAGCCAAACCAAATAATTAAGGCTCAGCCGCTCCCCGTAAGGCGGAAGACTTTGGGCGCGCTCGCGTGGGCGCGTTCGGCGGTGCTCAGCTCGACGCAGAAGTCGTTGCCCTCCGGGTCGGCCAGCCACACCCAGCCGAGGCCCTCTCCCGGCTCGTCTCGATGGTCCTCGACGACTGTGGCCCCCAGTTCGACCAGACGGGCCACCTCTTCATCTCGAGCACGGTCGGCGGGCGCCAGATCTACGTGCACCCGGTTTTTGACGGTACGGGGCTCAGGGACCGGTATAAACAGCATCGTCGGCCCGGCCGGAGGTGGGAACGACGGAGCGACCAGCACCGGCGGGTCGTCGTCGCAGTAGACGTTCCAGCCCAGCACAGCGGCCCAGAAGCGCCCAAGAGCCAGGGCGTCGCGGCAATCGAAGGTGATATTGCGCAACCAGCTGGTCACGAGCGCAATCCTGTTGCCTCACCGGTCGGGCGTTCGGCCCTTACCCGCGGCCACGCCACCGCAACAACATAGCCCAGGCCACCGATAGCGCCGATCACGTCGTAGGGCCAGCCGCTGTGACCTTCAGCCAACGGACACGATAAAACCGACCGACACGGCGATGATCATGGCCACCGCCGCTGTCCCCGTCGCTGCCAGGTCCATGCCGGCGATGCGCTCGTCCCTGTGGTCCAGGAGCCCTCTGACCGTCTCACTATGCCGGCCGGCCAGCGCGATGACAACGCTGAACACGACCATGATGGAGAGGCACACTACTCCGATGAGTGGCTGGCCCCCGATGGAAAACGCAATCAAATAAAGGGCGCCGATGACCACACCCAATATCGGAGTAGCCGAATAATTGTGGCAAATATTACAGGTGGTCTGCATCAAAGATCTCCTCGACGGTGCTTCCGAAATAACGGGCAATCGCTATCGCCAGCGGTAACGACGGGGTGTACCGGCCCGTCTCGATGGCGTTAACGGTCTGACGCGACACTTCGAGCTTCTGGGCGAGCTCAGCTTGCGACAGGCCCTTAGCCGTGCGAAGTTGGCGAACGTGGTTCCGCAAGGCCCCGGGGTTATATGTCAAGCGTACTTGTCATCTCTATCCTGGACCATGTTCGGTCCGATGTCAAGTGTGCTTGTCAGCAGTTTCGAGCGACGGACATTAGGCTGGCCGATAGTGAAGCACCGCGTGCGATTGGCCAGGGACAATGGCTCTTGAGGGGGCCGGCCGCGCTCTGAGGAACGGACGCCCTACCAACAAGAGCTGGGCGTTGGCCGCCGTTTGCGCAGTGCTCTTCCTCACGTTCCTCGACACGACGATCGTGAGCGTGGCGCTGGCCGCCATTCAGTCCGGGCTCCATGCCGGGGTTACTCAGCTCCAGTGGGTGGTGAACGGGTACGCTCTCACCTTTGCCAGCCTCATGATGATGGCCGGTTTGCTGTCTGACCGCCTGGGCCGCAAGCGAGTAATGCTCTCAGGTCTTGGCATCTTTGCCGCCGGCTCTTTGCTGGGCGCCTTGGCGCCCACACCGTCAGTCCTCATCGGTGCCCGGGTGCTTATGGGCGTCGGGGCGGCGGCCTCAGAACCGGGGACGCTCTCGGTCATCCGCCATCTGTACCCTGACCGCGCCCAGCGGGCGCGAGCCTTCGGGGCGTGGGCCGCCGTGTCAGGATTGGCCCTCGCCCTCGGCCCCTTGGTCGGTGGGCTCCTCGTTGGGGCAGGAAGTTGGCGGGACGTGTTCTGGTTCAACGTGGCCGCGGCCACAGTGGTCATAGCTTCGGCCGCGCTGGTCGTACCCGAAAGTTCCGACCCTCAGTCAGGTCCCCTGGACATAGCCGGGCTGGTCACGGGAGCCGCAGGGCTGAGCGCACTGACCTTTGCCGTCATCCTTGGAGAAACCTACGGATACACCTCCTCCCTTGTCATCTCCCTGTTCGGCGTCGGGCTGGTCAGCCTCGTCGGCTTCACGCAGATCGAGCGGAAAGCCGCGGACCCGCTGCTGGAAGTGGCTTATTTCCGTTGTCCCGCCTTCTCGGGCTCGCTGATCGTTGTATTCGTGCTGTTCTTTGGCATATTCTCGATCTTCTTCTTCACGGCGCTCTATCTGGGCGCCGTCGTGGGTTACTCCGCTTTTCGCATCGCGCTCGAGTTCCTGCCCATGACGGTGGCCATGATTATTGGCGCCGCCCTGGCCGGCCGCCAGGTCGCACTCCGGGGACCACGGTTGGCCATGGCCGAAGGGAGCGCGCTGGCCGGCGTCGGGATCCTGTTGTCGGACGTGCTACTTCACGTCACTGTCCCCTCTGTCTGGCTCATGGCTACCCTCGCATTGGCGGGCTTCGGATTTGGCACCTGCGTGGTCCCTGTCACGTCGGTGGTAATGGGCACCGTGCGTCCCGAACGCTCGGGGATGGCGGCGTCGGCCACCAACACCAGCCGCGAGCTCGGCGCCGTCTTCGGTGTGGCCGTGCTCGGGGCGCTGGTAAATGCCCACCTCACCGCCGATCTCACCCACCGCCTACGGGCCCTGCGAGTTCCCTCGAATTTCTTCTCGGTGATCATAAACGCCATCGAGGCCGGCATCGTCCCGAAAGGCGCGCAGGGCGGGTCGATCGAGACCAAGGTGTTCGAGGCGGCTTATGGGGCTTTCCGAGACGGCCTCGACCAGGCCTTGCTCGTCTCCGGGGTGTCGCTCCTCGTTGTCTCTCTAATCGCGGCAGCCACCCTCGGGGGCGCACACAATCCCGACACGAACCCGATGCCCTGCCCGTGACCGAGCCATCGTCCCGGACATGGTTGACACCGACAAAAGGTATAACTCGAACATGACGACAAGAAATCGAAAAGCCTTGACGGGCGCCTTCCTGTTGGTTTTTGCCGCCAGCTTCCCTCTCGCCGCCGGGCCCGCCGTTGCCGAGAGCACGTCGACGACAGCCAAGATCACGGCCGACTGGGAAGCCTTCTTCTCCGGCACCACCACCGCCAAGCGCAAAATCGCCCTCGTCCAGGACGGCCCGGACTTCGCAAAGATAATAAAATCTCAGGCGACCAGCCCAATAGCCGAGAGCGTAACCGCCAGGGTGTCCAAGGTGGTAGTGGGCTCAAAAAAGACAGCCACAGTGCATTACTCGGTGAACCTGGGCGGAAAGCCGGCTCTGACCAACCAAAAAGGGGAGGCTGTCTTCCAGAGCGGTACCTGGAAAGTCGGAGCGCAGAGCTTTTGCTCGCTCCTGGCCCTCGAACAGGTGAAGCCGGCGGTGTGCTCGAAGTGACGGTCGACTGAGCTACCAGCGACGAGGCCCGGGGCCTTGCTGTAAGCGACGGGGCCGGGCCAAAACTCAAGCGGCGGCGGGCAAAGTCGAGAAGTAATGTTCGGCCTCATCGAGGCTGGTGGTTACGGCCACGGACCGGTCGATGGCGGTGAGGTGGAGCGCCCTGCGCACGGCAGGGCACGGCCGGCTGATGACAGCGTCGCCGCCGCTCTCCCTGATCCGCCGAACGGCGCCCAGCAGGGCTCCCAGCCCGAAGGAGTCGACGAAAGAGACTTGGCCCAGGTCAAATATTACGCTTTGGCCCCGGCCGATGCCGGCCACCAGGGATCGGAAACCGGCTACCGTCGCGCTTTCCAGATTGCCCTGAACACAACAATGGACCGGGGACTTGGCCCGTCTGATCTTGGTGACCACAGCAACTCCTTTTGGTTTATGCTAAATGGCGCACATTGCCAGTTTGCGGGCACCACATTAATGCGCTCGCGCTATTTCCTGAAAGATAAAGATAAGGTAGGCCGGTGCCCAGAGGAAGGGTGAATGGGCGCCTAGGGACGCTCAGAAGGTACCGGCTCCCAGGCCTTTCTTCGGGCCCGGTCGGGTCGAGCGGTGACCTTTGCGCGCCCGGGTAAAGACAACCGCACCTGGCGCCCGAGGTCCGGGGCTCAAACCGTGGCCAGCCGGTGCAGAGACCGGAGCATAGAACGGTCATCCGTCAAATCATGACGCGCCGGCCTGTGCGCCGGCTCAAA
Organism: Acidimicrobiales bacterium; assembly: GCA_035502515.1. Lineage (GTDB taxonomy): Bacteria > Actinomycetota > Acidimicrobiia > Acidimicrobiales > Palsa-688 > Fen-671. The sequence goes on from DATJUH010000109.1 coordinate 14,475, forward strand.
GCTCCCTTGGAACATCCTCCGCCGCAGGATGAGCCGGTACCGGCCTGCGCGGCGCCGGGTGCACCTACGGGCGTGTCCCGGTCCAAGCAGAGGCCGTGCCGCCGGTTATATGGTGGCGAGCGGCGGGGCTTATGTCGATGACGTGACTACGGGTGAAAGCGCCGCCGAGTGCCGTGCCGGCAAACGGGCCGAATAGATCGAGTACCCGTCAACGTGACGGGCCACCAGGGTGGCAATGACGGTAGCAGCCATCATCGGGACGACGAGAGAGAAACCACTATGAGTCAGTTCGAGCACGAGGGCGAGAGCGGCCAGCGGCGCTTGCATCGACGCTCCCACCATCGCCGCGGCGGCAACCATGGCGAAAGCTCCGGCAGGTGAACCGGGCCAAAAGTGCGACCACACCAGGCCCGACAAGGCCCCGAAGGCAGCGCCGGTGCTAAGCGTAGGAGTGAACAAACCACCCGCCGCACCGCTCTTAAGACAGGCCGCCGTGACCAGGGGCTTCAGCATGGAAAGAGCCAAAAACAGCAGCAGTGTACCCTGGCCTATGAAGGCGTCATGGGCCATGTCCTGGCCATTGCCAAATAATTGGGGGTAAGCAAAGCCGATCAGACCAAGGGCGCCGAAGGCAACGAACATAGCCGGGACCAGTTTGATCCCCGAGGTGCGGTGGAAAGAGACCCAGCCGATCAGCCGGATATAGCCTGAGGCCAGCAACCCGACGACAGGCCCGATCAGCAGCGCACAGATCATCAGCGTGGCGGTGAAACGG
>DATJUH010000110.1:0-23496 GCA_035502515.1 Acidimicrobiales bacterium
CCGGCAGGGTCAAAAACCCAACAGGGAGAGCGTGAGTTGGTGAGCGACCGCATGGGCCATGAGCGGCGGGAGGGCATTTCCCACCTGCCTGTACTGGGACGAGCGGCTGCCGGAGAACCGGGTCGTAACGGGGAAGCCCTGGAGCGCCGCCGCCTCCGCCGCGGTAATGCGCCGGGCACCCGGGACCCTCCCCTCTAGGGCTTTGCCTCCCGCGACAAGGCGAGCGTGGTACTCCTCGACGATGCCCGCGGTGTCCACCCAGGGCGTCTTGTTGCCGCCCATCGAAGCCAGCATCGTGGGTGCCGGCTTGGCCAGGTTGACCGGGCGCCCGCCGCCGTTGTACAGATGGCCGTGGTAGGGGTCGGGCCGCAATGAAGGGTTTTTGGCGTAGGTGATGATGCTCGAGTTCGGTTCGCCGAGCACGGTTGCGCTTATGACCTCGCCCGCGGCGACATAGGGCAAAGGTCGCCCGGGCCCGTGAGTGGGGGCGGGCCAAGCGAACTTGATGCCCGGCCTCGTCCCCACCACGAACAGGCGTTGGCGGTTCTGAGGTACGCCATAGTCGGCCGCTTGTAACACCTGCCACGACACGTCGTAACAGAGCCGGGCCGCGCCAGGTACTTCCGCACCCAGGAGCGCCGCCAACGGCTTCTCACCCCTGAGGACCCGGACGACAAGGTCGAAAGCGGCCCTGGTCTCACCCCGGGCGAGGCCGGCCACATTCTCCATGACAAAGGCTGTGGGTGACGCCTCGTACAAGGCCCTGGCGAACTGGGGGATGCCATCGCGCGGGTCCGAGTGGCCCCGGCGCAGCCCTCCGAGGCTCCAGGGCTGGCATGGCGGCCCACCCGCAATTACGTCCAGCTGACCGGCGTATTGATGAAAGCTGATCCCGCAGATGTCCTCTTCATGCAGCTTCACCGTGTGCTGTCCGGCCGGCTGGAGGTGGTCGTGGGCGCTGCGGTACGTCGCCGCCGCGTCAGCGTCGTTTTCGACCGCCACGGAGATCTGACAGCCTGCCCTGGCGAAACCGAGAGATAAACCACCTGCGCCGGCAAAGACGTCCGCCACCTTGAGGCCAGCGACGCGCCGGCCCAATTGGGCCCCAGCCAAACGTGCGCTAATGGCCCAAACTTTAGTGGCGGTGGAGGCGGGCTCCGCGGACCATCCGCCTTACCCGATGGCCCCCTCGGCCAGCTCGGCCAGGTGGGCCAGCGAGTTGTCCAGGTGGTCGGGACCGAACGGCGGGAAAGTGATGTGCTGGCGCAGGGGACCGGGCACCGCCGACCAGTCGTAGGAGAGTATGACCTCGGTCTCCGAGGGGTTCAGGGGGACCAGGTCGTAGCGCCACACCCAGCCACCAAAACGAAGGTTGCCATCCCCTGTGTCCTGGCCCGGCTTCCACGAAATGGCATGCGGGGGATCGAAGACCTGGACCAGGTTGGCCATCTGATAGTGCCCGTCCGGGTGGTTGGGGTGGTACATGGCCATCCCGAAAACCTGCCCTGGCCCGGTCAACGGCCGGCCGTCGAGGGCGTCTTCGACCCAACCCGTGCCGTCGATGGCGGCGTGCTTGGTCGGATCGGCCAGGACGGCGAAGATGGCCTCGGGCCGGGCGCGTATGGTGGTGCTCGCATTGACGGTTTCGGTTGCCATTGTGCTGACCTCCTGATGCGTCGGAACGTGATAGGGGTTGAGACCTGCACAAGGGCGGGAACTCATCGCTCACAGAGGGCGGCGAGGCCGGCCACCAACGAGAGGAGAGGCCGGGGGAACGACTGCATCTTACGGGTGCGGCCGGCCGGCCGACTGACTATCGTGGTTGTTTCGGCGAGCCACAGAGACCAAGCAAAATGATCCGTCCAACCAGGAGCCTGCCCATATTTGCGGTTGCACTGGGCGTAACGGCGGCTATGGGCGTCCCCGCTGTCGCGGCGACGGTCTCCCTGGTGCAGTACGGGTTTTCCTTCTCGCTCCCCCCGAAGTGGACGCAGATCCCTCTCGACTCGAGCGACATCAGCTCGCTCATATCGGCTGCCACCAGGGGCGACCCCGCACTGGAAAACGTCCTCGACCAACAGGTCGTGCAGGCCAGCAAGAAAGGCTTGAAGGTCTTCGCCGTCGGTCCCATTTCGGGAGGGTTCTTTCCCAGTCTCAACGTGGCCGTTGCATCTGCGGCCAGTATGCCGAGCGGGCCCAACCAGTACAGCCTGATGGCGAGCGAGGTGAAGATCATCCTCACCGAAGCCGGTGCCACCGAGATGAAGGTGGCCACGGCACATACTCATCTGGGAGAGGTAGTGCAGGCCAGTTACAAACTGGAAGTCAAATCGGCCTCTCACACTGTCCCGGTCTACGAGATGCAGTCCTATGTCGTGCACGGGCCTCGTCTCTACGTGGTCACGTTTGCGGCGACGACGGCGGCCGGGACGGCAACGGAGGCCCGGGTCGTAGAGGGCTCCTGGCACTGGCAGGCGGGCCAGAAATAGGTGATGGCGCTCCAGCGGCGCCCACTCTGCAAGGAGAAATCGTGCCACCTCGGCCTCGGCCGCCCCCGGGGGCCGCTGCGGCAGGCAATCGACGGTGGTGGGGCGTTGGCGGGTACTTTTACCCGGAATCCGGGCAAAACTGCTAAGAGTAGCGGGGGAGAGGAGGACGACGAGATGAAGAAGCTGGTGAACGACCCCGCCCGAGTGGTCGGCGACGCCCTGGCCGGCGTGGCTGCCGCCCATCCGTCGCTGCGGGTCGACCCCGAGCTCAGGATTGTCTACCGCCGCGACGCCCCCGTACCCGGCAAAGTGGGGCTGGTCTCGGGCGGCGGGTCTGGTCACGAGCCCCTCCACAGCGGGTTCGTCGGCCGGGGCATGCTCGACGCCGCCTGCGCCGGCGAGATCTTCACGTCCCCGACGCCCGACCAGATCCGCGCCGCCACCAGTTCCGTGGACAGTGGCGCCGGGGTGCTCCAAATCGTGAAGAACTACACCGGCGATCTCATGAACTTCGAGATGGCCGCGGAACTGGCTGAGAACTCGGGCACGAGAGTGGCCACCGTCGTGACCAACGATGACGTGGCCGTGCAGGACAGCCTTTATACCGCCGGCCGGCGGGGCGTCGGCGTGACTGTACTGGTCGAGAAGATCTGCGGCGCCGCCGCCGAGCGCGGCCTTGACCTCGCCGCAGTGGCGGCCATCGGGCAGAAGGTCAACGGGATGGGGCGTTCCATGGGCATGGCCCTCACGTCTTGCACCATCCCGGCCGCCGGCAAGCCAACTTTCGAGTTGGGTGAAGTGGAAATGGAGATAGGCATCGGCATTCACGGTGAGCCCGGCCGGTACCGGGAACCGCTGGCGGGGGCGGCTCACGTGGCGGAACGATTGGTCGAGCCGGTTTTGCTGGACCTGCCTTTCCGGTCGGGGGACGGCGTCCTCGCGTTCGTGAATGGGATGGGCGGTACACCGCTCATCGAGCTGTACCTAATGTTCGGGGAAGTGCAGCGGATCCTGGCCGGGCACGGTGTCACGGTCGAGCGTTCTCTCGTCGGTTCGTACATCACCTCTCTGGAAATGGCCGGGTGCTCGATAACGCTGCTCAAATTGGACGACGAGCTGGTCCGGCTGTGGGACGCCCCCGTAGTCACTCCTGGCCTGCGCTGGGGTGGGTGAGCCGGTGGGCGAGGAAGCCGTGACCGTCGGCCAGCTGGCGGCCTGGGTGCGACGGTTTGCCGATTTGATCGCGGAACAGAAGGCCTACCTGACCGAACTCGACGGGGCCGTCGGGGATGGGGACCACGGCATCAATATGGACCGGGGTATGAGGGCGGTCGCCGGCAAGCTCGACGCAGCCACTCCCGGCACCGTCGACGAGCTGTTCAAGTTGGTCGGTTTGACCCTGGTGAGTACCGTCGGGGGCGCCAGTGGCCCCTTGTACGGGACGTTCTTCCTCCGCCTGGGTTCGGCCTGCGGGGGTTCAGCGGCCGTGCCAATTGGAGATCTGGTGAATGGGCTCCACGCCGGCGCCGGAGGGCTGGTCGAGCGCGGCCACGCCGAACTCGGGGACAAGACAATGCTTGATAGCCTCCAACCGGCGGTCGTGGCCCTGGAGACCGCTGTATCGGCCGGCGATCGGCTACCCGGTGCTCTCTCGAAGGCGTGGGCAGCCGCCGTCCGTGGCCGCGACGAGACCGTCCCAATGGTGGCCCGCAAGGGCCGGGCCAGTTATCTAGCCGAACGCAGTGCCGGCCACCAGGACCCGGGCGCCACCTCGACGGCTCTGTTGTTCGAGGCGGCCGCCTTTGTTTTCGCCGCCGGCAATTAGAAATTCACCGGAAATGGTCGGCATTGTCGTCGTCTCGCACAGCCACCGGCTGGCCGAAGCGGCGGTGGAGCTGGCCCTGCAAATGGCCCAGGCCACGCCACCGCCGATCGAGATCGCCGCCGGTCTCGACGATGGCGCAGTGGGGACAGATGCAGTCCGCGTAAAACAGGCCATTGACAATGTCGCCTCCGGCGACGGGGTACTGGTTGTGATGGACCTGGGCAGCGCCGTTATGTCCGCCGAGATGGCCCTGGAACTGAGGGATAGCGGGCGTGGTGGCCCAGGTGATGGTCCGGTAGTCCTGTCCGCCGCACCACTGGTCGAGGGGTTGGTGGCCGCCGTCGCACTGGCCGCTAATGGAGCTCCGCTTTCCGAAGTGGCAGAAGAGGCCGGCCGGGCCGGCCTGGCCAAAACAACAGTCCTTGGCCGGTCGACGGCCCCTCCGTCTGGCGCCACCGGTTCGGTCGATGCGGCCCGGACAGGCGGAGCACCCATCGTGAGGGCGGAGTTCGTCATAAGTAACGAGCACGGCCTCCACGCTCGCCCGGCGGCGCGTTTTGTCGCCACCTCCCGCCGCTTCGATGCGGAAGTGAGCGTGCGTAACCTTTCCGGGCCCGACCCTTCCGGGCCCCGGGCGGTCGCAGACGGGCGCAGTCTCGGCGCCCTCTCGACCCTCGGCGTTCTCCCCGGCCATCGGGTCGAGGTGACGGCGAAGGGGCGCCAGGCGCAAGAATTGCTGGCCGCCATCGCCACTTTAGTGAGCCACCATTTCGACGAACCGGTGGCCGCGGCGCCAATTACGCCACTGCACCCGACTGTTGGGCCTACCGGCGCCTCGCCGGGTATCGGGATCGGCCCCAAGACTTCCATTGTCGCGGCGACATATGCGGTGGGCTCCTCGACCCCCGGCGACCTCCCGACCAAGGTTTCCGAGGCGGACCGGCTATCGGCTGCCATCGAGGCGACCCGCGCCGAAGTGAGCGATGTACGCGGTCGAGTGGCGGAGGTGGCCGGCGAGGACGAGGCGGCGATATTCGACGCCCACTTCTTATTACTGGACGATGAGGAACTCACCGGCCGGGCGCGTCGGCTCGTCGAAGAAGACGAGATGCCCGCCGCCAGTGCCTGGGGGGCCGCCGTCAGCGAACTGGCGGCTCGGTTTTCGGCGTTGCCGGACCCGTATATGCGAGCCCGCGCTCAGGACGTCAAGGCCGTCGGCGACCAAGTCCTCGCCCATCTGGCCGGTTCCCCGGCGTCCGGGCCGGTGAGGGCGGCGGGGGTCGTCGTGGCCGGCGAGCTCACGCCCGCGCAAATAGCCGGTCTCGACCCGGCCCAAGTGGTAGCCATCGTCACGTCCTCGGGGTCGGCCGCCTCGCACGCTTCTATCCTGGCCCGATCGATGGGGATCCCCAAGGTTGTCGGGGCGGGGATCGACATCCTTAATGTGGCCGAGGGCACGACCATTCTGGTCGACGGTTCCGCCGGCCGGGTGGTGGTAGACCCTCCTTCATCGCTCGTCGAGCGGTACGGGCGAGAGGCGGCCGCCCACCGCGGCCGGGCCGCAGAGCTGATAGAGCGGGCGCGACGGCCGGCTGTGACAACCGACGGTGTGCGGGTGGAGGTCGGCGCCAACATCGGGCGGGTCGAGGACGCCCTCGAAGCAGTCCGGTACGGGGCCGATGCAGTGGGCCTGTTGCGGACCGAAATCTTGTTCCTCGACCGGGCCGCGCCACCAGACGAGACGGAGCAGACGGCGGCATATCTTTCCATCGCGCAAGCACTCGACGGACGAAGGCTCACCGTCCGCACCCTCGACGTGGGCGGCGACAAGCCGGTCCCGTACTTGCCACAGCCACCGGAAGCCAATCCGTTCCTCGGGCGGCGCGGTCTCCGCCTCAGCCTCGGCTACCCCGAGGTGTTCAAACAACAATTGCGGGCCATTGTCCGCACCGGGCAGGAACACCCGGTTACTGTCCTGTTCCCCATGGTCACCACCGTGGGCGAGCTCCGGTCAGCCCGTGCACTGCTGTCTCAGGCGGCCGGTGAAGTGGGTTGTGAAGGGGGGCGTCTGCCGTGGCGGATGGAGGTGGGGGCAATGGCCGAAGTGCCGGCGTTCGTCCTGCGCGCCCGGGCTATGGTGCCCATGCTCGACGTGGTAAGCATCGGGAGCAACGACCTCGCTCAGTACACGACGGCCGCTGACCGGGGCAACGCCGACGTGGCTGCGCTGGCTGACGCCCTCGACCCCGCTGTCTTGCGCCTCATTGCCGAAGTCACCCGCGCCGCCGGGCAGAAGGCACGGGTCACGGTATGCGGCGAAATGGCCAACGAGCCCGGCACGGCTGTGCTCCTTTTGGGGTTGGGCGTCCGCCAGCTCAGCATGACAGCCCGGGCCGTGCCTGAGGTCAAGGAGGCGCTCCGTACGGTCAGTGTCGCCCGGGCCCGTCAGCTGGCAAAGTGCGCTCTTCGGTGCCACTCGGCGGACGGGGTCCGGGATCTTCTGGCGGGGCTGCCTTGAAGCGGTAACGACGGCGGGAAGGCGTGCGATGTAGCTTGCATCATTTCTTGGGCACACGCATGAACTCGACAACAAAGGGGAGACGACCATGACTATTGACGGTACGGGCCGGATGCTGGAGGGGACGATATCGGTGGTAGCCGGCGGCAGTTCCGGCATCGGGCGTGCGGTAGTCGAGCGCTTCGCCGAACACGGGTCGGCGGTGGAGTTCGTGGCCAACGACGCTGACGGGGTCGCAGAGTTCGAGCGCCGGCTCCAGGCCGGGGGCGCCGATGCCCGGGGGTCGGTGGTGGACGCCTCAGATCCGGCACAGGTAGGCGCTTTTATGCAAGAAGTCGCCTCCCGCCGGGGACGCCTCGACGCCCTCGTGAACACCGTCGGTATTCAGTACTACGGCACCGTCGAGTCCACCCCGCCCGAAGAATGGGACAGGGTCCTGGCGGTGAACGTGAAAAGCATGTTCCTTATGGCCAAACACGCAGTACCGCTGATGCGCGCGAACGGCTCCGGCGCCATAGTCAATGTCGCTTCCGTGCAGGGCGTCGCCAGTCAGCGCAATGTTGTCGCTTATACCGCCAGTAAGGGCGCCATTATCGCCATGACAAGGGCCATGGCCGTCGACCACGCGGACGAGGGTATCCGAGTAAACAGCATCTTGCCCGGTTCCATCGACACCCCCATGCTCAGAACGGCGGCCCATGCTGTATCGCCCGACGACCCCGGACGAGTGATCGAGGAATGGGGCTCGATGTACCCGATGCGGCGCGTCGGCCTCCCCGGGGAAATCGCCGACGCCGCCCTTTATCTGGTCAGCCCGCTGTCTTCCTTCGTTACGGGCGCCGACCTGCGTATCGATGGCGGCCTGCTGGCGGGTGTAGCGCTGGTGGCTCCGGCGGCAAAATAGCAGGGGGCGGCGGCTTTTTGCGCCGAAGCGCCATGGCTTGTGTTCGGCCCGTCCAAACCGGTCCACCACCCGGCTGCTCGTCGCCATCTACGATGCTCCGCGACATGGCGCGTGCAGAGATGGGGTGCCCGGCCCACGAGGATGTGATCCTGGCCCAGAGGGTCGGCTACCCCGACGGGTGGCCAGGCCATTACCTGAACCTGGTTGGTCTTGGCGCGGCTCAGCCCTTCGGTACCGTGCTGGCCGATCCTCCCTGGCGGTTCAACAACAGGACGGGCAAGGTAGCACCCGAGCACCGGCGGCTGTCTCGCTATGACACGCTGACGGCCAAGGAGATCGCCTCGCTGCCGGTAGCCGACCTGATGGCGGAGCGTTCCCATTGCTATCTGTGGGTGCCGAACGCCTTGCTGGCCGAAGGCTTGATGGTCCTCGAGAACTGGGGGTTCGTGTACAAGGCGAACCTCGTGTGGCACAAGGTCCGAAAAGATGGCGGCTCTGATGGCCGGGGGGTGGGGTTTTACTTCCGTAATGTGACCGAGCTCGTCCTCTTCGGCACTCGCGGGCGGTTGCGGACCCTGGGGCCGGGGCGCACCAGGGTCAACCTTTTTGCCACCCGCAAACGGGAACATTCGCGCAAGCCGGACGAGATGTACGAGATCGTGGAGGCCTGTTCCCCCGGCCCGTTCCTCGAGCTGTTCGCCCGGTACGGGCGCCAAGGGTGGGCCGCTTGGGGCCACGAAGCGGCCGCCGGTGTCGTGCCCGAGGGCCGCCAGTACCCGGGCTACCGTTAGGCGGGCCGGCCCGGGTGAGGCCTTAAGCTTCATCGATGGCTGATCCGCCCCTCCCGGCCGAGGACCATCACAGCCTGCCCGACGACGATCACAGCTTGCCCCACGACGGTCACGACCCTAACGACGATGACGTCCTGGGCGCCGGCAACGTCCTCCAGTACCTTGCCAGCCGGGGCCTGCAGCCCAAAGCCGGCGCCGTGGCCAGGCCCCTTGGCGGCGGGGTGTCCAATATCGTGCTCGCGGTGGGGGAAGGTCCGGGGAGCATGGTGGTCAAACAGGCCCTGGCCCGCCTGCGAGTGGCAGATGCGTGGTGGGCCCCCCGGGAAAGGGCCTTGGTTGAGGCCGAGGCGCTCGACCTGGCCGGCCGGCTGACGCCGGGCGCGGTGCCGCGGGTGCTCGACCGTGACCCCGGCCGCTGCGCCCTGGTGGTCGAGCGCGCCCCCGCCGACTGGCAGGACTGGAAGTCGCGGCTGCTCTCCGGGACCGCAGACGCCAGAGTGGCGGCCTGGCTTGGTTCGCTGCTGGCCGGCTGGCACCGGGCCACCCTCCACGGGCAGGAACTGTCGGAGCGCTTCTACTCCCAGGAACCTTTTGAGGCGCTCCGGGTGGAGCCCTACTACCGCACCGTTGCCCGCCGGCGGCCTCCAATGGCCGGGGCTGTGCTGGCCTTCGCCGACGAGTTGCTGAGCCACCGCCTGTGCCTGGTCCACGGCGACTTCTCTCCGAAAAACGTACTGGTCGGCCGGGGCCGGGAGCTCTGGGTCATCGACTTCGAGGTCGCCCACCTGGGTGACCCTGCCTTTGACGTGGCTTTTATGCTTTGCCACCTGATGTTGAAGTCGCTCCACCGCCCGGAACTGGCCCCGGCCTACGACCGGTGCGCGCTGGCGTTCGCGTCCGCCTATGAGGCAGGAGTGGGGATGGAGCTGGCCCCGTCGTGGGACTACGTGCTCGGGCACGTGGGTTGCCTCGTCATGGCCCGGGTGGACGGCAAGTCACCGGCCGAGTACCTGAGCGAGGGCGAACGCCGACTGGCCCGCCAGGTCGGTGAGCTGCTCGTCACCTCGCCTCCAGGGCGGCCCGAGGGCCTGGCCAGACTACGCCGTCAGGCCGCGCCCAGCCACGCCGGTCAAGGCCAGACCGGTGAACGCCGGGGCGGCGGATGACCGGAGGGCGCAAGGGCGTCACCGAGGTGGCGGAGGTCTTCGCCTGGGAGGCGCTCGATTCGAGGGGACGGCCTACCGTCGGTTGCCGGGCCCGGCTGGCCGGCGGGGCCGAAGGCCGGGCCGTGGTGCCGTCGGGGGCCTCGACGGGCAGCCACGAGGCGGTAGAGTTGCGCGACGGCGGTGGCCGGTTCGGCGGTTGGGGGGCCCGGCAGGCCGTGTCGAATTTGAACCAGGTGCTGGCGCCCGCGGTAGTGGGGATGGACGCCCTCGACCGGGCCGGCATCGACGCACTTATGGAGGACCTTGACGGCAGCGCCGGGCTCGGTCGGCTGGGGGCTAACGCCGTGCTGGCGCTGTCCTTGGCCGTGACGGTAGCCGGAGCGGAGGGGCTCAGGCGCCCACTGTGGCAGGTGCTCGATGGGGGAGCGCAACCTTTGCTCCCGCTGCCCATGGTGAACGTCGTCTCCGGCGGGGCGCACGCCGGCGGCGCCCTCGACGTGCAGGACGTGCTTGTTGTCCCGGTCGGCGCGCACAGCTTCGCCGAAGCCATCGAGTGGGCCTGGCGCGCCCGGACGGCCAGTGCCGAGCTCTTGGCCGCCCGGGGCGGCCTGGTGGCTCTGGTGGCCGACGAAGGCGGCCTGGGCGCCGGCCTGGCCAGCAACGAGGCCGCCTTGGCCCTGGTCACCGACGGGATCGCCCGCGCCGGCCTCACTCCGGGCGAGCAGGTTGCACTGGCCATAGACGTCGCCGCCAACCAGGTATACGACGGGCAGTCCTACCAGCTCCGGGTGGAGGGGCGTTCTTTCAGCTCGGCCGAGTGGCTGGCCGAGCTGGCTCGCTGGTGCGGGCAGTACCCCATCGTCTCGCTCGAAGATGTGTTGGCGGAGGACGACTGGGAGGGCTGGCAACAGACGCGCGGCCTGGTGGACGGCCGGCGCCAGCTGGTCGGCGACGACTTGTTCGCCACTCAGGCCGACCGGCTGCGGCGGGGGGTAGCGAAGGGTGTCGCCAACGCCGTGCTGGTGAAGCCGAACCAGGCCGGCACCGTCACCCGGGCCGAGGCCGTCCTGCGGGCCGCCCAGCGTGCCGGCTATGCCACGGTGGTGTCGGCCCGCTCGGGGGACACCGAGGACAGTTGGCTGGCCGACCTGGCCGTGGGCTGGCGGGCCGGGCAGATAAAAGTGGGCTCGACCACTCGCTCCGAGCGGACGGCGAAATGGAACCGCCTGCTGGAGATCGAAGCAACGGCGGGGGGGCAAGCCCGGTTCGCGGGGCGGGAGGCCCTGGCCACTGAGCTCCTCGCCGCTCAGCCATGACCCGCCCGCAGCTCATGTGCCAACTGAACAACCTGCCGGGCGGCGACGGCGCCCGGCGCACGGCGGCGTAATTGGCGTCGCCACGGTGGACCGTGAGCCTGCCTGCCCGGCGGCAACAAGCTGTTCGGTGACGCGCCATGGCCATGGCTCACCCGATATCGCCCGGTCTGGGTGAGGAGCCGCGTGGGCGATGCGCCGTATGTTTTGGCGGGAACTGTGTTACCCACTCAAAAGAGGGCATCGGCATAGGAGGCCGGTATGAAAAACCTGAGCACCACGATCGCTACTTATGACGATGAGGTACTCGCGGAGAAGGACTGGGCGGCGGTGGAGTCTGCGGGCCGGGCCAGTTCTGTCGACATTGCTGATGCCGCTCTCGTAAAAACAGGTGCCGACGGTGCTGTCACCACGATCCACCGCCAGTCACACCATGGATGGGGTAAAGGCGCGGTGGCGGGGGCGGTGGTTGGCCTTCTGTTCCCGCCCACAATCGTCGCCGGGGCAGTGGCCGGTGCCGCCGGTGGCGGCATCATCGCCCGGCTCAACCGGAGCCTGGACCGCGGCGATATCAAAGACCTGGGCGAAGTCATGGACTCGGGAGAGATCGCCATGGTGGTCGTCACCGATGAAGGTTCCGTCCGGGCTCTGGCCGAACTGCTGGAAGGCGCGACAAAGACGTTGAGCAGGTCGAGCTCCACTGCTGAAGATCTGCAGGAAGCCCTCAGTACAGGGGCGACGTCTTAGGTTCCGGAGGTTTGCAGTTTGCCGGCTTGCGAGCGGGAAAACGCTATGGTCGAACCTCATCAACCTGCGCCTGAGCAGGGAAAGGTGTAAGCGGGACAATGAACGTCGTCAGCTCACCGGCGTCTGAGAGCGGTTCTACTTCCCCCGCCAGCCCGCCGGCGCCGGCCCGGCGTTCCGGAGGCCGTATCAAAGGATTTTTCGCCGTCGTTCTCATAATCCTCGGGGTTGTCAGCCTCATGCTGGCACCCTTGGCCATCTGGGGCCGCGACCTCGTGCTCGACACCAACCGTTACGTCGATACGGTCGCTCCGTTGGCGTCCAACCCCGGGGTTCAAGACGTCATCGTGGCCCAGGTCGATAAACAGGTCGAAGCCAACCTCCCCGTGTCCACCTACGTCAAGCAGGTCCTGCCCCCCAACGCGGCCACGCTTCTGGCTGTCCCCATCCAGAGCGCGGTATACGGTCTGATACACACCGCTACCACCAAAGTGGTGGAAAGCAAGCTCTTCGCCCGATTGTGGGTAACCATCAACCGGGTTGCTCACCAACAGATAGTTGCCATCCTGACCGGAAAGACGGTCGCCCACGGGGTGCTGTACATAAGGTCGGGGACAGTAGTCCTCGACCTTGGCGCGGTCGTCGAGCAAGTCAAGGACCGCCTGGTGAACGCCGGCCTCAGCGTCGCCACTCACATCCCGCCGGTGCACGCGACACTGGAAGTAGCCCGGGTGAAAGGGATCGAGTCCGCCCAGCGATTGGTGCGCGTGCTCAACACCCTGGCTGACTGGCTCCCCTGGATGGGCTTGGCGCTCGTGGCGGCGGGTGTGGCGCTGGCCCGGAGGCACCGGCGCGCCCTGATTGGCGCCGCTCTCGGGCTGTGCGGGGCGATGCTCATCCTCGCCATAGGCCTGATCATCGGGCGCAACGCCTACGCCAACGGTATACCCGACACCATTGCGCCCCGGACGACCAGCTATTACGTGTTCGATACCCTGGCGCGTTACCTGCGCCTGAGCATCCGTCTGATATTCGTGGTCGGCCTCCTCGTCGCCCTGGGCGTCTGGGTCAGCGGTCCTTCGCCGCGCGCCGTGGCGGTCCGGCGCGGGGTCTCGCACACCACCCGACACCTGGGCGAGGGCTTGCCGGCGGGGCCGGTCAACGTCTTTGTCGCCAAATACACAAACCCACTGCGGATAGGCGTCGTTGGCCTGGGGGCGCTGGTGCTCCTCCTCATCAGCGGGCCGACGGCCGCCGCGGTCATAATCCTGGTGGTTGTCGTGGGTTTGCTGCTACTGGCCATCGAAGTGCTGAGAGCGCCGGCCCGTCACACCGCGGCAGACCAGACGTAGCGGCCCCCCCAGGCGGCTCGTACAAGAAACAACGAAAAGGGGGACGTGGACCGTCCTTTTGCCGTGAGGTGGCGCCCGGCTCAGCGCTTTATGTACACCGGATCTTCCCGCGGCTCGGGGCCCTGTCCAGGCCTGCTATCTACGCCAGCCAGAGAGGACGCTCTCTACAGGAGCCCCATGGCGCGCGCCGTAGCGACTGCCTCGGTGCGTGATGCCGCCCCAATTTTTCGGTAAATCCCTTTCAGGTGGGATTTGACCGTATTAGGGGAGACATAAATCCTGGCCGCTATCTCCCGGCTGCTCAGGTGCGAGGGCAGGTAACCGAGGACTTGCCGTTCGCGGTCCGTAAGGGGTTCCACGAACGCCGCCGCCGGGTTGGGTTCGCCCGAGGGAGCGAGTTGCTCGGCCTCGTTGATCAATAGCGCGATGTACGGGTCAGGGCGGTTGGCCAGCACAGCGCGGAGGAGTGGCAATGTCTGTGGCAGCTCCTGAAGGAACGGCCGCACATAGCCTTCGGGCCGGCCGGCATTTACGGCCGTCCGCATGCCATCTTCGCCGCGCAGCACGTGCCCGAGGCGCAGCTCCACGCCGGCCAGTTGTACCAAGCGACGGATTTCGCCCGGCGGGGTCGGCGATGGGCTGGCAGTAAGACGCGCCAGCGCCCGCTCCGGACGGCCCGAGCACAAGTCGATTCGGGCCAGCGGACCGGCAAATGCGGCCCCGGTGTGGACTGACCGGGCGACCAGGAGGGCCCCTTCCACGTCGCCCAGGGTGGTGCGGCAGCATATTTCGGCTTCCGCCAGGCTTTCCAGGAAATGATGAGGCGGAGGCTTGCGCAGCCCGAGTTCGCGAAGGTGGCCAAGGCGGCTCAGTGCGTCTTCCGGGCGCCCCCGGGCCAGCATGATCCGTACCACCGCCACCTCGACGGCCCAAACCCAGTGCGTCTCTGTGGTCATCTGGCAAAGCAGGAGTGCGTCCTCCAGCCGCTCCTGCGCCGCCGATAGCTCGTTGTGCTCGAACAGGACCTCTGCCAGGGCCAAATGGGCCTCCAGGTTGGCCAGGTCACGGGGCATCTTCTCCGTGCCCGGGCGTTGCAGTGCTGCGCTGGCCAGCCGGTAGGAGTCTCTCAGCCGGCCTCGCCGGCACGCGATCAGCGCCGACAAGGCGGGTTCCTGCTCCTGCGTTTTCTGTTCTCCGCCAAAGTGGGCGTCGAGGACAGCCTGAGCTTCATCGGGTTGCCCGAGCCAAAGGAGCGCCCTGGCCGAGAGGACGGGGATCTGGGCGGAAATGGAGGCGTCGATGGTTTCGTGCCAGAAACCAGCGGCGCCCAAAGCTTCCAACGAACTCGGCACTTGCTCGGGGCCAAGCTCCATCAGCTCTTCGGCCGCCCGGCAGTGGTCGAGCACGGCCCGAGGGTCGGCCAACCGTTCGGCCTGAACAGCGCACAGGAACTCTGCCCGCGCTCTCCATAGCCGTTTGTCCGGTTCGTGGGCCGTGACCGCGTTGAGATGGCAGAGCGCTTCGGCTGCTTCGGCTACCCGCTGAGCGCAGATCAATGCCGCGGCGACGATATAAACGCGGCCGGGGTCGTCGCGTCCGTCAGCTCTTTCGAGCGAAGAAGGGCCAAAAAGCGGGGTCTCTCCTCTCCTACCACCCCCCAGGCGCCCGACCAGATCCGAGAAGACCAGTGAGAACGCTCGTTCGTAGGCGCCGGCTTCGGCAAAATGGTGTGCAGCAGAGCGGACGTCTCCCTGCGATTGGAACCAACTGGCGGCGTCAAAGTGGGCGTGGCTCCTGGCCGACGCCTTTTCCAACCGGAACCGGCTGCGCAGCATGTCGGCGAACAGATTGTGGTACCGATAGAGCTGCTCGCCGCTGCGGACGCGGACCACGAACAGGTTGCGCTTGGCCAATGATTGAAGAATTTCCGCGCAGTCGGTCCGTCCGCTGATCGTTTCGCAGAGTTCGGCGCTCAGGCAGTCGAGCACTGACGTCTGAAGGAGGAATTTCACCAATTCTGGAGGTTGCCGCAAGAGCATTTCGTTCTCCAGGTATTCGCTCACCGGCCCAAAACTCCCCGAGAAATGGCGGACGAACTCGAGCGGGTCGTCGTGTTCCCGGAGGGCCAACGCGGCCAGGTGCAGCCCTGCGGCCCAGCCCTCACTGCGTTCTGTCAGGAGGGTGAGTTCGTCGATAGGGACGAACTTGCGAGCAACCAAAGCCACCAGCGCGCCACATTCCTCAACAGTGAAGCGGAGCTCATTGTCCCCGATGGTGGCCGCCTCTTCTCGCAATATCACGCGTTGCAGGGAGGGGGACTCATTGCCCTGCCCGACCAGGATGACCTTAAGTTGGGGTGGCAGGCGGCGAGCCAGTCGCGCCACGGCGGCCAGGATCGCCTCATCGGTTATCACATGGAAGTCGTCCAGGATGAGCAGGCGTTCCCGGCCTTCAGGGACCAGTCCCAAAAGGCGGTCGATCAGGTTGTCGTCGTCGAGTTGACGCCAGGAGGCGGCGCCGGCGGCGTTACTTGGGTGAACGCCGAGGGTTAGGGAGACGTTACGCCAGAATACGCCCCGCTCGTTGTCCGCCTCTTCGAGCGACAGCCAGGCCACCACGCCCTCGGTGAAGCCCTGGGCCCAGTCCGCTAACAGCACGCTCTTACCTGCGCCCGGCGGCCCGGTGACGATGGTGAGCCGGTGCTGCAGGGCCACCGAAAGCTGGCGGTCGAGGCGGTCGCGCCTGACCAGGTGGCGGGGCAGATTAGGGGGGACGAACTTTCCGGACGCGGCGCTTTCGCTGCCGCTCCAGGCCGGGGCGAGGCTGGAAGCGGTCATCGGCGGTCGCCGAAATTGCTCCAGGCGCAGCCCCGGCTGTACGCCCGGTTGGGGGCATGGGGCCCGGCCAATTGACCTGCGTCCTTCGGACGGGGAACGTAAACAGCCTGCGATCGGGTAAAGCTTTTCGCGAGCGCCCGCCGGACCAATGCCAGCGTGACCAGAGCGCCAAACGAGATCACCCAAGGGAACACCATCACGACCTCCTCAGCTCTTCTTTGGTCACGCTAGGGGCTCGGACGGCCACCCGTCATCACCCGCGAGCGGGTGATCCCCCGACGGGCGATAGCCGTCGACAGTCAACCGGCGGCGGGCAACGGCGGCCGTTGGCCGGCCCCAGGCCGGCGACGACGACGGGCGCCGGGCCGATGCGCGCCGGGAGTTGGTGACCTATGCAATTTCGTCGCCCGGGTGCCGCCCGGCAAGCGAAACACGGATATGAACCGGCGAAACTTTAGATAACCCCGAGAGAAGTGGCCCGTTGTAGGGCAGCCGTTCGCGAGGTGACGCCCAGTTTCATATAGCTGTGCCGCAGGTGGGTCTTTATGGTGTTGAGCGAAAGGTGTAGGTCGGACGCTATATCGACGTAGGTCAGCCGCTGGGAAAGCTTTTCCAGCACCCTTATCTCGGCGTCTGTAAGGGGGTCAGGCAGCGTGGCGCGAACCGGAGAAGCGGCGCCGTGCTTGCGTTCTGCCAGGCGAGCGGCGATCAGAGCAGCCAATGTGGGACTGGCCGGGTAGCTGCTCGAACCGGCCGCGAGGTGGTCGACAATCTGAGGGGAAGTGTCGAGCACCATCTGGACGAAACCGTTCCGCTCGGCCATAGCCAGGGATTCCCGTACCAGCTGGGGTGCGAGCGAGGAGCCTTGCATGATGGCGGCAGTAGCTCGGAGGAGCCGCAGCTCGAGGTCTGATCGGACAGTAGCCCCGTGGGCGGGAGCCTCGTGCAGTTGCTCCGAGGCGGCGCCAGCGTCGCCGGCGGCCAGCGCCATCATGACGGAGACCACCAGGCGGCGGTCGTCCGGCAGCCGGCCGAGGGGGACAGCGGCCCCTCCAGGGTCACCAAGGGCGAGGCGAAAACGGGCTTCCAGCTCGTCGGCCTTTGCCAGCAGGCGAGACCGGCCGCTGTGGAGCGCGGCCCGCGCCGCCGGCAGCGAAGCAAATGCGTCGTCCGTATTGCCCTGCGCCGCCCATACTCGGGCCCGGTCCAACTGAGCCAAATAGGCGAAGATGGGCCGGCCGCTACCGGCCATCTCGATGACCCTTTCGGTCAGTGCTGATGCCTTGGCCAGGTCCAAGCCTTCCAACGCCAATAGTGCGAGCGTCCTCAGCCCGGTGAACGCGTAATAGTGGTCGTCGAACCCAAGGTGGCGGGCCGAAGTCAACGCTCGGTCAGCCAGCGCCCGGGCGTCGAAGAGCGCGCCCTCCGCCAATGCAGCCTGGCTCATGACGCCAGGGCACAACACCTCTTTCTCGGTGGGCCGGGTGAAGGGAGATGCCAAAACGGCATCGCACGACTCCCGCGCCGCGCTGAACTGGCCCATAAAAGTGTGGCAGTACATTTCCAGCACGTCACATCCGGCCAACCATTCACCAAAACGGTCAGGGTGGTCGACGGACAGCTTTCGAACTTCGTCCGCGAACGCCAATGCCTCGTCCAGTTCACCGGTGCCAAAGGCATGGAGGCAATTAGCGACCCCCAGCTTCAGGGCCAGCTCGGGCTGTTGGGCAGGGTCCAAGCTTTGCCGGCGGGCCAGGAACAGGGCCCGCGAGCCGCGTTCGAACGCGCCCCGGAGGAGTAATTCCGTCGCCAGCGGTACCAGGAACTCCAGCCTGTCGGCGAAGAGCTCCGGGCCCACCTCGTCCAGGTCGAGAGCGCTGCTCGGCCGCGGGTCGGCGGAGAAATCGCGGAGGGTGCGCTCGCCCAGCAGCTTGAAGGCCGAAGTCGGGTCGCCGGCCGACAGCAGGTGCCGGGTGGCGGCCCCTACTTGGCCGGCCTCGGCCAGGGATCCGGCCAGCGCTACGTGCAACGACCGCTCTCGGGCCGGGTCACGGGCGTGCAATTCGGCCCGGAGGACCTCCCTGATCAGCTGGTGGTAGCGGTAGGTCCGAGCCTGCTCGTCCACGACGGTGACGAACATATGCGAGCGGTAGAGGTGCTCGAGCATGGCGCCCGACTCCGGGCCGCATAGAGCAGTGCACATCGGTACGGACAACTCGTCGGCTACCGATGTGGCCAGCATGAAGTCGACCACTTCAACGGGCTGGCGGTAGAGGACCTCGTCCAGGAAATAGCCGGCCACCGTGTGACGGTGGAGCTCCACCCGGCCGGCTGCCTTGACCGGGTCGGGCGAGGCGTGGATGGAGATGGCTGCCATCTGTAGACCTGCGGCCCATCCTTCGCTGCGGTCGTGGACCAGGTCGATATCCCGAGCGTTCAGTTCGACGTCCAGGCCGGCCAGGAACTGCTTTGTCTCTTCGGCCGAGAAAGACAGGTCACGGTCACGCAGCTCGACCAGTTCCTCGCTGGACCGCATGCGATGAAGCCGCAGCTGGGGGTCTACCCGGGTGGCGACAACCAGCTGCAGTGATGGCGGTCTGTACTCCAGCAGCAGAGATAGAGCCGGCGCTCCAGCCGCGCCAGTCAAGTGGAAGTCATCGATCACCAGCACCCGTGGTCCTTCGAGCCCTTCGAGGTCGTCAGTCAGGGCGGCGACGACGTCCGCGGAAACGGCTCCTTCTGCGGCCAGCAGTTGGCGGGCGTCCTCACCCAGGCCGGGTTCAGCACTGGCCCGGCGCAGGGATTCGATGATGGCGGCGAAAAACCGAAACGGGTCTGCGTCTGCGGCGTCACAGCTGAGCCACGCCGCCGGCCAGTCGGGCCGACGGGCCAGCCAGTCGGCCAGGAGCACGGTCTTGCCCGCTCCGGCCGTGCCGACCACCAGGGTCAGGCGGTGTTGCCAACCCTGGTCCAACCGATCGAGAAGTCTCGAACGGCTGACCAGGTGGGGGCCGTTCCCAGGCGCAGAAAACTTAGACGACGGGAACCTGGGACCACGGGTACTCGGGCCGCCAATACCGGGACCGCCAATACCGGGGCCGCCAGAACCAGGCCGGCCTGCGGCGGGGCTCGACCTGAGCTGGCGGTCCAGCGCATCAGTAGTCATCTGCGGCACCGTCAGTTCAGCGGTGCCCGCGCGGGCGGACGACGGGCACATGCGAAGGGTATCACCCTATGGAGGGTGACGACGGGCCGGAGCGAAGGCGTCATGCTGAGGTATGGGACCTATGGGAGGAGAGCGGCTTCGGAGGGTACATCCGCATTGATGACGCCGAGGACATATGAGATCACCGTCGCCGGCAAGGCGGTCCCTGCCGTCGTCGACGCCTTCGAGGACTTCGACGTTGTCGTGGGCACGGAATGCACTACCCTGCGAGCCGAGCTCCCGGACCAAGCTGCGCTGCACGGCGCCATTGCCCGCGTGCAGGCCCTTGGCCTGGAGCTGCTGGAAGTGCGGCCCGTAGAGCGGCCGTCTTTATAACCCGCTTCCCCGAGAGGCGCTCCCCCGTCGAATGCCGAGGAGCGCGGCATAACCAGGGCATCGCCCCCGATTGGCGGGCGCGGGCCGAAGGCGTGATGCGCTCGTCTGGCCACGCTGGCCTGGCCTGCGTCAGCGGTCCAACTTCAGTCATACGATCGGGGTGACGCCTGCGCGCTCGCCTGGACTTATCGTCTCGCTGATGATGGGCCTCGGCTGCTCATGGAGAGCAGCGGGCGCCGGCCAAAAGTGCCGGGGCCAGGCACAGCGAAGGGGTGTGTTGAACGGGAAATGGGTGAATGCCCGAGAGCATGAACGCCGAGCTCGCCCACAAGCTGGGTGAGCGCGACGAGCACGAACACGGTGCGCCAGACGAGCAGCACGAGCGTCGCCACGAACGTTGGCAAACTGTGGCCGAGGTCATCGAGGTCATAGTGCTGGCCATCGTGGCCGTGGCGACGGCCTGGAGCGGCTTCCAGGCCACAAAGTGGGACGGGCGCCAATCCCTTCTCTACGGCCACGCCAACAGTTACCGGTTCGAGGCGCAGACCGCTTCTACGTATGGCGGCCAGCTCCTGTCCGCAGACGCGGGCATATTCACAGCCTGGCTCCAGGCGCACGAGTCCAACGACGCTCGCCTGGAGTCGTTTTTCGTGCGCCGTTTCGACCCGGGCTACGCGGCCGCCTTCAACGCCTGGCTGAAAACCGATCCTTTCAACAATCCGAAAGCCCCCGCCGGCCCAGCTGTCATGCCCGAGTACCACAACACGTACTTCGCGCAGGCCACCGCTCTGAACGAGAAAGCGTCCTCAGCATTCGACGAGGGCACCGCCGCCCGCGACACGGCTGACCAATATGTACGGGACACCGTCCTGTTTGCCGCCGTGTTGTTCCTGGTTGCGCTGGCGCAGCGCCTGCGGGTCCGCGAAGCACGCATGGGCCTCAACGTGGTGGCGTTCGGGGTCCTGGTGTACACCGTGGTCTCAGTGCTGTCACTGCCTCGCCTGTGACCCGCTCCAAGGGCCAATCACAGATCGGGCACAGGATGGCTCGGCAATCACCCTGACCGAGTGAGGTGAGACGAACAGACGCCCATTACCGTACTGGCAGCTGCAAGCGTATTTTCGTAACCGTAGGCGAAAACGGAAAGGGTTTAACAGGTGCTAGCTAATTCCTATCCATTGGCAGACATCTTCGTCACCATGCTCGAGTTCTTTCTGTTCTTCGCCTGGATCTGGATACTGATCATCGTCTTCGGGGACATCTTCCGCAGCCGTGACCTGTCCGGCTGGGGCAAGGCCCTTTGGATACTGTTCGTAATAATCATCCCCTGGGTGGGCGTGCTCGTGTACCTCATTGCCCGGGGCGGCAAGATGCACCAGCGGCAACTGGAAGCGGCGCAGGCGCAGGACCAGGCCTTCCGGCAGTACGTGCAGGAGGCGGCGGCCACCTCGGCTGACGGATCAGCCGGTGAGCTGGCCAAGTTGGCCGACTTGCGGGACCGGGGTGTGATCAGCGAAGCCGAGTTCCAACAGCAGAAAGCCAAGGCGCTGGGCTCCTGACGGCACAAAAGACCTACTGCCAGGGCGGCCAGTCTTCTAGGCGTTACCCATCGTGCCTGCAGATCACCCTGCCAACCGGTGGCTTTGCCGGGCAAACAGTCATGTGCTCGTCGTGGTGCACAGACGGGGGAAGTACCGGTTCTGGCTGAGGTCGTCCTTCCTGGAGTGCCTGTGCTGCGACCTCAGGCTCGGGCCGTTGCCGGCCAACGCCGGCGTGCCCGACGGACGTCCTGGGGCGTAAAAAGCGCGGGCCCAACCGTACAAGGCTGGGCCCGCGCTCTTTCACGCCATTAGACGCCCGTGATTTCAAAGGCGCCGGCGATCTCTGCGGATTTCCCGCCGCCGCACCCCGGCTACCGACACAGGCGACAGCGGGCGGCCGAGCGGGTCGATGAACAAGACGCACGGGCCGGACTCGGCCGGCGTGGTCCCCTGGAGCGTCTTGATCTGGTAGCGCAAGCCGTTCTCCGTGACCTCGGGGTCTGAAATGACGACGACCGCCTCTTCTGGGGCGTCTTCACCCGGTTCGCCCCACGCCAGCACGGCGTTCGGCGGGTCGGCGGCGAAGCTGTCGTCACCGTCGGACCACCACTCGAGGAACCGTTTGGTGGTTATGTGCCCGACAATACGTTCGGGCCGGTCGGAAAAGTAGATGGTGTGCGGAGTCAGGCCTACCAGCGTGAGGCTGTTGGCATCACTGCGGGCGCCCTGGGCCGTCTGGACGAACATGTCCTCGACAGTCGTAGGTTTCGAATCAGACATTCGTGCCTCCTTAGCTCTTTGCCCTCATGGTCGTTTGCCGGCGGCGCCGAAGCATCACCCGCTTCGCGGCAATTGGCTTCGAAGGCCATGGCAGGGGACGGCCCCCGGCGCTCGACGTCGCTCGGCGCAGTGTCGATGTGGCATCGGCCGTTCTCGGCGTCAAAAACCGAACTCGTTGCGTTTCTTGGGAAAAATCGCACCCGATGGCGACGAGAACGGCTCTCTGCACCGAGATGCGATGAGATTCCTACAGACGGGGCCGGGTCGGGTGTTCCCGGCCGAGGCCCGGTTCCCCCCAACGGGAGGGGCACGGTCAACCGTCGGCTAGGCGCACACCGGCGAGTCTGTGCCCCAGCGGTTGAACCGCGGTGTGGCGTCGTGGGCCAGCCTGTCCCGGGCGCCGTACCAGAGGTCACGCCATTTCCCGGCATCCCGGAGCACCGAACCGGGGTCCTCCCGGCTGCGGGCGACAAAGGCGGGGAACACCGGCCGCCCGGTTGGTTGCCCGGTCGGCTGGTAGCGCAGGTCCAGGCTGATCCGCACCTTGTCGGTGGTCGTGTTGTCACAAGACCCGTGGACGAGCCGGCGGTTGAAGAACAAGGCGCTCCCGGCCCGCATGGGCAAGGCCTTGGCGTCGGTGCCCGGGAGCAGGCGAGGGGGTATGCCGACCTGACCGGGGCCCACCATGGCGGCTGAGTCGCCCGGGCAATGTTGAACGAGCCCGGCCCGGTCACTCTGCGGGAAGACCTGGAGGCACCCGTTGGACTCGTCGGCGTCGGTTATGGCCACCCAGCAGGTGAGGATGTCCGACTCGTCGGCTTCGGGCAACAGGACGCCCTGGTCCTGATGGAAGGGGACGCCTGCGCTCAACCCGTCGTGGGGGTCGGCCAGGGACCGTCCGGGTAGCTTCATCCGCACGTGCTGGGTCGGGTTGGACGTGATTTCGGGCCCGATCACCTCTTCGACCACGTCAAGCAGCCTCTCGTTGGTGAGGAGGCGGAACATGGCCGGAGTGGCGCAGATCGGAGTGTCGCCACTGATGTTGCGCTGGGGCAGCGAGATGTCGAAGTACTTCGAGACGTTCTGCCCGCTCTGCTCCGTGACCGCTATCAGCCGCTCCTCGAAGGGCAACTCGTCAAAGGTGGATGTCAAGAGCCCTTTTGCCATTAGTGCGGCGGCTACCTCGTGGAGGACAGCACTCCATTGGTCGTAAAGGGGCACCAAATCCACGTCCGGGTCGAAAATGTCCTCGACTATGACATAAGAGTCGTGCTCCAGCCGGTCCCTTACTCCCATCGCCGTCGCACCCATTCGCGCCTCCCAATGCTGGCTTATGTCTTGGGCCAAATATCCGCCCGTCGCGCCACCATGTTGCCACTGTTCAGAGAGGTCCGCCGCATCTCTTCGGTCCTCGCTCCTTGGCCCGGGCTCCTGGGTACCGTGGGCCTGCCGGGCGAAAGCTGCGTGTTGGTGTCGCCGGCAACGGGTACGAAGTAGCCGTGAGCGACATTTTGGAAGAGCCGCCCGACGACAATGAGGCGTTCGAGAGCCTCGATGAATCCCTGGACGAGATCGACGTGCAACGAGGCTTCGCGGGCGGGCCTGAAGGCCAACGCGACCTTGGCTCGGAGATAGTCGTTGACGACGAGGAACTCGAAGAGGCCGGCGCCAACCTCGACGACCCCGACCAGATAT
>DATJUH010000111.1:0-7702 GCA_035502515.1 Acidimicrobiales bacterium
TACCTCTTCTTTCTGCGCGTGCTCCGGGCCGTCTGGGTCGAGCTCCGGGAACCCCGGGTGGTCCCGGCCGAGACGGTCCGCACAGATGGGGCCGCTCATGCCCCCGCCACCAACGGTAACGGCGCCCGCAAGGGGCGCGGCCTCCCCCACCAGCTCGCGGTCATGAGCGCAGTTAATGGCAGCGACGAGTCCTTCGCGCTCGCGAACGAGCTCACTATCGGGCGGTCGTCGGACTGTACCGTGCCTCTTCCCGGCGACAACTTCGTGTCCCAGGTACACGCCCGCGTTTTCCTCCTGGAGAACGAGTACTGGGTGGAGGACCTCGGGAGCACCAACGGCACCCTGATGAACGGGCGCAAGTTGTCGGGGCCCGCCCCGGTCCGGCGGGGCGACCGGCTCCAGGTCGGCCGCACCGTACTGGAACTGCGTAAATGACCCGGCTAGTGGTCGGTTCTGCCACCGATATCGGCCTGGTCCGCTCGAACAACCAGGACCAGCTGCTGGTTGCTCCGGGCCTCTATGCCGTGGCCGACGGGATGGGGGGGCACGCCGCCGGCGAGGTGGCGTCCCTGACGGCGATCAAGGCCCTCGACGCCGCCTTCGAGGCGAGCGACGAGCGCACACCGGCTTCGCTGGAGAGCGCAGCCAAGGCTGCCAACCGGGCCGTCTGGGAGCAAGCCCGGACCAACCGGTCGATGCTCGGTATGGGGACCACCCTGGTCGCCCTGGCCGTCGTCGAGAACGACGACGGGACGAACGGCCTGGCCGTGGCCCATATAGGTGATTCTCGCGTCTACCTCTACCGTGACAAGACACTGGTGCAGGTCACGGTGGACCACAGCCTGGTCCAGGAACTGGTTGACGAGGGCCAGATAAGCCAGGCCCAAGCAGCCGTCCACCCCCAGCGTCACGTCTTGACTCGAGCGCTCGGCGTCGAGCCATCGGTCGACGTCGACGTCATCGAGATCGCCCCCCAAAACAACGACAGGTATTTGCTCTGCAGCGACGGCCTGCCTCGCGAAGCGTCTGACGACCAGATCGCCGCCATCCTGTCTCGCTTCCCCGACCCGAGCGAGGCGTCCCAGGAGCTGGTGGAGCTGGCCAATTCGAGGGGCGGGAGCGACAACGTCACCGTCGTAGTTGTCGACGTCCTGGCCAACGAGCAGAGCCCCGACTCCCTGATCATCGTCCCGGGCCCGGCGAGTTCGGTCGTCCCCGAAAATGACGACGAGCAGGCCATAGACCAGACGCCGGTCGACCGGGCGCCCGTGGACGACGCCAACGGGTCGTCACCCGCACCAGCCGAAGAGGGCCCCAAGACTACGGACGGCTCCACCGGCCGGCGCAGGAACGCCGTCCCCGGAGGACTGAATTTAAGGGTTGTGGGTTTCGTCGTGGCTTTGTGCGTGGTGCTCGGGGCGGCTATCGGCAGCGTGGCCTGGTACGCCCGGTCGGCGTATTTCGTGGGGCTGAGCAACGGCCGCATTGCTATTTTCCAGGGCCGTCCCGGGGGCGTGCTGTGGTTCAAGCCCACGCTCAGCAGCCTCACCAATTACTCCACCGCTTCGGTTCTTTCCGTCAACCTGCAAGCTTTGCGGGCCGGCCAGATGGAGCCATCCGTCGGGCAGGCCCGGCAGTGGGTCGACAACCAGGTGGCTATGAAAAGGGAGGCCGAGCTGGCGGACCGGCCGCCGCCGCGAACGGCACCGCCCAGTACGGCCAGCAGTTCCACTACACCCACGACCGCTGCACCCACGACTCATCCTCGCTCCGGCTCGACGGCCACGACGGCCCCGACCGCATCGACCAAAACCACAGGCCATACGTCCACGATTAGCCGCACCCCGCCGGCTACGCACACGGGGACGACGGTCCACAGCGGTACGACGGTCCACAGCGGCACGACGGTCCACAGCGGCACGACCGGGCCGCCTCGTACGGTCCCGCATACCGGGACAACTGCTCACGCCGGCACAACCTCCCGGACCGCCCACACGACCAGCACGACGTCGCACCATCAACCGGCAACGACGCATGCCTCCCCCACAACCAGCGCTAAACGCGCCACTACGACGACGGTCCACAAGGCAAGAACGGCCTCATGACGGCGCAGACGTGGCAGCGACCTGCCCGCCGGCGCAGCGAGCTCGGGATGATCATCCTGGTGCTGGTGCTGACCGGGGGGCTATACAGCCTGGCCAGCCTCGGGACGGCCGGGTCTCTGCCGGCGAACATAATCCCGTTCTTCGTCCTTGTCGCCGGCTTGATGCTGGTCGCCCACGTCGCATTGCGCCGCCTGGCCCCCCAGGCCGACCCGGTACTCCTGCCGCTGGCCGCACTTTTGAACGGTTTCGGCTACGTCTTCATCGCCGGCCTCAACAGTGCCGAAGCTTCCGCCCAGGCCACATGGACGGCGGTGGCCATCATTGCTTTTGTAGCCACTCTGGCGCTCTTCCCCCGGGCGGTGACGCTCGAGCGTTACCGCTACTCGTTCGCCTTCGTCGGTGTGGCCCTTTTGATACTGCCCCTCGTCCCTCATATCGGTGAAGAGGTGAACGGCGCCCGGCTCTGGGTCCATCTGGGGCCCCTGAATTTCCAGCCCGAGGAGTTCGCCAAGCTGGCCCTGGCCATTTTCTTCGCCTCGGTGCTGGCAGAGCGGGCGGACCTGTTGGCCACCGGGACCCGCCGGATCGGGCGTTGGCTGGTGCTCGAACCAAGGTACATGGCTCCCCTCGTGGCGGCATGGGGGGTGTCGTTACTAATACTCCTGGCCGAGAACGACCTCGGGTCCTCTTTCCTTTTCTTCGCCCTCTTCGTGGGCCTGCTCTGGGTGGCGACCGGTAGATGGGCTTACCTCGTCCTGGGGGCGGGCCTGTTCACCGGAGGGGCGGTAATCGCACTGGATTTCATCCACCACGCCCAGACCCGGGTCCAGGCCTGGCTAGACCCCTGGTCGCATTTTGCCACCTCCGGTTACCAGATAATCGAGGGCTGGTTCGCGCTGGCGACGGGTGGTTTGTGGGGCGTTGGCCCGGGCCAGGGGAACCCCGGGGTTATACCGGAGGCTTCGACCGACTTCATTTTCGCCGCCATCGGGGAGGAAATAGGCCTTATCGGCGTGACCGCGCTCCTAATCGTCTACCTTTTGATGGTAGGGTCGGGATTAAGGGTTGCCGTACGGTCGCAGCGGTCGTTCAGCAAGCTCCTCGCCACTGGCGTTTCAATACTCCTGGCTGTCCAGGTTTTCGTCGTGGTGGGGGGCATAACGCGGATCATACCGATCACCGGTATTACCCTTCCCTTCGTCTCGTACGGGGGTTCCTCGCTGGTCTCCAATTACATATTGCTCGCCATCTTGCTCCGAATTTCGAACGACAATGCATCAGAACAGGCTCTCGCCGAGGAGGCGGCGCTCGGCACAGTGTTGGTGCCGGCGCAGGTCAACGTTTGGCCGACCGCTGACACGGGAGCCGTAGGGCTGTGACCGGTATGGACAGGCGGGTGCGGGCCGTCGGTGTCGGGGCCATAGTCCTGGCCGTTTCCCTGTTCGTGATGCTCAACTACGTCCAGATATTCCACGCCAATGCGCTCGTGAGCAACCCGCATAACACCAGCGGCGTGATTACCGAGTACGAAGAGCCCCGGGGCGCCATCATCTCCGCCGACGGGGTTACTCTGGCCCAGTCGGTCCCCAGCAAAGACCAGTACAAATACCAGCGGGTGTACCCGGAGGGAGCTCTTTTCGGCCAATTGACCGGGTACTACTCCCTGAACTACGGCACTGATGGGCTCGAGAGCCAGTACAACTCCGATCTGACCCAGGCCACGACATCCATAACGCTGCCGCGAAACCTCTCACAACTAAAGAAGTTCTTCACCACTCAGCCCGCGCCGGACAACGTTCAGATCACTGTCCTTGCCAGCCTGCAGAAACTGGCCGCCACCGAGCTGGCCGGCCGCGACGGAGCGGTGGTGGCGCTCAACCCTAAAACGGGCGCCATCCTGGCCATGTACTCCAACCCGAGTTACGACCCCAACGCCCTGTCGAGCCACAATGCCTCGGTGGCGCAAAGTGCTTGGGCCGCCCTGCAAACAGCCCCGGGCGCCCCGCTGTTGGCGGCCGCTTATCGCCAACGCTTCTTTCCCGGTTCGACGTTCAAGATGGTGACCGCGGCCGCCGTCTACGACCACAAGCCGGCCGCCGCCAACCGCAGTTTCCCGGTTGTCTCCGGCTTCGTCCTGCCTGACACCGCGGGCCAGGTCCTGCACAACTTCGGCGGCGAGGCGTGCGGCGGCGACCTCCTGACCCTCTTCACCGTTTCGTGCGACACCGGGTTCGCGCAGCTCGGCCTGGCCGTCGGCGCCACCGGGCTGGCCAACGAGGCGACAGCCTTTGGCTGGAACGCCACCCCCCCGCTCGACCTGCCCGGCGTGGCTCAGTCCTATTTCCCGCCCGCCTCGTCGTTCACCAACAACCTGGCCGCGCTGGCGAAATCAGCCATAGGGCAGGAAAGCGTGCAGGCCACTCCCCTAACTGTCGCCCTCGACGCCGGCGCTATCGCCGATGGCGGCGTCATCATGACCCCGCACCTGCTCGAGCGGGTAACGAATTCGCAAGGCCAGGCGGTCCAGTCCTACAAGCCAACCAAGTGGCTCACTGCAACTTCGCCCGCCACTGCAAGCAAACTCACCAACCTCATGCTGTCGGTGGTAAACAGCCCGGACGGCACCGGGGTGGCGGCTCGCATCCCGGGGGTCCAGGTGGCGGGCAAAACGGGCACGGCACAAACGGGAGGGCCCGGCATCGAAACGTGGTTCGCAGCCTTCGCCCCCGTCCCGGACCCGCAGATTGCCGTGGCCGTGCTGGTCGAAAATCAGCCCAGCGCGGACGAGTTCCAGGGGGGCACAGTGGCTGCTCCCATCGCCAAGGCGATCATCGGTGCCTACCTCCAACCCGGGGGGAACGGCACACCATGAGCTGCGCAGGCACGGCAGCGCGCCATCAAACCACCCCCCTACCAGCCCTAGGCTATGGCGGGCATGGCATCACCTGAGGTCTTCAGCGAGCGCTACGAGCTCGTGCGCCATATTGCCCGTGGCGGCATGGCCCAGGTCTACCTGGCCCAGGATCTGCAGCTCGTACGCCCGGTAGCAATCAAGGTCCTGTTCCCGGAACTGTCATCTGACCCTGCCTTTGTCGAACGGTTCCGGCGTGAGGCTCAAGCTGCAGCCAACCTTTCCCACGCCAACATCGTGTCGATATACGACTGGGGCCAAGGCGAGCACACGTACTTCATAGTCATGGAGTACATCGATGGGC
This sequence comes from Acidimicrobiales bacterium, assembly GCA_035502515.1. Lineage (GTDB taxonomy): Bacteria > Actinomycetota > Acidimicrobiia > Acidimicrobiales > Palsa-688 > Fen-671. Next base: position 5,321 of record DATJUH010000111.1, read on the forward strand.
AGACGCTTTCGTGGCGCATCCGCCAGGGCGCCCTTGCCCCCGCCCGCGCCGCCGCCATCGGTGCCGACATCGCCAGTGCATTGCACTTCGCCCATCGCCGGGGCGTGATCCACCGGGACGTCAAGCCCGGCAACGTGCTCATCGACCACAACGGCCGGGTCAAAGTGGCCGACTTCGGTATTGCCCGGGCGGTAAGCCAGGCCGGGGAAGGTCTCACCCAGACCGGCGCCGTCATGGGCACCGCCAGTTATTTCTCGCCCGAGCAGGCCCAGGGCCTGCCCGTGGATGCCCGCAGCGACGTCTACTCGCTGGGCGTCGTGCTGTACGAAATGGTCACCGGCCGTACGCCATTTACGGGCGACAGCCCGGTGGCCATCGCCTACAAGCATGTCCGCGAGTACCCGGCCCTGCCGTCGAGCATCAACTCGGCTGTACCGGCCGACTTCGAGGCCATCGTGATGACCGCCATGGCCAAAAATCCCGAGGACCGCTACCAGAGCGCGGCCGAGTTGCGAGACGACCTGACCCGTTTTGCCCAGGGTCGCCCCGTCGCTGCCCTTCCGCCCTCGATGGGCACCCCGGCCACCAGAGCCGTGGCCGGCCCCCCCGCTTACCCGCCTGGCTACGACCTGACCTACGCCCAGGACACCCGGCTCGTCGGTCAGACCGGTACCGTCGCCGCCACCGCGGTAGAGCAACAGCGGTCGAGGACCGGGTGGTGGGCCGCCCTGTTCGCCCTTCTGCTGGTGGTACTGGCCGGCGTCGTGTACTTCATCGGCCGCAACGCCAACTGGTGGGGCACACCGGCCACCATCCAGGTCCCCTATGTGCGGGGGGACAGCGAAGCTCAGGCTCAAGCCAAGTTGAAGGACACGGGCTTCAAGCATGTGACGTCACAAGACGGCCCGAGCGGCCTGGTCCCGAATGGGCAGGTGATCGGCACGACCCCCGCCGCCGGCTCCTATTCGCCACCGGACCACCCGATCGTCCTCGCCGTGAGCACTGGCGAGCCTCTGGTCCCCATCCCGACCGGTCTCACCGGCAAGTCGTGCATCAACGCCTCGACCACCCTGAACTCCGACAACTTCAAGGTTAAAAACATGCCTGAGAACAGCAACACAATCGAATCAGGCCTGGTGATAGCCACGTCGCCGGCGGGGGGTCAGAAGGACCGGCAAGGCAATACGGTCAAGGTTTATTGTTCCTCGGGCCGGCTCCAGACGACTGTGCCCGATCTCCAGGGCTTGACGCCCGCCGAGGCCGGAGCCAAGCTGCAGGCCGCCCACCTGAGGGTGGGCAACTCCGCCACAGTGCCGAGCGCAACCGTGAAAGCCGGGCTGGTGGCTTATACCTCGCCCGCCGGTGGCACCCCGGAGCCGTGGTTCAGCGTCGTCACCCTCTACGTTTCGGGAGGCCAGGAGATGGTCACGGTGCCGTCGGACCTGGTCGGCCAATCCTTGCAGCAAGCTCAAAAGGCGTTGCAATCACTGCAGTTGTACACGACGGAGCATTATCAGCCGGTGACCAACCCGTCCGAGGACGGGTACGTGATCTCCACCGACCCGAAGCCCGGCTCGTCGGTCAGGCAAAACTCGACCGTGACGCTCTACATCGGCGAGTACACGGGGCCGACCACAACCACCACCGTCGCCACCACGACCACCTCGACGAGCAAGCCTCGCTCCACTACCAGCACTAGCTCTGCCACCACCACGACCGGGGCGACAACTACGACCACCGCGGCCACGACCACGACAGCGGCGACAACGACGACTGCCGCGACTACCACCACCGCGGCGACAACGACGACCGCGGCTGCGGCGGGCACGTCCACGCCTGCCACCTCGGGCACCGCTGGGGCCGGCACCACCGCACCGGCCGGCGCCTCCGGCAGCTCCGGCAGCTCCGGCGGTGGCGCTTCGGGGACGGGGGGCCCGGCGACCGGCTCCGCCGGGACCGTAGGCGCTTCCGCCACAACTACCACCTCCGGGTCGCCAGGCACCACGGGAGGGACTACTTCAGGGGCCGGCGGCTAAAGCAGGTACGGCGGACGGCGGCGGGCGGCGGGGCGGACCGACGACCGAGGGCCGACGCCGGACGGCCGAGGGCGGACGGCCGAGGGCCCACGGCCAAGGGCCCACGGCCAAGGGTGGACGACCAAGGGCGGACGACCAAGGGCGGACTGGGTACCAAAACCGTTGTTACCGTTAGGTTTTGGCACCCAAAGACGACTTGCGCACCCAGAACCGGGCCCGGCCGCGCCACGCCAGTCTCTCCCGGGTCTGCTAAGGCGTGACATTCGCCTTCTCGGTGCAATAGCCGCTTCTCGTCGCGTTCCGATGTCCTTTATGCCCAAACGCGCAACAAGATTGCTCTCCTGCA
>DATJUH010000112.1:0-42280 GCA_035502515.1 Acidimicrobiales bacterium
ACGCGGCGTTGCTGCGTCAGGCTTTCGCCCATTGCGCAAGATTCCCCACTGCTGCCTCCCGTAGGAGTCTGGGCCGTGTCTCAGTCCCAGTGTGGCTGGTCGTCCTCTCAGACCAGCTACCCGTCGTAGCCTTGGTAGGCCTTTACCCCACCAACAAGCTGATAGGCCGCGAGGCCCTCCCGAAGCGGAAGCCCATTTCCTCACCAGGTCATGCGGCCCGGTGGGGGCATCCGGTATTAGCAGCGGTTTCCCGCTGTTATCCCGGTCTTCGGGGCAGGTTCCTCACGTGTTACTCACCCGTTCGCCACTAGGCCTTCTCCAGTGTTACCACCGGATGAGCCCCGTTCGACTTGCATGTGTGAAGCACGCCGCCAGCGTTCGTCCTGAGCCAGGATCAAACTCTCCATCGAGATCTCGGGCTCGCCTCTCGGCGGCCTTCGAACTTGAGAGTGTTGCCAGCCCTGAGCCTCCAGGGCCAGCTGGCACAAGACGGTCTGTTGTCCGTCTAATGCTTGACAAGATGGCGCCCCGGCTTACGCCGGCGCACCCGCACTAGCTTTTAACTTCCTCTGTTCCGTTTTCAAGGTCCACTACTCGCGGTAGCACACGTCTGCTGGAAGCAGGCGGCGGTGCCAACCGCTAAAACCACCTCACCTAGGGGCCAAGAGCCCTGCCGTGAAGGCGTCACTCGTAGAGCACAAGCTCAACTGAGCGGCTTGTCAGCTTAACCCACCCAGCGGACCTTGTCAACGGCACCCTGCCGGCGTAACCGGCGGCTGCCAACTGCGGACCACTGCGCGCTCGCCGATTTGACGAGCGTCGTTCATTGTACGCCACCGCTGCACAGCAGCGGCGGCGGAATGCGGAAAATAAGTTGAGTTGCGCCTGAGCGGAGCCCGAAGGAGACGCGACTGCCGCCGGCAAGAGTCGCGCCAATCGGAAGCTCACGCTTCTCGGTGCATCCAAACGTTCTTGTTGCGCTGCGGGTGCAGGACAGCGGCAAAGCACGACCAGAACGCGAGATTGCACCCGGGACCATGGGGCATGAGAGCGCTCAGCGGTTCGCTGCAGTCGCCCGGACAGGTCTGGGCTTGATGGCCTCAAACCGGGGCCCTCCGGGCACGAACCACCCGGCGATCTTCCTCACCACAGGGTGCGGGTCTTGGCGATGCGCCCGTTCGACAGCCGCCAAAGCGGCGGGGTTACGGTGGACGGCCAGACCCACCAGGGCGGCAGCCTGCTGACGCACGCGGCGCGCCGGATCGTCAGCCAGCATTCGTATTGCGTCGGCGAGGAACCGGTCCTCGCCCGGACGACAGGTTCCCTCCTTGCACCGGTCGCAGGCCAGCGCGTGTACGGCCCAGGACCGGACGCCGGGATCGGGGTGGGACATGTTTTCGACCAGCTCAGGCACGGCGTCCTCGTCCAGGAAGTGGTCAAGTACCTGGCAACAGCCCACCCGGACCATGGGGTCGGGATGAGCAAGGCCGGCCCTCACCGCAGTAGTGGCCCCGGCGCCGGCCCGCATAAGCTCCCGCAGCGCAGTCCGGCGGCGGTGCGGGACGCCCAGGTCTTCTACCGTCCGCGAGAAGTCGGCCTGCGCCGCCCATAGTTTCGCGTCCCCCTTCCTGTCAGGGCGCGGAATATTCAGGTGGCGCGGCTATCGGCCTCGCCTAAGGCGTGCCCGGCATCACTACCGGGCTGGCCACTGGCCCTTCCACATCCCCCTTCGCTCCCGCCTCGGCTGCCGGCTTCGGCCCCGCCGAAACCCACGGGCTTCCTTCGAGGATGAACCGCCACGGCGAACTGGCTCCCCGCGTCAGGCCAACCCGCAAGGTGGCCGCCACCGGGCCGCCGCTGCCGGCGCCGTCGTCGGCCAGACGGAGAAGGCTTTTGGGGCTGGTCAGGTCGGCTCCGTTGTCGGCGCCCGTGACGCCGAAGGCCTCGCACAACCGGCCCGGCCCACGGCAGAGGTCGCGTTGGCGCAACTCTCGCTGGCCCTTCCAGCGCGCCGCCCTCATGGCGGCGATGCCCTCGAGGGGCTGGGCCGCCCGCAACAGGACGGCCGAAGCCGTGCCGTCCGGCCCGCACACGACGTTGGCACACCAGTGGGCGCCGTAGGAGAAATAGACGTATAGCAGGCCCGGCGGCCCGAACATGATCTGGGTACGCGGGGTTGGGCCCCGAAAAGCGTGGCTGGCGGGGTCGTCGAGGCCCATGTACGCCTCCACCTCGACCAGGCGGGCGACGCGGCCGTCGGAGCGAACGAGCAGCTTGCCGATCAGGGCTCGGGCGACGTGGCGCGCATCGCCGGCAAAAAACTCTCGCTCGAGCAGAAGTGCCTTCAAACAACCTCCGATGAACCGGCGCCGCCTGTCGTGGCTTTGGTGCCTGTCGTGGCTTCCTCGCCTGTCTTGGCGCCGGCGTCTCCGCCTCCTGGATCCCCGCGGCTCGCCCCGTGGCTGTCCTTTCCTGATCCGCGGGGGCCGTGCTGGTGGGCGCTGTGCTGCTGAGACCCGGCCTTGGGCGAATGCTGGCCCGCACCGGGCGCGCCGGCGCCGCCCACCCCGGCCGGCTTCACGACTCCGAACCGGTCGGCGTCCGCCCTAAGCACTGAGGCAAAACGGTCGATCTGGGCCGCCACCGGCCCCGGCCCGGCCCCCCCCGGTGACGTCCGGCGAGAGACAGGGACGCCTGGCTCCAGGAGGGCGACGGCCTCGCTCCCGAGCGCCGGGTGGGCGGCCACCAGTTCTTGGAGCGGGACCCGGCGCTGCAGCGATTCCCTCACCACTGACCCCACCAGTTCGTGGGCTTGCCGGAACGGCATGCCTCTTTGGACGAGCCACTCGGCGACGTCGGTAGCGGCCGAAGTCGGGCTGTCCGCCGCCTTGGCCATCGCTTGAGTGTCAAAAGTGGCCGTAGCAATCAAGCCGGCCAAAGCCTCGAGCGACCGCTCGACCTGGTCGAACGCGTCGAAGAGAGGCTCCTTGTCCTCCTGGAGATCGCGGTTGTAAGACAGCGGCAGCCCTTTCAAGGTCGCCAACCACCCCGTCAAGTGACCGATCAGGCGGCCGGCCTTGGCCCGGGCCAGTTCGGCGATGTCGGCATTTTTCTTCTGCGGGAGCATCGAGCTACCTGTGGCGTAGGCGTCGTCGAGGCGGAGGAACCCGAACTCCTCCGAGGACCACAGCACTATTTCCTCACCGAGGCGGGATAGGTGAGTGCCGAGGAGGGCAAGGTCGAAGAGCGACTCGGCCACGAAATCCCGGTCGGAGACGGCGTCCATGGAGTTCTCGAAACGGGCCGAAAAACCAAGCTCCCTCGCCACCCAATCAGGGTCGAGGGGCAGGGAGGTCCCGGCGATGGCGCCCGCACCGAGAGGTGAAACGTCGAGACGCCGGCGGGTGGCACCCAGCCGGTCGACATCTCTGGCCAGCGCCCACCCATGGGCCAGGAGGTAGTGAGCGAGCAGGACCGGCTGAGCGTGTTGCATGTGTGTGTAGCCCGGTAAATAGGCGTCGCCCGCCTCTCTCGCCCGGTTGAGCAGGACCTCCTGCAGGCCGATGACGCCGCGGCCCACCTCGCCCAGAGAACGCTTGGTGAACAGCCGCAGGTCCGTCGCCACCTGGTCGTTCCGGCTCCGACCGGTATGCAACCGGCCGCCTACATCTCCAGCCACCTCGGTGACCCGGCGCTCGATGGCGGTGTGGACGTCCTCGTCGCCTGGTTTGAACGCGAAGGTCCCCTCGGCGATCTCCTCCTCTACCTGGCTGAGAGCGGCCAACAAGGCCCCGCTCTCCTCCTCTGAGAGCAGGCCCGAACGTGCCAAGCCGCGTACGTGAGCCCGGCTACAAGCTATGTCATCGGGCGCCAGGCGACGGTCAAAGGAGAGGCTCTCAGTGAAGGTCAGCAACGCTTTTGACTGTTCGCTCCCGCCAAAACGACCCTGCCAGAGCGTCATCGGCGGACCGCAACGACAGAGGCTCCGCGAACTACGTGAGACAGACGGCGGCCACTCGCTCCTGTTGTCACCAAAAACGTCATGCAACCAAGCATGTTCCCAAACCTCCTGGAGTGAGCGCCTGACCGAATGACCGGCGTCTCTTCTGCCCTTCTTCACTGCGCTCCCGGAACATCTGTACCGGAGACGCCTACCCGGCCGGCTCACCCAAGCCGGGCGACCCGGGAGGCGCCGGAGCGGGACTTGGAGGGGTTACCGCCGGCCGGCCCGCCATACCTTGGCCCGCCCTGTCTTGGCCTGGTCCCGCCTCACCCGTCCCTGGTTGCCCGGTCCCCTGCTTGCCTGTGCCCTGTTTGCCTGGGGCCTGGCTGCCTGGGCCCTGCTTGGTGGCCCAGGTCTCGATGCCGAGGCCGAAGATCCTCACGAAACCTTCGGCGTCCTGATGGCGGAAACGGTCCGCGGCCGTATATGTGGCCAGGTCGTGCTCGTATAAGGCGACGGCGCTGCGCCGCCCGGCGACGAAGCAGGACCCGGTCCCGTCCGGGGCCGTTCCCGGCTCGCAGCGCAACCGGACGTCCCCGGTCACGAAGCGCTGCGTTTCGGCGAAGAAAGCGTCCAGCGCCATTTTCAAAGGCGAAAACCACAAGCCGTCGTAGACCAGCTCGGCCCAGCGGGGTTCGAGCCGGGATTTTTCGTGGGCCACGTCCCGCTCCAGGGTCATCGACTCGAGGTCGGCATGGGCCAGCAGCAGGGCCAGGGCGCCAGGGCACTCGTAAATCTCCCGGCTTTTGATCCCCACCCGACGGTTCTCGATCATGTCTATGCGTCCCCAGCCGAATGGCCCGACCACAGCGTCAAGGGCGGGGACGAGCTCGTCCAGAGGCATCGGCTGGCCATCGAGGGCAACGGGTGAACCGCCTTCGAAAGTGACAATGAGCTCCTTGGGCTGGCCCCCGGCGTTCCTGGGGACAGTCAGCTCGTAAACGTCAGCCGGCGGGCGGGCCCACGGGTCCTCGAGGATCCCGCATTCGACCGTGCGGCCCCAGAGGTTCTGGTCGACCGAGTACGGATTGGCCTTGGTGGCGCTGACAGGGATCCCCCACTTGCGGGCGTAGTCGATGGAGTCCTCTCGAGTGAAGCCCCAGGTCCGCACGGGCGCGACGACATCGAGGTCGGGCGCCAGAGCACGGGTAGAGACTTCGAAGCGGACCTGGTCGTTGCCCTTTCCGGTACAGCCATGGGCGATGGCGTCGGCGCCGTGCCGGCGAGCGGCGTCGACAAGGTGCCTTACGATCACTGGTCTCGAAAGCGAACTGATCAGCGGGTACTTCCCTTCGTAGAGCGCGTTGGCTCTTATGGCCGGGGCAACAAAGTCAGAGGCGAACTCGTTCCTGGCGTCGACGACCTCAACCTCGGCCGCGCCGGCGGCGACGGCGCGCGCCCGGACCGCGTCCCAGTCGCCGCCCTGGCCGAGGTCGACAGCCAGGGCGACGACCTCCGCACCCATTTCCTCCGTCATCCAGCGCACCAACACCGACGTGTCGAGCCCGCCGCTGTACGCCAGCACGATCCGCTTGGGCATAGTTCTCCCTTCTCCTATGTGGGCCGGCCGGCCATGCCGGCCAGTTTGCGAGCCAGCGTGGCCCCTTTTACCCGCTCCTTGGCCACCACCAAGACGGTGTCGTCCCCCGCCACGGTGCCGACCACCTCGGACAACCCGGCTCTGTCGAGCGCCGACCCGACGACGTGGGCGCAGCCCGGCGGTGTCCTGACAATGACCAGGTTGCCCGAGCTGGCCACGTCGGCCATCCATTCGCCCAGCACCCGGCGCAGGTGGAGCTCGGGCGCCGGCCTATCGCTCGGGCTGGCCGGCAGGGCGTACACCAGGGCGCCCCCCGGGCGCCGCACCTTGACGGCGCCGAGCTCCTCCAGGTCCCGTGACACCGTCACCTGGGTCGCGTCGACTCCCTCGTCGGCCAACATCTTGACCAGCTCGGCCTGGCTGGTGACCCCCTCCTTCTCGAGGATCTGGCTGACCCGGTGCTGACGTTGGGTCTTGGTCAGTTTCATGAAAACAACCAGAGCAGCAGCCCGCGCATGGCCCGTAGCCGGTTGGCCGCCTGGGGCCAGACGAGGCTGGCCGGCCCGTCGACAACGTCCGCCGCCACCTCCTCGCCCCGATGCGCGGGCAGACAATGGAGGAAAACGGCGCCTGGCGCGGCGAGGGCCATTAGCGGCCCACTCACCTGGTAGGGCGCGAAGGCGGCCAGCCGCTCCACGGACTCCCCTTCCTGGCCCATCGACACCCACACGTCGGTGTACACCGCCTCCGCCTCTTTTACTGCCTCCTCCAGCGACGTCGTCTGGACCAGGTTGCCGCCAAGGGACGCCACCTCGTCGGCGGTGGCTTTGTCGAGCCGGTGCGACGCGGGCGTGGCCATGGTTACGTCCACCCCCGTCATGGCGCAGGCCAGCACGAGGCTCCGGGCCACATTGTTGGCGTCCCCAATCCATGCCAGCCGATGACCCGCCAGCGCACCCCAGTGCGAGCGGAGGGTGAGGAGGTCTCCGATGGCCTGCAGCGGGTGAGCCTGGTCGGAGAGAAGATTGACCACCGGCACGCTCGAGACGGCGGCCATCCGGACGAGTACGGCGTGGTCCACCACCCGCGCCCCGATCACCGAGTGGTACTGCGCCAGGGTACGAGCGACGTCTTCGGCACTTTCCCGCTCGTCGATCCCCACTTCGTCGGCCCGGATGGTCACCGGGTGCCCACCAAGCTGGAAGACGGCCAGCTCGGACGAACTGCGGGTCCTGGCCGACGGTTTTTGGAACACCAGAGCGACGCCGCGATTGGCTAGGACGTGCGGCGGGTACTCGTCAACGGCCAGGTCGAGGACCGCCTCCAGCTCACTGGGCGTGAGATCGTCGATGTCAAGCAGGTGGCGGGTCATGTTCCCTCCAGTACGTGGGCCAGGATCTCGACCGCTTCGTCGATCTCGGCCTCAGTTACGAGCAGCGACGGTTCCAGTCGCAATGCGGTGGTCGTCACTGCATTGAGTACCAGCCCGTTTTGCAGGCACCTGGTCGCCACTTCGCCGGCGCCTCCCTGGGCCAGCTCGGCCCCGAGCAGCAGCCCGAGGCCCCGCACCGATGCGACCCCGTCCAGAGCGGCCAATCTTTTCCCCAGGTAGTTCCCCCGTTGCTCGGCTAGATGGGGCACATTTTGCTGCTCCATCACTCCCAGGGTGGCGCGAGCGGCGGAAGCGGCCAGGGGCTGGCCCCCGAAGGTCGAGGCGTGGTCGCCCGGCGCAAAAGCGGCTGCCACCTCGGAGCGCGCCCAGCACGCCCCGATCGGGACGCCATTGCCGAGAGCCTTGGCGATCGTTACGACGTCGGGTCGTACGCCGTAGTGCTGGAAGCCCCACCACCGGCCGGTGCGGCCCAGACCGGTCTGCACCTCGTCGACCATGAAGAGGACCTGGCGTTCGTTGCAGAGCCGCCTTACGGCCTGGAAGTACTGCTCCCCCGCCGGCCACACACCACCCTCCCCCTGGAGGGGCTCGAGCAGCACGGCAGCCACTTCGGGGGTGACGGCCTTTTCGAGTGCCGCCATGTCCTGCCACGCGACGTGGTGGAAGCCATCGGGGAGAGGCTGGAAGGCTTCGTGCTTGGCCGGCTGCCCAGTGGCGTGAAGAGTGGCCAGCGTCCGCCCGTGGAACGAGCCGTACGCGCTCACTACCACATAGCGGCCGTGGCCTCCCCATTTCCTGGCCAGCTTGATGGCGCACTCGTTGGCCTCGGCCCCGCTATTGGCGAAGAAGACCTTTCCAGCTCCGCCCAGGAGCCTGTCCAGGGTGGCCGCCACCTCCTCACCCGGCTGGGTCCCGAAGAGGTTGGAGGTGTGCAACAACGTTCTCGAGGCCTGGCAAACGGCCTCCGCTACGGCGGGATGAGCGTGGCCGAGCGAGGTGACGGCCAGTCCGGACAGGAAGTCGAGGTAGCGACGGCCGTTGTCATCCCAAAGGTAAGAGCCCTCGCCGCGTACGAACGTAAGTCTGGGCGGGGCATACGTCGGCATCAAGTGGGTCTGGGTCATTGGACCACCATTGTCCCGATCCCGCTCCGGGTGAAAATCTCCAGCAAGAGAGCATGGGGAGCCCGCCCGTCGAGGATGTGTGCCTGAGCCACCCCTCCGGTCACCGCGTCCACGGCCGCCCGCGCCTTTGGGACCATACCCCCGACCACGGAACCCTTCACCATGAGCTCCTCCAGCTCAGCGGGGTGAAGCTGGGTGAGAAGGCTGTCCGGGTCCTCCATGTTGGCCCGAATACCGTCGATATCGGTCAGAAAAACGAGCTTCTCGGCGTCGAGGGCCTTGGCTATGGCGCCGGCCGCGGTGTCGGCGTTGATGTTGTACGCCTGACCCGTTTCGTCGCTGCCGATGGTGGCCACCACCGGCACCAGATCTTCGGCGAGCAAACGGACGAGCAGCTCGGGACTGACACTTGATATGTCACCCACGAAGCCGAGCGCCGGGTCGAGGGGCGTAGCCCGGATCAGGCCGGCGTCTTCGCCGGAGACCCCGACGGCCAGTGCCCCGTGGACGTTGATGGCCGCCACTATGTCGCGGTTCACTTTCCCGACAAGGACCATCCTGGCGATATCGAGCGTTTCGGCGTCGGTGACGCGTAGGCCCTGGCGGAACTCCGGCTGTTTTCCGAGCCGCGTCATCAGTTCACCGATCTGTGGCCCCCCGCCGTGGACGACTACAGGGCGCATCCCGACCGATCGCATCAAAACCATGTCGGTGGCGAAATCAGCCAGCGTCACGCCGTTGCCGAGGGCGTTCCCCCCGTACTTGACGACCACCACCTTGTGCCAAAAGCGCCTGATATAAGGCAGTGCTTCAACCAGGATTTCGGCTTTGGCCCCGGCATCGAGGCCCGCCAGTGCCGGGTTGGCCAACGCCCCGTGGGCGTTCATGGGGCCAACCCCGCGGTTGGTAGCCCGGTCGTCTCGGGCCAGCCCATTACGGCGTTGGCGCATTGGACCGCCTGCCCCGCCGCCCCCTTGACGAGGTTGTCCAGAGCACATATGGCAACCACCCAGCCCGTCCTTTCGTCGAAGCGGGCCGTCAGGTGAGCGGTGTTGGAGCCCAGCGTGGCCTTGGTGGACGGGCTGCGTCCTGAAACGACGAGGAACGGTTCCCCGGCGTACGTCCGGGCCAAGATATCGAGCGGGTCGTCGTCGTGGCCGGCATTTGGGCGGCCGTAACAGGTGGCCAGGATGCCCCGGTTCATCGGGGCCAGGTGGGGCGTGAAAATCAGTTGGGCGCCGATGGCCTGCTCCATTTCCGGCGTGTGGCGGTGGGTCAGCAACCCATACGCAGTGAAATCCTCGTCCACCGTACAGAATTGGGTGCTTTCGGCCAGTTTTCGCCCGGCGCCGGACACCCCGCTGGCGGCGTCGACCACTATCCCCGTACGCCCCACGGCGCCCGCTTTTACCAGGGGGGCCAGCGCCAGGGTGGCCGCCGTCACATAACAGCCGGGAGCGGCCACCAACCTGGCGCCGAACAGTCCCTGCCGGTCGAGCTCGGGCAAGCCGAACACGGCCTCCGCCAACAGCTCGGGACAGCTGTGCTCCTCGTGGTACCAGAGCGGGTAAAGATCTTGATCTTTCAAGCGAAAATCGGCCGCCAGGTCGACAACGTGGCCGACATGGCCGAGCAGCTTCGGCACAAGCTGTTGCGACGCTCCATGGGGAAGGGCGCAGAACACCATGTCCACCCCGTCCGCCACACCAGCCTCGATGGGTGAGTACCTGAGGCCGGGGTAGGCGGCGGCCAGGGCCGGCTGCGCGTCAGCCACAGCCGTCCCCTCGTGAGAGCCGGCCGAAGCGGCTACCACCTTGAAATTCGGGTGCGAGGCCAGTAACCGCAGCAGCTCGGTCCCGGCATAGCCCGAGGCGCCGAAAACGGCTACCGTCCTGGTACTGGGCGTCCTGGTACTGGGCGTCCTGGTACTGGGTCTCTCGGTTTTGGCGGTCTCGGTTTTGGGCGGGCCAGTTTCGGACGTGTTGCTCGTGGGACCCTCGGCTCCTGCCATCTCAGGCACTATACAGCGGAGTGTATAAACATTCAACTCCGTGGACGGCTCTGGGATGACTGGGCTGAGTGGCCTGAGTGGCTGGGCTCGATGACGGGGCTGAATGACTGGGCTGAATGACTGGGCTGAACGACTGGGCAGGATGAGGAGGCCGGCGCGCCGCTTCTTGGTGCAGCCGGCCGGGATTTCAGGCCTCCGGGGTCACCTCCCCTTCGGCGGCCACGTCGTCGGCTGCCCCCGCGTCCTGGTCGCTCTCCTGGCCAGCGGTGGGAGCGGGACCATCGTCACTATGACCGTCGTGCGGTCCGTTTGCTTGCGCCGCTCGAAGCTGCTCGGCCTGGACGTCCAGCGCCGCCAAGGCGGCGGTGACGGCGTCGCTCGAGCCTCCTTCGCGCTGCTCCGCGTACACGGCGGCGCCGAGGTTGCGGAGCAACCCGTCCCAGTGGTGCTTGGCCTGCGCTTCGTCGATCTTGGCTTTACCCTGGCTCACGCCTTGCTGAGCTTTGTTCAACGCCTGCGCGGCCTGCTCTTTGACTTTGTCCATCAGGCTCATTGACGTCTCCTCTTTGTCTCACCTCAGATCCTATCCCCGCGTTGTCGGATCATGGTCTCGGCGACGAAGCGGGAGCAGACGGTCAGCTGACGCGCAGGACGGCCTGGTGCCGCCCAAGCGCCTCGACGGCAACGTTGTCGCGTACGGCTGCGACTTCCTGTTCGGTCAGCGTGCGGTCCGGCGCCCGCAGCCGGACCCGGAAGGCCAGACTGCGCTTCCCGTCACCAAGAGAGGGGTCGCGCCAGACGTCAAAAAGGGCCACGGATTCGGCCAGATCCCCGGCCACTTCTCGTACGGTGGCGTCCAGGTCGGAGGCCGGTACATCGTCGCCGGCCAGGAACGCCATGTCGAGGTCGACGGCCGGGTAGCGGCTTACCGCTCGTGCTTCCCAGCTCCGTCTCGGGGCGTCCAGGAGCGAGGCCAGGTCGATCAAGATAACTGCCACCCGCCCGCTCAGGTCGTAATGGGCGGCGATTTCCGGTGACAGTTCACCTATCACACCCACGTTCCTCCCGGCGGCAACGGCCGCCGCCCGGCGGACGGGGTACAGGGAGCGGGCTGTGACCGGGACGCCGCCGCCGGGTACGTCACCGCCCCCCAGGCGCCCCACCGTTGCCCCTTCGAGCCGGAGGCCGGTGGCCAAAATCTCCCACATTTTGGCGGCATATGCGCCGTCGCCGCCCTCGCCCACGGCGACCAACCCGAGCTCTTCCCACTCCATGACGCCGGGGATGAGACCCTCCGGATGACCGGGTATTGGGCGCCGGAAGACGCTGCCCACCTCGAACAGACTGAACGCCTGGGCCTGGCGTTCGGTGTTGAACCGGGCCGCCTTGAGCAGCCCCGGGAGCAATGAAGTGCGCAACAGGTTCTGGGACCGGTCGAGGGGGTTTTCGAGCTCGAGCGCCGCCGATGCATCAAGGCCCGACTGGGCAAAGTCGGCTTCGGAAAGGAAGGTGTTGGTCCACGCCTCGCTGGCCCCTGCCCCGGCTAATACGTCCCGTACTCGCCTGCGCCCTTTTTGATAATCGCTCAGCCCAACGGCGGCCATGGACCGGGGTGGGAGCGACCGGGCGATGTTGTCGTAGCCGTAAATGCGGGCGATCTCTTCGATCAGGTCGATCTCGCGGTCGCAGTCGGGGCGCCAGGTCGGCACCTTTACCTCATACCTGGCACCGGCGGTCGCCACGGGTTCGAAGCCGAGCGGCGACAGCAGTTCGGCGCACTGCTCGGGCGGGAGCGCCGTCCCGAGGACGGCGTTGGCCCTTTCCGTCCGAAGTGTTATTACGACGGGCCGGGCCGGGGTTATCCTGACATCGCTCGTTTCGCCTCGGCGCACCGACGGCCCCAGGAGTTCGACAAAGCGGTCGATGGCGGCGCCAGCCACTTCTAAATCGACGCCACGCTCGAACCGGGTACGCGCCTCGCTCAAAAGGCCCAGACGCTTGCCGGTGGCCGAGACGGCCTGGGGGTCGAAGTTGGCGGCTTCCAGTAGCACCGTGGTCGTCTCGGGCGAGATTTCCGCCGTGGCGCCGCCCATTATGCCGCCGATGCCCACGGCTTCTCCTTCGCCATCGGCTATGACACAATCGTCGAGTGTCAGGCGCCGGGTAACGCCGTCGAGGGTCACTATCTCCTCACCCTCGCCGCCCCGGCGTACGGCCAGGCCTCGCCCGGCCAACCGGTCGAGGTCGTAAGGATGGTTGGGCTGGCCGAGTTCCAGCATCACGTAGTTCGAAACATCGACCACGGGGCTGACAGGCCGCATACCGGCCAGCGTGAGCCGGCGCACGACCACGGGCGCCACCGCAGCCGTCTGCACCGCCTCTATTACGGTCCCCGTGAACCGGCGGCACAAAGCCGTGGCATCCTGGTCCACCCTTATGTTGGCCTGCTCCACCCCCGAAGAGACCGCGTGGGGTGGGGCCGGCAGCGAAAAGGGCAGCCGCATACCCGCGGCCAGGTCGCGAGCGATGCCGGCGATCGAGAAACAGTCTGAGCGGTTCGGGCTTATCTCCAGGTCGAAAACGATGTCCGCGCCCAGGTCCAGAGCTTCCGCCACTGGTTGTCCCGGCGACGCCGAACCCGGCGGCAGCAGGAATATGGCCGGGGTCGGCCCTTCCGGCCCGATCCCCAGTTCCGGAGCCGAACAAAGCATCCCGTTCGACCACTCGCCCCGCAATTTGCGCCGGGATATCTCCAGACCGCTAGGCATAACCGTCCCGATGGTGGCCAGCGGGACGAGGTCGCCTTCTTTCATGTTGAAGGCCCCGCAACAGATTTGCAGCGCTTCACCGTCTCCCACGTCCACGTCGACGAGCTGGATCCGGTCGGCGGCCGGGTGCGGCCGGGTGGCCAGCACTCGTGCCGCCACGATGCCGGGCAGAGGAGGCCCGACGACCTCCGTGCTCTCCACGACCAGCCCCAGGAAGGACAGCGCCCGCGCGATTTCTTCGGGTGGCCCCTCGACGGGCGTGAAGTCACGTAACCAGGAAAGCGGGGCGCGCATCTAAATGCCTAAAACTGGTAGATAAAACGGACGTCGTTGTCGAGCAGATCGCGCAAGTCGGCCAGGTTGGTGCGGGCGGCCGCCAACCGGTCTATCCCGAAGCCCCACGCGAAGCCCGTGTAGCGTTCCGGGTCCACGCCCACCGCTTCGAATACGGCGGGGTTGACCATCCCACAGCCTCCCAGCTCCACCCAACCCGATTTCGAGCAGGTGCGGCAACCCGACCCGCCGCAAACCCAACAAGTCACGTCGAATTCGGCGGAGGGTTCGGTGAAAGGGAAGAAGCTCGGGCGGAGCCTGACGTGCCGGCCAGGGCCGAAAAAGGCGCTGGTAAAGGTGTCCAGGGCCCCGGCCAGGTGGGACATGCTTATGCCCTCGTCGACTACGAGGGCCTCGACCTGATGAAATACGGGGAGATGCCGAGCGTCGGGAGTATCCCGCCGGTAACAGCGGCCGGGCACGACGGCATAAATCGGCGGTTGACGGGACTCCATGAGGCGGACCTGGACCGGTGAGGTATGCGTGCGGAGCAGGACGCTTTCAGGCTCACCGACGTTGAGGTAAAAGGTGTCGAACATACCCCGGGCCGGATGGTGCGGAGGCATGTTGAGAGCCTCGAAATTGTGCCAGTCGTCTTCTACTTCAGGCCCTTCTGCGACCTCGAAGCCCATCGACAGGAATATGTCTTCCAGTTCCTGCCGTACCTGGGTGACAAGATGAAGATGCCCACGCGGAGCGGGCTGGCCTAGCGATCCGGCCAGCGGCCCCGCTCCGGCTGCGAACAATCCCGCAACTTCACTCAGGTCCAGCTTTTCGGCTTCGGCCCGGTGGCGTGCCTCTCGCGCCCCGAGCTCAACCATGCGCTCTTCGAAGAGTTCCTCGAGACGCGCCCTGGCTACCTGGACGGCTCGGCCGAGTTCGCGCCGGTCTTCCGGAGGCAGTCCCCGTAGGGTTGCGGTTATAGCGGCCAGATCGCTCCTTTTCCCAAAGCTTTCCGGCTCTACAGCTCGCAGCTCGGCCACAGATCCAGCCTTGTCGATAAGCGCCCGGCCACGTTCGAAGGCATCCTGGACCGCGTTCATTTGCCTGCCAGCTTGCCAGCTGCGGCGCCGTCTTGCAGCGGAATTGTGAAGCATAAGGTAGTGCCCTCACCGGGAACGGAGCTGACTACCAGCTCGCCCCCGTGAGCCTCGACGATCCCCTTGCTGATCCACAGCCCAAGGCCAAGCCCGCTTTGGCGGCCCTCCGGTCCCCGGAAAAACTTCTCGGTGACATGGCGAAGGTCAGCCGGGTTTATTCCCTTTCCGTTGTCCGAGACGGATACTCGGACGACATCGCCCCGAAGCACAGGTTGGAGCACGACCGCCACCCGGACGCCGGCGGGCGAACCGTGCTGGCAGGCGTTCTGCAATATATTGGCCAGGACTTGCTCAACCTTGAAGGCGTCCACCATTACCGGCGGGAGACCAGTATCGCACTCGAGGCTGACGTCGAGTTCGGGATGAGTAATCCTGACGTCGCGCGCCACCCGGGCCACCAGGGCCGCGATGTCGGTCTCCGTCCGCCGCAACACAGGCTCACTCGTGGCCGAGCGGCTGGCTTCGAGCAGCTCGTCGATCAACCGCCCGACCCGCTCGGCGTTGTGGCGGACCTCAGTCAGCATGTCGGTCTTGTCCTCGTCGGAGAACTCGGCCCAGTGCCCGAGGAGCATCTCCGTCAGGCCCCGAATGGACGCCAGCGGCTGGCGTACCTCATGGCTTACCGCCGCGATGTCGTCGGCGCGGAGGGGGGTTCGGGTGGCCGGCATGTTCCCCTCATTTTGGCCCGGCGGGCCTGGGTCGCAGGGTCGCAGCTGTCCCCGTCCGGCCGTTAGCGGCCTGGTCGGGCGGGCCGTAACGGCACTGGCGGGAGGCTTCGAAGCACAAGACGGCGGCAGCCATACCCACGTTGAGCGATTCGGCCCCGCCGGGCATCGGGATGCTGACCCAGGCGTCGATGTCCTGGCCGAGTTGCTCGACCGGGAGCCCGGCCGCCTCATTACCGAGCACTAAGGCGATTGGGACGGTGAGGTCCACGGCGGCGTAGTCCATCCCGCCCTCCCGGACCCCCCCGAGCCGGCGCAAGCCCCAGCCCCCGACCTCCTGGAGGACAGCCGAAGGGGAGCCGGCGGTGACCACCGGCACGTGCAGTACGGCTCCGGCGGACGAACGGACTGCTTTGGGGTTCCAGGGGTCCACCGCCCCTGCGCAGAACACCACTGCGTCGGCGCCGGAGGCCCAAGCCGACCGGACCACCGTCCCGGCGTTGCCGGGGTCGCGCACATCGACGCAGACCACCACCAACTGGGGCGTGAGCGCCCTGATATCGGCAAGGTCGAAGCGCGGCGTCTCGACAACGGCCACCACCGGCTGCGGCGTGACAGTATCGGCAACGCGGGCGAGCACGCCGGCTTCCAGTTCGAACACCCGGGAGCCGAGCTCCAGGCACCGGTCGAGCAAGCCGATGAGCCGCCCGGTCGGGCCGGCCTCCTGGTCGTCCCCGCCAGCCCCGCCCTCGTTCAGGCCGGCGTCGTGACCGCCGCCGGCCCCGCCGCCACCGCTGGCCCAGCCACTGTCGAGGTAGACCGCCTCTATCGGTACCCGTGAATCGAGGGCTTCCTGGAGCAAGTTGACGCCCTCGATTACAAACCTGCCTTCCTCCTTCCGCGCACTACGGCGCCCGACCAGGCGGCGCAGACGCTGGACCCGCTGGTGGCGGTAGGCAAGACCGGTCAAGCTTTCTCGGTCGCCCCCAGCGGTACCGTCACGGGCTCGGAGTCATCGCCGGCCACGGTTTGCGGCCTGCCGGCGGCCACGCTTGAAGCGGCCGGTTCATCCCGGGGCCCGGGGGTCGGGAGGGCATCCCGGGCCACGTCGACGAGGTGGGCAAAGGCGGCTTCATCACTAACGGCGAGGTCGGCCAGGACCTTGCGGTCGACATCCACTTCAGCCGCTTTGAGACCGGCGATAAAACGGCTGTACGAGAGGCCGTTGGCCCGGCTGGCTGCATTGACCCTCTGCACCCACAGCCGGCGGAAGTCCCCTTTTCGCGCCCGGCGGTCCCGGAAGGCGTACTGGCCAGAGTGCATCAATTGCTCATGGGCGGCCCGATAGCTCCGGCTCTTGTTGCCGTAATAACCCTGGGCAGCTTCCAGCACTGACCGACGGTGCTTCCTACTGTGAACGGCGCGCTTTACACGGGCCATCGCGATGTTCTCCTTTCAGCCCCGAGGTCCTCAGATCCCGAGCAAGCGCTTCACTGACCGCTGGTCGCCCGGGGCTACTTCCACTTCCCGCGCCAGCCGGCGCACGCGTTTCGACGACTTCTTTTCCAGCAGGTGAGAGCGCATGGCCTGGCGCCGCCGCAGCCTGCCCGTGCCCGTCACCTTGAACCGCTTGGCCGCGCCCTTATCCGTCTTTTGCTTCGGCATCTGCTCGCCTCTCCGATCTAGCTCTCACATCGTCTCTTCGGTATCGTTTGGGTCCGGTAGCCCGCGACCCCTGGAAACCGGCAGAGACAGCGCGTCAAAACCACCCGTTAGGGTACCGGAGAGACAAGGTAGCAGAGGTTAGCTGCTCTGGCCGGCCAGGTCCTCCACTGGGGGGCGGGAAGTAGCCGATGCCCCGACTCCGGCTGGCTCCTGCTTCGGGATGGGGCCGCGCTCGGGACGGGCGGCGCCGTTGGCGGTGGCCGAGCCTCCGCCGGCACCGGGTGAGCCGCTCGACGCCGTAACTTCGGGGGTGCGACCACCTGGACCGGGCGTGGGCGGCACCGTAATGGCCGGCTCGGCCTCAGTGTCACCGCCCGGGACAGAGCCGGTACCCTCCGGCTCTACACCTCCAGGTTGCGCCAAGTCAGCGGCTTTGCGGGCCGCCTGACGGGCCCTTCTGTCGGGGGCCAGCACCATCACCATGTTCCGCCCATCGAGTTTGGGTGCTGCCTCCACCTTGGCCACCGAGGAAACCTGTTGGGCCAAGTCGTCCAGTATCTTCATCCCCAACTCGGGGTGGCTCACTTCACGACCGCGGAACATGATCGTGACTTTAACCTTGTGGCCTTCCTCGAGGAAGCGGCTCACCTGCCGGGTCTTGGTGCTGAAGTCGCCCGAGCCGATCTTCGGCCGGTACTTCATCTCCTTGATGCTCGTGCTGGTGGCCTTCTTCCTTGACTCCTTCGCCCGCTGAGCCGTCTCGTACTTGAAGCGGTTGTAGTCCATGATCCGGCACACGGGGGGGTTGGCGTCGGGGGCCACTTCCACCAGGTCGAGGTCCATCTGGCGGGCTATGGCCAGGGCCTCGGGAAGGGGCTTGACGCCCAGCTGCTTGCCATCGGGGTCAATCAGGCGGACCTCTCTAGCGCGGATGCGCTCGTTTACCCGATGGTCGCTCAGGTCAGTTGCAGTGGCTATTCGGTGTTCTCCTTCTTATGGCCCCGAACCGGTCGTCGTACGACGCCGTCGAGGCAGGGTTTGAGGGTGGCAACGTTTTGACCGGCCCAGTGGGCTCCAACTCATCGGCAGCAATGTACGGCCCGATGATCAGGGGCACTGGACAGGACAGTGAAGGTGAGAGGTCAAGCGCCGGGCGCCGGCCGCAAGGGGTACGCAAGTTGAGCGGGACCACCCGGCCGGCCCGGCCGGGTAGAGGAGGTGTGTCACTTGGACTGGAGCCGGCCCAGGGAACCAGCCGCCATTGCCAATGAGGGCACCGGCCGGGGCCGGCGCCATGCTGCCCCCCGTAGAGATCGCTGGGGTACAACCCTGCTGAGCTGCTCTAATAATAGGCCCCTGTCAGGCGCCGTACGGGCAAACGCGGTTGGCCGCTGTCCTTCCCGCGTGTCACATCCAGTCGCAGTAGCCTCGTCAGGTGCTTGCCGACCAGCTCTCTTTCCCCAAAGGACCGAGCGCCGTTTCATAGCCGGCACGCTACCGCCCGTCTGTGACCGTTACTTGCTACCAGGCTCCCACTGCCCCTATATCCCACTGGCCTGACGACGCTTGGCTATCTGGCCAAGGCGGGTAACGCTTGCTTGCCCATTTGATCATAGAGTAGCGCAGTGAGCACGCTTTGGACGCCGAGTGGCGAACATCACATCCCGCGCCCAGGTGACCCTGGTGCCGGGACCGGGGACGGAGGCCAAGGCCGGCCCCCCGGCCGGGGCGACCCCTCCAACCTCGATGACGGTCAGTCCCGGACGCCTGGGCCAGGCCCCGACGATTGGGAGCCGACGCCCGAAGAGGCACGTCAGGCGCAAGAAGAGCTGGAAGCCATGCGCGAACAACTGGCGCACGCGCCGGCGGAGCTGGTGATCGCCAACCACGCCATGGGCTTGTGGGAGCTGGCCGCCCTTCACCTCTCCCAGAAACCGCCCCAACTGGCCCAGGCCCAGTTGGCCATCGACGCCCTCAGCGCCCTTGTCGACGGCCTCCATGGCCGTCTCGGGGAGGACGAGAAGAGCCTGCGAGACGGGCTGGCACAGATCAGGTTGGCCTTCGTCCAGATCCACAACGCCGAGCAGGCCCGGCAGACCAGCGCCGAGGGCGGTCGCTAGCAAACCGGCCAGCCTCAAACCGCCGGCCCCAAACCGGCCAGCCTCAAACCGGCCAGCCTCAAACCGCCGGCCCCAGGTCACTTCGGTCGGGTGGGCTATAAGGCGCCGGCTACGAGCAGCGGCACGAGAACTTCCTCGGGGCTCAAGCCACCATGCCGGCAGACGAGCTTGGCATCTCCCGAATCGGTTGGGTCGATGTACCCGTTCATGCCGAGGGGGATGAGGGCCACGTCTCCCAGGCGGCCGAGCGCCTCCGGGCCGGGCACGCCGCCCAGTACCCCCGTGTCGACGATCTCCTCCCGGGTCGCCACCCAGGCTTCCCCGCCGTAGCGAGCACGAGCCAGGTCAACGAGGGCCTCGACCCGCCCCGCCCGGCCATGCAGCCAGCGGAAGCGGGCCTCACCGCTGACGAGTTCGCTCTCGGCCGCCACTTCGGGCGCCAACAAGGCGGCTCGGGGCCCGACATCGACCTGCCCATGATCGGCGACCACCGCCAGCACGGCGCCGGCCGGCATGGACGACAGCGTCTCGCCCACTAGCCAGTCGACGAAGCCGAGCTCAGCGTCGTACAGGTGGCCAAGGCCCGTCGCATGGGCCACGCGGTCAACGCCTTCGTAGTACGCATAGACGAGAGGCTCGCCCTCGAGCAGGAGCCGACGGACAAGAGCCGGGATGCTCGAGGGCACATGCCAGGGAGCCTCGCGCACACCTTGCTGGTGCGCTTGCGTAAAGCCGCTGTTGGAAAAGTCGGCCCTCGTGACCACCGGGACGGCCACACCTTCGAACGCCGGGAAAGGCTGGACGCTTCGCGGCGCCAGGAATTGCCTGGCATCGCCCGAGCGGGTGGTCCAGCGCAGCACGTTGAGCACCTCACGACCGCTCGGCCCGCTCACCACGAACTTGTACCCCACGATCCCGTGGGCGGCAGGTGCCATACCGAGCGCCAGCGATGTCAGCGCGGTTGCCGTGGTCGTCGGAGCCACCGAACTGATCGGCCGGCCCTCCAGGCCGGCGATGGTGGGCGTCAGGTGCGCCCGTTCCTGAAGCTGCAACCACCCGAGGCCGTCGAGGACGAGCAGGACAACCTGCTCCGCCGCCCGCAGAGCGGCCGGGAGCCAGTCAGCCCGCTGGTCAGGAGGGGCTAGAAGCGACGGTGCCAGCGAGTCCAGGCAGGCACCGCCGTATGAGGGCAGGACCAGCGGCGGAGGGAGCCCGGCCGGCCCTGGACGGCCTCGTTCCACCACCTCGGAGGCTTGACTGCGCATCACCGTGTGGTGGATCTGAGCCGGCGTCTCGCTCGTCATTTTCGGAACGCTAATTGACTACGCGCCCAAAGCCGCGCATGCGGCCGCAGCTACGGCCAAAGGCTGGCTGCTGCACGTCCGGCGCCTCCGGGCCGCCCTCGCAACACCGCCGGAGGCCGGCCTCGGGGGTTAGGACTTCCGGCCCGACCTTTGGTGATTTGACACCGTGGACTGGGCCCGTTGAGCACATTCACACCAAGGGTGAGCTCCGTTCCCACTAGATTGGTAGAGGTGAGAGTTTCGACAAGGGGCGATTATGCTTGTCGAGCTCTACTGTCGCTGGCGTTGCATGGCGGTGACTTGCCAACGTCGGTGCGGGATATCGCCGAACGGACCGGGCTGCCACAGCCATACCTGGAGCAGATCCTGCTGGCTCTGAAAGGAGCCGGCCTCGTGCGCTCAAAGCGCGGAGTGGGGGGCGGCTACGTCCTGGCCCGGGCGCCCGAGAAGCTGACGTTGGGCCAGATCGTGGCGGCCGTCGACGGGCCCATCGTGGTCGGCGATTTCGGGGAGCCTCACGTAGGCGGGGCTTGTAACCACGAAGGCCAGTGCGCCTTGCTCTCAGTCTGGGCTGAGGTGGGCGACCATATGAGGGCCCACCTGGACTCGTACACGATCGCCGACATGGTGCGCAGAGTAGGGGGCGGGCAGTTGGCCTTCGCCGAGCCCGTCGCCCAGTAGGGTTGGCGCCTGCAGATAGACGGTCAGCGCGCTAGTCGAGGCGTTCCGGCAAGGACAAGCCGAGTGGCGCGAGCACGGTCAGCAGGTCTTCCGGTGGTGGCGAGGAAAAGCGCAGCACCTTCCCCGTTACAGGATGTACGAAGCCAAGCTCGACGGCGTGCAACCATGGCCGCTCGAGACCGGGCACAACGATCCTTGCTCGCGCCAGCTGGCCGGGTCTCGTGTACCTGTCGTCGCCCAATACGGGGTGCCCGATGGCGGCGAAGTGGGCGCGCACCTGGTGGGTGCGGCCGGTCTCCAGACGGCAGGACACCAGGGTCACGGGGACCGGGGAGGACGAGCGAGCAACGGCCGTATAACGTGTGCGCGCCTCGCGGCCCCCTTCGACCACCGCTATCTTCCGTCGTTGGCCCGGGGACCGAGCCAGGGGCGCCTCAATGAGCCCCTCGTCGGCCTGCAGTTCGCCGTGCACGACCGACAGGTAACGACGATCGACCGTCCGGGCCGAAAGTTGGGCGATGAGCCCTTCTCGCGCCGCTGCCGTCCGGGCCACTACCAGCAGCCCCGAAGTGCCCTTGTCGAGCCTGTGGACAATGCCGGGCCGGTCCCCTTCTGGGCCGGCCGCGGCAATGTCAGGGTAGAGATTGAGCAACTGTTGGACCAGCGTGCCCACGTGGTTGCCCGCTCCGGGGTGGACGACGAGGCCGGCGGGTTTGTCCACCACGATTACGTCATCGTCGGCGTAGACGACGTTGGCCTCAGGCCAAGTCGGGAGGGCGGTGGCCGTGGCCGGGGCGACCGGAGCGCCGTCCGCCTGACCCCTGCCCGCCCAACCGCTCTCGGCCCCACTGGCGCCAGAGGAAGTGGCGCCAGAGGAAGTGGCGCCAGAGGAACTGGCACCAGCGCCGCCGCTGACCGACATGTCTACTTCCAGCCAGTCGCCGGGACTCAGGCGCCGACCCCCCGAGCGCACAAGTGACCCGGCCACCCGAACGCGGCCTTCAGCGACCATCCGGGAGGCCTCGGAGCGGCTGACGCCCGTGAGCAGAGCCAGAACTCTGTCAACCCGCTCTCCCCCTATTGCAGCCGGCACAGAGAGCTGTATCGGCTCGTCCTGGCCTCCATACCCTCGAACATCGGCCCGCTCTGGCGCGGGGGGCCGACGTCCCTGGCCCTGGTGGGCGGCTTCTTTGTCAGCCCTGTCCACTCTCGCCTCCCGGGAGTTGGGCCGCTCGCCCTGACCGGTCATCTGTCGACCGGTCGTCAGCCGACCGGTCGTCAGCCGGCTGTCCGGGGGCCGAACAGGGGACCGGCTGCCGTTTTACCGCCGGCTCGGGGCCTGTGGTCCGCCTGACCGGTGTAAAGAAGACCAATGCGACCACCAGCGTGACGGCACCAACCGTTATAGCCGCATCCGCCACGTTGAAGGTGGGCCACCAGCTCACCAGCTGGATGAAGTCGACAACCGCACCGTGGTTATGGCGGAACAACCTGTCCCCGAGGTTGGAGAGGGCACCACCCAAGAGCAGCCCGAGCCCTACGATGACAGCAAGGTTTGTGCCGCCCTTGGCGGCCCGGCGGGAGAAGACGACCACGCCCACGACCAGGGCGATGGCCACGGCCTCAATTACAGGAGAGGCTCCAGCTCCGAGAGAAAAGGCTGCCCCCGAGTTGAAGGTAAGGGAAAGGTAAACGGGCCCGATCACGTGCCGTCGCGCCACCTCGCCCAGCGCCCCCAGCGCCCACGATTTGCTCCACTGGTCGAGCACGACGACGCCCGTCGCAATGACCAGCAGGAGGGCCATGCGGGCCGGCCCGGATGGCCCTGCCCGGGCGCCCCGGCGGCCCGCTTCTGTACCGCTACCAGCCGGAGGCCCGGCCTGGCTCACTGGCGACGGGCTGTGAGCCCTCCGCTCTTGCATGACACGCATAGCCTGGCATGAGGGAGCGCCTCCAGGCGTGCCTTGGGAACCGGGTTGCCACAGCTCTCGCAGAAACCGTACGTACCTTCGGCAATTTTGGCCAAGGCGGCGTCAATCTCCTCGATGGCGGCCTGCGCCTGGGCCGAGAGGTGCAAGTCGAGCTCTCTGTCGACGTTGGCCGTCCCGCCTTCGCCACCTTCCTCGTCAAACTGGACGTCACCCGGTTCGTGCTCGAGGGCAAGCGCCTCAGCCTGTGCCCTCAACTCCTCGGCCTGGCGCGTGTAATTGTTTCGTTCGGCGGTCAGCAACCCCCGCTGGTGCTCGAGGAAGAGATCCCGCGTTTCGTCGCCACTTGCCGGTGCCTTCTTGGCCCGGCCGGAAGGCTCGTGGGCCTTTGGCTCGTGTGCCTTTGGCTCGTGCGGCTTTGGCTCGTGCGCCCTTGCGCCAGGCTCGTGCGCCTTTGCGGCAGGCTCGGTCCTGGCATGTTGCTTGGAGTGCTGCGTTCTGGTCTCCACGTCGTCCTTCGGAGCCTCTCCGGCCCCCTTGGTAGTTTTCGTCGCGGTGCGCTTTGCCACCTCGGTCTTGTCCTCGACTGAAGCGTGCGTCCTCCCGGGCTTTGCCCCATTTACCGCCACCTCAGCAGCGACGTCATTTTCCTGTGCCTCGACGGCTCCTGGTTGCTTGGCTCTCGGCATTTCCTTGGCACCTACCCTTCCGCGGAGCGGGGAGCCTACCACGTGAGCAGAATGAACGCTCGATCGCCGCCCGGCATTCCCTCAGGCGCTCAGCTCCCCCCGTTCGCACCAGGCGATCAAGGCCGCACCCACCGCTTTGGGGCCTGCCGGCTCCGGAAAACCTGTCAGGAGGCGTCCGCCACCCCTCGCCTGGTGCCGGGAACGGGGATGCGGCACGAACCCTGTGAAGCCAGAGCCCTTTGGCAGTTGGTTCCGCCGGTTCTCTCAAGCAGTCCAAGAAGGCCTTACCGGGCCCTTAGGGCTGCGGGCGCCTCGACGCCGCGTCCGGTGCCGCTTATTGGCCCGTTGACGCGCCCGCACGAAAGTTTCCTGATGTGTGCGCTACTGGCGCCGTCTGAACCGGCCTGGACCTCGGTCGTCGCCGAGATCCTGGTCATTGAAAAAGCTGTCCAATGCCCGTTCGTCGAACGCCATCGTCTGGTCGCCCGGCAAGGTATGGAGGCCCTCGTCCTCCTCCGCCGTTGACGCCGTCTGTACAGAATGCTGGCCGTTGGCCCCGCCGGCTTCCCCCTGGTGATCCGCGGCGTCAGGGGCCGTCGGCGGTGCCTCGGAGGCTTCCCGGGCGACTTCGTCGAGCAACCTGGCGTCCCACTCACCCGTGGGGGCGTTGTCCTCTTGGAGGCTAAAAGCTTCGCCTTCGCCGCCCGCTGGGCCGGGGCTCGCCGGACTTGGAGCTGGACTGGGGCCAGCTGGACTGGGGCCAGTTGGACTGGGACCGGCAGAAGGGGACCCCACTGAGGCCGGCGTGGCCAGGACCGTTGGGGCCGAGGTGGCGCCAACGGCGGCTTCAGTTGGTGCCGGCAGCCCCGCAGTAGCCACCAGGTCGGTGGAGTGGGGTGGCTCGCTCAGAAGCCCCGCGTTCTCGATGAGGCCCTGTGCGTCGCGCATGACGGCCAGGAGATGGCTCCGGTTCACATCGACCCACCCTCGAAGGGCCTCGACCTCTTGTTCAGCCTGACGAAGCGACTGACTGGCCGCCTCCATTCTCGACCGGCTGTCGGCCAAGGAATCTTCGTAGGCCCTTCGGCCTCGCTCCTCGGCGTCCGCTACCAAGGCACTGGCTTGCGCCCTCGCCGCGGCGAGGAGCTGGTCCGCCTCCTCGCGGGCCTCGGTGATGGCCTGGTCCACCGTGCGCTGGCCCATCAACAGCATGCGTTTCAGCGCATCGTCGGTGGCCGAGGATTCTGTCGCCGATTTCTCGGCTCGCTCCGCCCTCTCGGTGGCCTCCCGCAGGCGATCGGTTAGGACCTCGGCCCCCAGCGCGGCTTGCTCCAGGAACTCGTCGACGTCCTCTGGGTGGTAACCGCCACGCGCTTTTTCCCGGAACTGCACGTCGCGGAACACCTTCGGTGTCAATTCCATGGCCACCAATGCTAACAGCCACCACCTTTCGGGCTAGGGACGCCAACCCTTCCGCGGGAAGGGTGGCCCCGCCGAGCCCCTACACAGTCACCAGGTAGAGCACGTAGTTGGTTATGACCCACACGACGAGCAGGGCCACCATATAGGAGATGTCGAATACGCCGAGCGGCGGGATGATCTTGCGGAAAGGAGCCAGTACCGGCTCGGTCACGACGTACAGCCAGTGGTTTACGGTACCGAGGGGAGAGCCGGACTGGACCGGGAACCATGACAGCACCGCTCGCACAACGAGTATGAGCAGGTAAATGAGGCCGATGGTGTAGAGGGGGTGATGTACGTACACAGACAACTACTACTCCGCTAGTGCGCCCGATTGACGCGAAGAACCCTAAGAGTTTGCCCTCCACCAAACATCCCCGGGCCTGCAGCCTCCGCGCCCTCCGGGGAAAACGCTGAGAACCTCAGGTAAAGAGCGCCTCCAAGTCCACCATTTATCGTGCCCCCCCCATCATGGGGGAGCGGCAACCAGTTATCCCGGCGCCGATTACCCTCGCGCACTGCAGGTCGCGGTCACGAGCGGTAGAGGCCCCGCTCCTGGAGACGGCGTTTCTCTTCGGCCGACACTTCGACATTGTTGGGGGTCATCAAAAAGACTTTGTCGGCCACTTTGTCCATCGACCCACCAAGGGCATAGGCCACGCCACTGCAAAAATCGATCATTCTGTGGGCCAGTTCCCGGTACGCATTGCCGAGGTTGACAATGACCGGCTGCCCCGTACGGAAGCGGTCTGCGATTTCCTGCGCGTCAGCAAATTCGACCGGCGAGGCTACGTGCACCCTGGGCGCCGGTCCCGGCGCCGGGACTGAGCGCAGCGTCGCCGGGGCGGCACGCAGGTTGATGGGAGAACCGGGCTCATGACCGTCGCGGGGCAGAGTCCGCACCGCGGGCGATGCTTGAGGAGGCGCCTCGGCGACCTCGCTGCCTCTCCTGGCCGTAGCCACCTGCGGGACCGGCGCGGGCGCCTCGTCGTAGGCCTCGTAGTCGTCGTACTCCTCGGCGTCGGCCAAGCCGAGCCACATCAGCATCTTCTTGCCTGTTCCCGGCATAACTCCTCCTAAAGGCCCGCCAAACAACTAGCTGGGCCGAGCAGGGGCGGTGACGGACGCGTTGCCCGGATGCTCAAATCAGCCTGCACCTGCACCCGTAGGGGCCTGCACCTGCACGATCGTTGTAGGGATGTGCCGCTGTTTGTCTCTGCCAACTGGTTCCTCGGCGGTCGCTCATATCAGCCTAGCCCGGTCACCCCGGCGGACGAGACATCCGCCGGCGAGCGCCGGCCAAACAACGCCCGGCCAAGACGCACCATAGTCGCACCCTCGGCCACGGCCACCTCGAAGTCGGCACTCATGCCCATTGACAGTTCCCGCAGCCCGAGCGAGTGCGCCAACGTGGCGACCCGGCCGAAAGCGGCCTGCACTTCTTGGCGCGTGGCCCGGGGAGGGCCCACTGCCATCAGGCCTCTGACGTCGAGGCCGGCATCGGTGGCGTGGCCCACGAGGGAAGGTACGTGTTCGGCGAGGGCGCCCCGGCGGTGGCCGTTGCCCGCCAACTTCACTTCGACGAGCACGGCGGCCCCGGGGCACCGGGTGGCCAGGGCGTCCGCGCCGGCAGTGGTATCGAGCCCCTGCCAGAGGTACACATGTGGGGCGAGACGGGCCAACTTGTTGCGTTGCAGCTCGCCCAGGAAATGCCACCGCACTTGAGCCGGTGCGGCATCGAGCTTACGCAGCAGCTCCTGGGCGTAGTTCTCGCCGATGTCGTTCAACCCCACCTGCGCGGCCGCTGCTACGGCCTCGGGGCCGAAGCCTTTGGTCACAGCTACGATCGCCACCGCACCGGGGGCGCCTCCGGCGTTGACGATGCGGTCCCTCACCTCGGCCACTCGTTCGGCCACCACTTCAGCGTCCATGGCCGGTTCCTTCGCCGGCACCGTCCACCCCAGTCGCAACAGGTGAAGACGCCCCCGTAACAAGCTGACGCGGCGGGAGCCACACCGCGGTGGCCTGCCGGCCGACGTCCTTGTTGGCTCGCCAGGACCAGTGGTCCGCCGAACAGTGAGTGCAAACCCCGGCGCCGGCGACAAGGGCGGCGCCCGTGCCCTCGAGGGCGGCTCGCACCGCGCCGGCGAGGTCGAGGGCCGGGTAACCAGCCTCGTCGGCAGCCACCACTCGCTCACCGTATCGATCGGCCACGTGCTCCAGGTCGACGGGCGAAAACCTGTAAGCGTGCGGGGCAATACAGGGCCCCAGGGCAGCTTTCACGTCGGTCGCCCCGAGCGCCCGCATGGTGGCCACTGTTTCTTCCACCACTCCTGCCATCAACCCGCGCCAACCGGCGTGGACGGCAGCCACCACGCCTTCGGGGCTACCCAGGCCCACGGGCGCGCAGTCAGCCGTCCTTACTACCAGCGCGGCACCGGGACAGGTCGTGACGGCGGCGTCGGCCTCTTCCGCGCTCCTCGCGCCCGGACGGTCCACGATGACCACCCGGCCGCCGTGCACTTGCTGGAGCCAGGTCCACGGAGCCTCCGTGAGAAGGCGCCGGGCGCGCCTCGCCTCAGTTGAGGACGGGTCGGCGAAGTCGCCGGTATGGCGGCCGCCCGCCCGCATCTCACCGCCCCCAGGCAAGCGGCACAGCCAGGTACCGGAGAGCCAGGCACCGGTCGGCCAGGCACCGGTCGGCCAGGTACCGGTCGGCGAGGTACTGGGTGGCGAGGCACCGGGCGAAGGCATAGCAGCCTCGGCACTCGAAGTGAGCGGGGACGTCTTTACTTGAGGAACGGGGGGACGTCGAAGTCGTCGTCGTCCCCATAGCCGAGGCCAGCGCCGGCCAACTCGACCTCGGTGTCGACCAGGCCCAACGCCCTGCGGGAGATGGAAGCAGTGCGGTCGTCTGCTTCGGGCTTCGCGGGGGCGCCGTCGAGGCGATCGAAACCGGCGGCGATCACCGTGACCCGCACCTCGTCCCCCATTCCTTCGTCGATCACCTGGCCAAAGATGATGTTGGCGTCAGGGTGGGCGGCGGAGTGGATGATCTCGGCCGCCTCGTTGACCTCGAACAGCCCCAGGTCAGGCCCGCCGGCGATGTTGAGCAGGATGCCGCGGGCCCCCTCGATGGAGGCTTCCAGCAGGGGCGACGTCACGGCCAGCTTGGCCGCCGTCGTGGCCCGGCTATCCCCCGCCGCAGTGCCCACACCCATAATGGCGGTGCCTGCGTTGCTCATGATCATCTTCACGTCGGCGAAGTCAGTGTTAATGAGCCCAGGAGTCGTTATCAGTTCCGTGATCCCCTGAACTCCGTGCAGCAGCACCTCGTCCGCCATCTTGAACGCCAGCACCATGGTGGTCTTGTTGTTGGACACGGCCAGCAACCGGTCGTTCGGTATGACGATCAACGTGTCGACCTTGTCCCTTAGTGCGGTGACGCCCTGCTCCGCCTGGAGAGAGCGGCGTCGCCCTTCAAACCCGAACGGACGGGTCACCACCCCGATAGTCAAGGCGCCTCCGGCTTTGGCCACTGCGGCTACGACCGGCGCTCCTCCGGTGCCGGTACCTCCACCCTCGCCCGCCGTGATGAACACCATGTCGGCGCCCTTCAGGACCTCTTCGATCTCGTCCCGGTGCTCTTCGGCGGCCAACCGGCCGATCTCGGGGTCACTACCGGCGCCGAGACCCCGCGTCAGCTGCCTGCCGATGTCCAATTTGACGTCCGCGTCGCTCATCAGGAGCGCCTGCGCGTCCGTATTGATGGCTATGAACTCGACGCCTTTCAGGCCGGCGTCGATCATCCGGTTGATCGCATTGACGCCGCCCCCGCCGATCCCAACGACCTTGATCACGGCTATGTAATTTTGCGTGGGGCCGGCCATCACACCTTTCCTTGCGGCTCACCGGCACAGAGGGCAATCTGCCTTGTGCCGGCTGGAACCCTCCACCTAAACTAAAGGATTAGAGTTGCCTAAGCTCTACTCGTGGTTCAACCACGTTAGCTCGCCTGTTACCGGGCGATCAAGTATCGTCCCGGCCCGGTGACCAAACAGGCGTCGGCCTGCCTCGCTCAAGTGGAACCCAAAACACCTGATGGCAAAGGTGTAAGCGCAGGACGCTCGGGCACCGTGAGGTCGGCTTGAGAATAGGCGGCCAGGTTGACCCGGCTCGCCAGTTCCTCGAGCACGGCCAACTTGGGCGCCAGGTCGGAGGCGTCCCCCAAAAGCACAACGGCCTTATCGGAGCCGATGTAGCCGAGCAACCCCAACGAGGTGGAGTAAGCCAACCTCAGGCGGCGTTCGGACAAAGCGCGCGGTGCGGCGGCGGCGGCGGCCAACAGCTGGTGCAGGTCCGACCGGGTGAGGCCCGTGCCCGGGGAGACGTAGGAACCAGCCGGAGCACCGTGCGCCCCGATGATCAAGGGCAGGCTCTGCACCGGAGCCGGGCTCACCTCGAGCACGCGGCCACTTTCATCTACCACGTCCTCGTCCCGGGCCGAACCGTTCGGCACGATGCCGGCCACAGCCACACGCTCCCTGAGCCTTATAACCAGGGTCCACGGCCACCGGCGCTCAAAGGTGGCCCCGGCCACCCACGGCAGTGCCTCGAGCGCCCGCCGGGCATTGGGCGTCCCGGCGTTGACCATCAGGACGGTCCCGTCCCCGGCGGCCAGCCCGGCTGCGGCTAGCACCTGGGCTGTGGGCGTGTGGGTATCGCCGATAACGATGACGTGGCGGACACGGAACACCGGTGAGTAAAGCAGGCCGAAGCCCGCACCCAGCAGGACGGCCACGGCCACCACGCCGATGAGGATGCGCAGGCGGCGCCGGCCTTCGGCCCGGCGGGCCTCGGCCCACCTCCTCCTGAACCGAGGGTCGACTGGCGGGCCTCGGAATTCGTCGAGAGGAGAGGTCGGGTCGCTCACTGCCTCAGCACCCCACCGCCGGCCCCGGCCAGGAGATCGTCGGGGAGCGTAGTCAGGTCGCCGGCGCCCATGGTCAGGCACAGGTCGCCGGGCTGGAGGATGCGCCGCAGTACTGCCACTACCTCGCCTCTGGTCTCGGCGTACTCGACCGGCAGGGCCGGGTGCGACGCCATCACCGCGTCCGCCACCAACCGGCCGCTCACCCCGGGCAAAGGGTCCTCGCCCGCCGCGTACAAGCCGGTCACCACGACTGTGTCGGCGCCTTCGAAGGCATCGGCAAAGTCCCGCCACAGAGCCGCTGTCCGGCTGTAGCGGTGAGGCTCGAACACGACCACGATGCGTCCCCAACCCCCCTGCTGGGCAGCAGCCAGCGTGGCCCGCACTTTGCCCGGGTTGTGGGCGTAGTCGTCGATGTAGGTCACCCCATTCCGGGCCCCCCGCAGTTCGAACCGCCGGCCGACGCCCGAATAGCGCGCCAGCGCCGGCCGGGCGGCGCCCGGACTGGCCCCCACTTCGGCGGCCATGGCCAGGGCGGCAGTAGCGTCACGGACGTTGTGGAGGCCGGGGACAGCCAGCTCGAACAAGCCCATGCTCGATCCCCGGGCGTGCACTTCGAACCGTGAACCCGTGGCGGAAAGCTCGACCCGGTCGATCTGGTAGTCGGAGCCGGCAGAGGTGCCGTACGTCGTGGCCTCTTCGAGGCGGTCGGCCAGGGTAGCTGCCGTCTTGTCGTCCCGGCACAGGATGCGCGGCCCGGACGCCTGACCTACGAAGCTCTCGAAAGCGCTCGCCAAGCCGGCCTCGTCTCCGAAGTAATCGAGGTGGTCGGGTTCGATATTGGTAACGACAACGCCATGGGCACCCAGGTGAAGAAAGGTGCCGTCGGCCTCGTCGGCCTCGACCACCAGCCATTTCCCGCCGGCCCAGTGAGCGCCGCCGTGCCCACCGGGTAGTTCCCCACCGACAAGGTACGAGGGGTCGTAGCCTGCTTCGGCGAGCACAGACTTCAGCATGGCTGTCGTGGTCGTTTTCCCATGCGTGCCGCTAACCGCCAATGTCCGGCACCGACCGCAGATGGCGCTCAACAGCGTCGCCCGCGAGAGCGTGGGCACCCCGCGGCGGCGGGCTTCACCCAGCTCCACATTGCTCGCCTTGATGGCGCTGGAAAAAGCGACGAAGTCGGCGTCGCCGACATAAGCCGGGTCGTGACCGACGAAGGTTTTTACCCCGAGGGTACTGAGTCGCTCGAGAACGGCAGAGTTTTTCAAGTCACTCCCCGAGACACGGTGGCCCATTTCGAGGAGCATCGTGGCAATCCCGTTCATGGCCGCGCCGCCGAGGCCGACGATGTGGAAGTGCCATGGCCCGCCGGCCAGGTCGGGAAGCTCTGAAGAGCTATCAACTTGCACCGGTGGATCAGCGGGCACCGCCGCCTCCTCCCCCGCCTGAGGCTGCCGATACCCTCTGGCGGGCTTTGTTTTCGACCAGACGAGCAACGTCCTCGGCGGCCCCGGGCCGGGCCAGACCTTTGGCCGCCGCGGCCATGCGGTCGAGGCGCGCCGGATCCGCCAGCAGTGTCCCCAGTTCTTGTGCCAACCGCGCCCCGTCGAGTTCCTGGTCCGGGACAATCACGGCCCCGCCGGCACCGGCCAGAGACCTCGCGTTGGCCCCCTGATGGTCGCCGGGAGAACGCGGTAGCGGCACCAAAACAGCGGGAACACCGGCCAAAGCCAGTTCGGCAACGGTGTTGGCGCCGGCCCGCTGTACGGCGACATCAGCGGCGCCGTAGAAGGACACCATGTCTTGTTCGTATTCGACCCGCTGGTAGATGAGGTCCCCTTCGGGCACGCCGGCCTGCTCGAACTCCGGCCAGTCACGCCGGCCGACGACGTGGCGTATAGCCACATCCCGGCGGCCGGCCCACAGCCTGGCCAGTTCGAGAGTGGCGCCGTTGATGCGCGACGACCCGAGTGAGCCGCCCGAGACCGCGACCACCTTTCTCTCCCCGGGGAGCCCGAGGCGGCGGCGGGCGGTTCTCCTACCGTCGGAGCACCTGTCTATGGCCAGCATCTCCCCCCTGACCGGCACCCCTGTGAAGACCGCTCCGGCCAGGCGCACGTCAGCCGAACCTACGGCGCTGGCCGCGGCCACCCGGGCCGCCCAGCGGTTCACTGCCCCCGGCACGGCGTCGACGTTGACTACGACGATCGGTACCCGCCACACACAAGCGGCGACAACACACCCGAGACTGGCATACCCGCCCAATGAAATGACGACACAGGGGCGCCACTTCGAAAAAGCAACGGTGGCAATGGCGATAGCGGCCAAACCTCCGGCCAGTGCCTCGAGGTTGGCCGGCACGCTGCGCACAGAGACCTTCCGGACAAAGCCCCGGCCGGGCAGCAACGTCAGCGGGAAACCCTCGAGTGCCCGGGTCCTGGCTTCGAGGCCGCGCCGGGCACCGACAAAGCGCAGGGACTCCGGGTCGTGGCCCCGTTTGACCAGGGCGGTGGCCACAGCCACGCCCGGGTATACGTGGCCACCTGTACCCCCGCCCGCGATTACTGCCCAGGTGGCGCAGGATTGCCGGTCGCCGGGCCTGACCTGGCGCGGCCGCTCAGCCCGATCGGGCTCATCACTAATGGGCTTGTCTGTGGCCGGTATATCAACGGCCGGCACCTGGCGATTGAGCACGAGACTACCTGGCGCCCGCCAAGCTGGGGCCGCCCGGGGTGGGCCCGGAGCCGCCTTCACCTCCGGCCCCCGGCCGTCCCGCTTGCGCCGGGCGCCGGCTGGGGGCGCCTTTGGCGCCGCCCGGGACAGAGCGACGGGCCACATTGGCCAATAGACCGGCGGCGAACAGCACGATTACGAGTGACGTACCTCCGTAAGAGACAAAAGGCAGAGGGACGCCAGTGACCGGGAGCAGGCCCGCCACTGCACCCATATTGATAATCGCCTGAGACAAGAGCCATGCCGTTATCCCGGCTGCGACCAGGCTTTCGAAGGTGGTCGGGGCGCGCCACGCCACCTGAGTGCCTACCACCCCGATGGCCGCGAACAGGCCCAGCACCAGCAGGCTCCCGATAAAACCCGTCTCCTGGCCGATAACTGCAAATATAAAGTCCGTGTAGGGATTGGGCAGGTACCCCCAGCTGGCCAGGCTTTGACCGAGGCCCGTCCCCACCCAGTGGCCCCCTCCCAGAGCAATCAGGCCCTGCACCGATTGGTAGCCCGTAGTGCTGGCGTGAGCGAAAGGGTTAAGGAACGAGGTCAGGCGGGCGGCCCGGTAGCTGGCCGAAATGGCCAGCACAAGGCCGCCCAGCGCACCAATGGCGCCGAGGCCCAACATGGGCAATACGGGCATCCCGGCTACAAAAAGCACCGCTGCCCCGGCGCAACAGAGCACCACGGCCGTGCCCATATCGGGCTGTTTCATTATGAGGATGGCGAAAATACCCAATGCAATGATCACCGGCCCGGCCCGGTAGGCCCAGTCGCGTTTACCCTCGCGCCGGGAGAGCACGTCGGCAGCAAACAGGACGAGCGCCAATTTGGCCAACTCCGAAGGCTGGAACTGCAGCGAGCCCGTCCCGAGCCACCTCGAAGCTCCGCCGGCACTGCGCCCGGCGACCAGGACGGCGAGTAGAGAAGCCCCGGACAGGAGCAGAAGCGGCCTCGCCATTCGTTGCCAGAACGAAATTCTCATACCCTGGGCTATGAAAAAGGCGATCCCCCCCATGCACAGGTAAGCAGCTTGCCGCTCGAAGTACGTCCAGGGGGTGCCAAAACTGCGCAGGCTGTCGACGGAAGAGGCCGAAAGGACCATAACCAGCCCGGCTAAGCACAACACCGACACGATCGCCACCAGGAACAGGTAACTCGAGCGGCGCGCCCGCACCGCCGGCACCGAAGACGCCTTGGCTGTTGCCGTCATTGCCGGCTCACCTCCACAGGCGTAGCCGCCGGTTGCGCTCCATACAGCTCGAGGTGGAGCTTTTCCATTACCAGGGCGGAGAAGTTCTCGCCTCGCTCTACGTAAGAAGAGTACCAGTCGAAGCTGGCGCACCCCGGTGATAGCACCACGGCATCGCCCCGGACGGCGAGGCTGGCGGCGGCGTCAACCGCGGCCTCCATCGACTCCGCCCGCCGCACCGGCACTCGGCCGGCGAAGGCTTCGGCCACTTCGCCGGCCGACTCCCCCACAGCCACCACAGCGCGGACCGGGGGAACGGCCTTCGCCAGTTCCGAAAGGTCGAGGCCCTTGTTGCGCCCGCCGGCGATCAGTACCACCGATGACAAACCCCCGACCCCTGCCAGTACCGCTGCAGGCGTGGTTGCTTTGGAATCGTCGTACCAGGAAATACCGTCCTTTTCGGCCACCAGCTGGACCCGGTGCGGAGGTACGGGCGTCCTCCGGGCCGCCTCCCGGCACCCCTCGTCGGTCGCTCCAGCGGCCAGGGCCACGGCCAGGGCGGCGGCGGTATTGGTAAGGTCGTGAGGCAACGCCCGGGGCAAGTCGGCGGCGGCCAGATAAAAGCCCCGGGGGCCTTTTATCCCGTCCTTCAAGACGAGCCAGTCCGGATTGGGCCAGTCCGGATTGGGCCGTTCCGGATTGGGCCGTTCCCGATTAGGCCGTTCCCGATTGGCTTCGCCCCGGTCCCGGGGGGCGCCACCGTCCGGCGGCGCCGGCGAGGAGGAGCCGAACGTGACCATGTCAACCCCCGCAGGCATGCTGGCGGCGGCCGCGCTCCGGACCACGGGGTCATCGGCATTCACAACCGCAATCCCGCCCGCCCCCTGTCGAGCCCATATCTTCGCCTTGGCCTTGGCGTAATGGTCGAGGTCGGGATGCCAGTCGAGATGGTTTGGGGCGAAATTGAGCCAGCCGCTGACGTCCGGGCGGAATTGCTGTGTGAACTCGAGCTGGAACGAGGAAACCTCGGCCACGAGCACCGTTGCCTGGCCCGGGACAAGGTGGCTGGCCGCTTCCAGCAACGGATAACCCACGTTGCCGGCGGCGACGGCACTTCGCCCGGAACACCTCAGCATGGCGGCTACCAGCTCCGTCACCGTCGTTTTCCCGTTGGTACCGGTGATGGCTACCAGTTTCGGCCCGGGGAGAGCCCGTTGCCGCTCAACTGAAGGATGCGTGGGCGGCTGGTCATCATGGCCGGGCCGGCTGGCAGTGCCGGGCCAACCGTGGCGGCGCACCTGGTCAAGCACTCGCCACGCCAGTTCGATCTCGCTCAGTACCTCAACTTCGGCCGCCACGGCGGCGGCAATGGCAGGGTGGTCGGACCGCACGCCCGGGCTCGGGACTACGAGGCTGCTGGACCGGCCCAACTCAGCCGCCCTGGCCGGGCCCGGGGCCACCTCCAGAGCCAGACCGGCGGCGACGGCTGCGGCCCGGGCCGAGCTCCCGGCGCCCTCGTTATCTTCCAGGACGACGACCTCGAAACCCTGGCCCGCCAACCAGCCGGCTGCCGCTTTACCGGAGACGCCGTAACCGATCACCAGAGCTTTGACAGGGACAGCGGGCCTGGCCGGGGACGCCATTCAGGCCGTCCCTCCGTGGGCGAGGAAGTCCGCGTAAAAAACCCCGAGCGATAGCGCCGTGAACAGCCCGGCCAGGATCCAGAAACGGACGATTACCGTGGTCTCGGGCCAACCAACGAGCTCGAAGTGGTGGTGTACGGGCGCCATTTTGAATATGCGCCGGCCAAAGACGCGGTAGCTGGTCACCTGGGCGATGACGGAGAGCGTCTCGAGCACGTACAGCCCGCCTATCAGGGGCAGTAGCAGGTCGACGTTCTCGAGCAGGGCCAGGACCCCGATGGCAGCTCCGATAAAGAGCGCGCCTGTATCGCCCATGAATATTCGCGCCGGTGCCGCGTTCCACCACAGGAAACCGGCGCAAGCGCCGATCAAAGAGGCCGCCATCACGGCTTCGTCGAGCGAGGCCGGGTTCCTGTAGATAACCTCGTGGCGCAGCTGGTAAAAGCCGATGACGGTGAAGGCGGCGAACGCAAACGCCGATGACCCGGAGGCCAGGCCGTCCAGGCCGTCGGTCAGGTTGACTGCGTTCATGGCCCCGACGATGACCAGCACGGCGAACACCACCCAGCCCACCTTGCCCAGCTGCAACCCGAGCGAGTCGTACCGGGTGAAAGAGAGGTGGGTGTCCACCTTGAGCCATTCGACGGCCACGATGGCGAAGGCCAGTGCCACGACAAACTGACCGGCTATCTTTGCCCGTTTGTTCAACCCGAGACTGCGTTGGCGCGTAACTTTCAACCAGTCGTCGAGCAGTCCGACCACGGCGGCGGCGCAAATTGTCAGCATGCCGACCAGGCCCCGGGTGGTGAACGTGGCCGAAACGTGCGCGACGATATAACCGGCCACGGTCGCACCCATAATGGCCAGGCCGCCCATTGTTGGTGTACCGGCCTTGGAAAAATGCCCGGCCGGGCCGTCTTCCCGTATTTGCTGACCGATGCCCCGGGCACGCAGCTGGCTGATGAGTAGTGGTGTCCCGAGGATGGCCACGAGAAGGGCGACGCCGCCGGCAATTAACAGCGCCTTCATTTGGCCTCAACCCGTCGCGGGTTGTCCCCGCTCGGGGCCCGCTCATAGCCGAGTCGTTTCAGAGCGTCCCTGGCCACGTCGGCATCGTCGAAAGGCTCGACGTGCGATCCGAAATCCTGGCCGGTTTCGTGCCCCTTTCCGGCGATGAGCACCACGTCGCCGGCTCTCGCCGTGGCCAAAGCGGCGGCAATGGCCCGGGCCCGGTCGACGTCCACCAGAGGCGCGACCCCCTCGGTGGCCCCACCGGCAACCTCCTCGATGATGGCCAGCGGGCGCTCACTTCGCGGATTGTCCGACGTGATGATGACGACGTCCGCCAGTTGGCTGGCCACTTGGCCCATCACCGGACGTTTGGCCCGGTCCCGGTCGCCGCCGGCGCCGAACACGACGATCACCTGCCCGGGCCCACCCTGAGCCGCCGCAGGGCCCTCGGCGGCAATTTGGCGCGCCGCTTTCAAAGCTTCGGTCAAAGCTCCAGGGGTATGGGCAAAGTCGACGAGGACACTGAAAGGTTGGCCCTGATCGACTGCCTCGAAACGACCCCGTACCGGGGGTACGGCCGCCAGGCCGGCCGAGATTGCCTCCCAGCCGATGCCGAGCTCGCGAGCCGTGGTCGCCGCCGCCAATGCGTTGGTGACGTTGAACCGCCCTCGCATGTTCAACTCGAAGCGCCGGCCTCGCCAGACAAACGCTGAATTGTGGTCCCCAACAGTTACCTCGGCGGCATCGCCCGGCTCGAAGGTGACGACGCGTGCCGCGCCGGCCCCCACCTCGCCTGGCGACATACCGGAAAGCAACTCGACCAGGCGGGCGCCCCACGGGCCGTCGCGATTGACCACCGCTACCCCCACGCGGCCCCTGGTGAACAACTGTGCCTTCGAGTTGAAGTACGCCTCCATAGTGTGGTGGTAGTCGAGATGGTCCTGGCTGAGGTTGGTGAATACCCCGGCGGCGAAGTCAGTGGCCTCGACACGGTGCTGAGCCAATGCGTGGGAGGACACCTCCATCGCCACGGCCCGGGTGCCCGCACCCCGCATCCGGGCCAACTCGCGCTGCAGGGCCGGAGCTTCAGGTGTGGTGCGCTCACCCGTCAGGGTGCCGATCACCCCGGCGGGCCACCCATTGGCCTCGAAGATGCTGGCCAGGAACGCGCACGTGGTTGTCTTCCCGTTCGTGCCCGTCACACCCACCACCGTCATAGCCCTGGCGGGATAATCCCAGAAGGCGGCGGAAACGTTCCCTAGAGCGGGCCTGACCGACGGCACCTGGACCTGCGGCACCGGAACGTCGAGGGGGCGATCGCACAGCACTGCTACCGCGCCCTTCCGGACGGCCTCGGCCGCATAGTCATGCCCGTCGGCTCGGCTGCCGGGCACGCACGCGAACAGTGACCCCGGGCCGGCCTGGCCCGAAGCGATCACCACGTCAGTCACCTCTGGGTCGGTCACGCCTGGGCCAGTCAGGTCTGGGCCGGTCACGCCTGGGCCGGTCATCGCGCCGGTACCGGGGCGTAGCGACACCACGACAGCGTCCAACCCGGCCGCTGCGAGCAGAGTCCTCAAGCGCACACCCGGCCTCGTCAAGCTCCCCCGACCCTAGCGGACTGTCGTCGTAGTAGACGCGGGCGGGGTCGTGGTGGCCGATGCGGACGAGTTCGTGGTTGTAGACGACGGCAGGGTCTTGCTCTGGCCGCCCGTAGTTTGCGAAGTGGCACCAACTTGCACGTCCGGCGACCCGACCAGCCCTGGCAAAGCCGGCCCAGCTGCTTCCCCCTCGTCGCCGTAGGGCGTGGCCAGCGGGACCCCGGCCACGGGCGGCGCCGGTTTGTGGGGGGGGATGCCGAGAGCCTGCAATGCGTCCCGGACGATCGTTGCGAACACTGGGGCCGACGCCTCCGCGCCGTACTGGTGCGTCCCCGATACCACGACCATGGCCGTGATGGCCGGGTCTTCGGCCGGCACGAAGCCGGCAAAGCTGGATACGAAGTCGTCCGAGGAGTAGCCCCCGGTGGGCAACGGGACGAGGGCGGTCCCGGTCTTACCCGCGACCGTGTAGGGCTCCAGGTTGGCGGCCGTCCCTGTCCCCACGCGGACAACCCCTTCGAGCATGGACGTCATATCGGCCGCCACTGCCGGGCTTACCACACGGTGACGCGCCGGCGACGGGAACAAGTGCTCTTGCCCGGCGGCATCGACATAACCGTTGACGAGTCGGGGCGGAATGTAAATGCCGCCATTTGCGATCGTGTTGTACGCCGAGAGCATTTGGACGGCTGTCACTGCCAAGCCTTGGCCGATCGGGACGGTGGCTATGGTCGTCCCCGACCACTGCGACGGCGTGGGTACGATCCCGGCCGATTCACCGGGGAAATTGACGTCCGTCATCTCCCCGATACCGAAGTCGTGGATGTACTGGACCAAACGGGGCAGGCCCAGTCGTTGTGCTATTTCGATTGTCCCGATATCCGACGAGTGGGCGATGATATTGGAAATGCTCCAATCGAGCGTGGGGTGGGGCCACGCATCACTGAAAATGCTGCCGGCCACTTCATATGTGTCCGGTATATCGAAATAGTCGTCGGGTTGCACCGCCCCCGTCGAAAGTGCGGCCGAGACCGTAACCAGTTTCTCCACTGAGCCCGGCTCGTAAACAGTCGTGAACGCAGACGCGGAAGGAGCCTCTACCGGTTGCGCGCTGGCCAGGCTGGCGCCCGTCCCGTTGGCGCCGGCCCCGTTCGCACTGGTCCCGGCGGTGGTGGTCGAGGAGCCGCCCGGCGGGATGAACCATACCGGCAAGGCTGGGGGCTCGTTCATGGTTGCCGGCTCGGCCGGGGTCGGCATGGTGAGCTGGGCCACAGCCAGCAGCTCCCCCGTGCGCGAGTCCATTATGAGGGCCATGCCGCTGTCGGCTTGAGCAGCCACAATGGCGCGTGCCAGCGCCTCTTCAGCCTCGTACTGCAGGGGCTCGTCAATGGAAAGGACAAGGTCGTCTCCCCGAACAGGGGCCTGGTACTCCTGGACGCCGCCGGGAATCTCCCCGCCGGCCGGGTCCATGTCTTCGACGAGCTTGCCCGGCTTGCCCGCTAGCAGGCTGTTGTACTTGTACTCGAGCCCGGACAGGCCCTGGCCGTCAATGCCGACGGACCCGATGAGGGGGGACGCCAGCTGGCCGGCCGGGTAGAAGCGCTTCGGTTCTTGCATTGTGTACACGCCTGGCAAGCTGCCGGCATTGAGCAGCTTTTCGACTCTTGCCGCCGTGGCGTTGGGGATGGTCCTGGCCAGATAGACAAAGCCACTGGCTTCGCTCAGGTCAGCCTGAAGAGGGCCGACTGGCACTCCGAGGGCGGCGGCGAGATCCCGGGCTTCCTGGGCCGGGTTCGTTACTTGATAAGGGTCGGCGTAGACGGTGGTCATGGGCACCGACATGGCCAGCTCGTCGCCATTGCGGTCCAAGATGGCGCCTCTTTCACCCAGGAACGAGATCTCGTGCACGTACTCCGACCGGGCATCGGCCAGGTACTTGCCCGCGCTGATGCCCTGTACAAAGAGCAGCCGGACGACGACTACGCCTAACAAAACGCTCATGGCGAAGGCCGTGGCCACGAAGCGAAGGCGCCGCCGCCGCCGGTCGCCACCGCCGCCGCCGGGCCCCTTTCGCCTGGGCCGGTTGGCAGCCGTACGAGCACCACGCGGCGCGTTGCCCCCCGACGTTCGGCGTTGCCCTGAGGGCCCCTGCCCTGAGGAGCGTGGCCCCGTGGCGCCCCATCCGGCGCCGTCGTCGTTGGCCCCGCTCACGGGCTGCCGCTCAGGTACGGCTTGACCGTGGGCCAGTCCGAATCACCCTGAGGGGCGGTCACGGTACCCGTAGTCGGCGGGTCGGCAACGGCCGAGGTAGATGTCCGCCCACCTGTCGTCGTGTCCCCTTCCTGCCGGCCGGTACCATCAGGTGTTACCCGGTTCGCCGTCGTTTTGGTGGCAGCCGAAGGCGTGGCCGGCAGGTAGGTCACCGATGCCGGCTGCACCATTCCCAGCTTGCCCTCCGCCTGCGACACGATCCGGGCCGGCGCCTCCAGCTGGGCCACTTGCAGGCGGAGCCGCTCGTAGCTCGCCTGGTCGGCCGCCGCTTGTTGCTGCAGGTTGTCGAGCCGGAACTGATTTTCGGCGATCAGCACATGGAGGGCGACGAGGGCCAGGCATACCGCCGCCGCGGAAGCGATGCCTAGCACGACGAGTAAGCGCCTCCGCCCGGCTCGCCGCCTGGCCTGGTTCTCGACCACCCGCAGATGGCGTCGCTGCGCCTCTCTGTCCTGGCCCTCGCTCTCCGGGCCTGCCGGCGCCGGCTGGGCTCCCGTGAGTTCGGCTCCAGTGAGTTGGGCTTTCGCGAGTTCCGTATCCACCTGCTGGTTCGTCACCTCGCCGCCGGCCTGGCCCAAACCGGTGTCAACAGGGCTCATCGAGGCTCTCTTTCCGCCATGGTCAGGCTTTCGGTCGCGGTCAGGGCCTCTGCCGCCCTGAGCCTGGCGCTTCCGGCACGCGGGTTGGCGGATACCTCTTGGGCCGAAGCTTTGCGAGCGCCCCGGTTGAGCAGCCGCACCCTGGGAACGGCCCCGCACACGCACGGCAAACCCGGAGGGCAGGTGCAGCCGCCCGTCGCGGAATGGACCAGACTGTCTTTGATCGTCCTGTCTTCGCCCGAGTGGTAAGAGATGACGACGATCCGGCCCCCGGCCACGAGGCGTTCGATCGCCCCGTCCACTGCCTCCGGCAGGATCTCGAGCTCTGAGTTGACGGCCACCCGGAGGGCCTGGAAAATGCGCTTGGCCGGGTGGCCGCGACGGCGAGCCGGAGCGGGCACGGCCGAACTCACGACCTCGGCCAGCCTTCCCGTTGTCATAACGGGGCGAGCAGAGACGACGGCCGCCGCGATACGCCGGGAAAAGCGGGCCTCGCCGTGGTCGCTGAACAAGCGGGCCAGCTCGTCCTCCGTGCTGTCGTTCACAACCTGAGCTGCTGTCAGCACTTGAGAACGGTCCATTCGCATGTCGAGCGGTGCGTCGAACCGGTAGCTGAACCCCCGTTCCGGGGTGTCGAACTGGGGCGAGCTGACGCCGAGGTCGAACAACGCTCCCGACAGCCCGTCTACGCCCAGGCGGTCGAGGATCGGGCCCAACTCGTCGAACCGGCCGCGCACCACCGTGGCCCGTGGCCCGAAAGGAGCGAGAGCGGCGATGGCCGCTGTCACCGCTTCTGCATCCCGGTCAATACCGACGACGCTCATGTGGGGGAAGGCGCGCAACAAACCGGCCGCGTGACCGCCGGCACCCACGGTGGCGTCGAGCACGACACCGGCAGGCACGGCCGAGAAGATTTCTATTACCTCTTCGAGCATGACCGGCCGGTGCTCGAAGAGCCGCTCCTTGCCGGCGGCGCTCACGGTGGCAGGCGACTCAACATAAAACCAGTGTGCCGGGCTCATACGCAGCCCCTCGGCCAGCATTGCGCCGGGTTTTCTCTCTCGGTGCATAGGACTGGGCGGGTGGAGAAGGGGACTCCCGTCCTGCTGGCCAAGGGGCTCCGTATGAGCCCGTCCCAAAAAGGTCTCTCCGATGCGCAACCGGGCGACGGTGCGCCGGCCCAGCAACGGAACACCTGTCGTCATGACTGTCCTCCCGCCGGCTGCAAGGCCGCACCCGGCTGGGGGAGGGGATCGGAAAATAATTCACTTGTCCCGTTGGCCAGGCTCTCGAGGCTGGCCGCGGTGCGCTGGTGCCATAGCTCCGGCTGCCATAGCTCGACGCGGTTGATCG
The DNA here is from genome assembly GCA_035502515.1 of Acidimicrobiales bacterium. Lineage (GTDB taxonomy): Bacteria > Actinomycetota > Acidimicrobiia > Acidimicrobiales > Palsa-688 > Fen-671. The sequence continues at coordinate 42,113 of DATJUH010000112.1, forward strand.
TGCCGACGATCATTACGGGCTGGTCCACTTCGAGGCCGGCGAAGTCGCGCAGGGTCGGTGGAAGGGTCAGCCGCCACTGGGCATCGAACTCCACGTCTGTGGACATGCCGGTCAGGACCCGGACCAGGTTCCGCCCCTCGCTCCCCCGGTTCTCCATGAGTTCGGCCC
>DATJUH010000113.1:0-18664 GCA_035502515.1 Acidimicrobiales bacterium
TGACCAGCGCTACGTGCTCACCCGTTTCCACCAGTACTGGGGCCCAGCTCCCTACTTTTCTCGGGTGGTCATTTCGATAATCCCTAGCATCACCACTCAGCAGATCGAGCTGCGCAATGGTGCTCTGGACATTATTTTCCACGGCTTGTCACCAGCCGCAGTGAATAGCTTCGAAGGCAGCAAGTCCTTCGAGGTCCATGAATATCCCACGGAGATGAAGGGGATTCTTTTCATCAACGAGCACAAGGACCCCTTTACAACAGAGGTCGCTCGGGACGCTCTCGAGCGAGTTATCGACAAACCATTGATCACAGGTGATGTTTACGGAAGCGCAGGGATGCCTTCGACCCAGATCTTCCCGACAGGCGAGCTAAGCCGGTCAGTGCAGACCTCAGTGGTCCCGTACGATCCCTCTGCGCTGAAGGCGTTGGTGCCGAAATTACCGACCAGGGTTGTCGATATCGGCTACGACCCGACCGACCCTCGCAACCAGGTCCTGGCCGAGCTGGTCCAGGTGGCTCTGGAACAGGCAGGTATGTCAGGGACTACGCGAGCCATCCCCATCGCTCAGATATTCGGTTTGGCGGCGAACCCGAGCAAAGCGCCTGACATCCTCATCCAGACGACCAACCCGGACGCAGCCCATCCCGACACCTGGTCCCGCATCTACATGAGCAAATGGGGCGGGGCCAACTACCTGCGATGCTGGTCCAACCGAGCCGACGACCTGATGAACGAGGGGCTAGCCGCCACCACGACTGCGACCGTGGATAAGGACTACGGTGAAGCAGGCAACATCCTAGTAAAACAGGGCTGTTTTATCGACATCGCGGACGTCCAGGACGTTATCGTAAGCCGGGCCGGGCTGACCGGGTTTTACCACGTACCGTCCATACCCTGGGCGCTCAACCTGGAGACCTTGCGGGAGGTGGCCAATTAGTAACGGCGAGATCTGCGGCCCGATGGAGATCGGTATACCTTCGGTTGTCGCGGAGGTGACCGAGGCGTTGCAGGCTTACGAGCGAGCGCTGCAAACGGACGACCTCGCCGCCCCGGACAATGCCTTCTGGGACAGCGCCTCGGTTGTCCGCATCGGCATAGCCGAAAACCTTTATGGCGCCGAGGCCATTGCGCGTTACCGCCGTACCACCCCGCCGCGCACACGGGCCCGGTCCCTGTCCAACACAGTCATAGTCACCTTCGGCCACGATTGTGCGGCGGTTTCTAGTGAGTTCAGCGGCCCAGTGGCCACCGCCGGGCGCCAGACCCAGGTGTGGGCCCGGCTCCCCGCTGGCTGGAAAGTGGTAGCGGCACACGTGTCGCTGATTGTGCGTTGAGCCCCGCCCAGCCCGGCGTCAGGAGGATAATTTTGCTCACCTTGGGTTGGGAAGAACTACCCAGGTCGTTTTCTGTATACGGGGACACGTCCGGGGCACGGCTCCGTGAGCCTGTGCCTGGCATCCTGGTGCAGGCCGACGGCGGCTGGGTCCTGCTCGACACGGGTTTCAACCCCGCCCTGGTCCGCGACGGCCCCCTGTACCGCCGCTTCCACTCGCGCAACCACGCCATTGAGGCCTTCCTTCCTGCGGGAACTGGCGATCCGCTGGAACAGGCGCTCGAAAGGGCAGGTCTGGCGCTAGAGGATATAAAGGTTGTTGCCGTGTCGCACTTGCACAACGATCACGCTGGTGGCGTCCGTCATTTCACCGATTTCGGCGTCCCTGTCCATCTCCAACGCGCCGAGCTAACCTATGGGCTTTCGGCGCACCCGGGCCCCGAACAGCACGGGATGTTCCGCGTCGACTATGACGACGTGGCCATAAATTGGCAATTAGCCGACGGCGAGGCCGAGATAGCCCCGGGCGTCGTAGCTGTTCCTTCCCCGGGCCACACTCCGGGACACCAGAGCTTCGTGGTCGACCTGGATGAATCGGTGGGCGGCGGCGGCTTCGTGTTCGCCTTCGACGCCGCGGACCTGGCCGAGAATATCGAGCGCGAAGTGTCGGTTGGAGGTTTCATCAACTGCGGCCCCCAGGATACAGTGGCCTCCATCCGCCGGCTCAAGGCGATCGCAGCCGAGCGTGGCTACCCTCTCGTACCGGGCCACGACCCTGTCGTGTGGCCGGCGCTTACGGAGGAACTGGCCGCCCGCTGGCGCGCCCCCTAGCCACACCCGTTGGGCCAATTTCGTGCGGTCGCCGGCGGGCGTTGTGCATGACCTGCCGCACCCAAAAGAAGCACGGTCCCCTTAATCGCTGGACGGTTGGGCCGATCAAGGCGGCAAACAGACCTCGGAGTACTCGGACGCCCGGGCTGCGGTCAAGCTCTGCACAAGCTGGGCGGAGCCGGGCCCCGCTCAGGCAAGTAGGTTGTGGTTGGTCGTCAGAGCGTGACGACGGTCCGGCTGTCTTGAAGAGGGGCAACAAGTGAAGATCATTGTCGTCAACGTCAACACGAGTCACAGCATGACGGGTGTCATCGAGGAGGCTGCCCGGCGTTACGCGTCAACGGGGACCGAGATCGTCGCCTTGACGCCTTTTTTTGGAGCGGAGGCGATCGACTGCAGCTTCGAGAGCTATCTGGCCGCGGTCGCCGTGATGGATCGAATCGTAACCTACGAGGAAAGTTATGACGCCGTGGTCATGGCCGGGTTTGGTGAGTACGGTCGAAATGGGATCCAGGAACTGATCGAGCAGCCGGTGTTTGAAATTTGTGAGGCATCTGCTCATATCGCGATGACGATCGGGCGCACGTACTCGGTAATCACGACGCTGCAGCGATCGGTACCGGCGATCGAAGACTGCCTGCACCTTGCTGGTCTGTGGGACCGCTGCGCATCCGTACGCGCCGCCGGTATAAGCACGGCGCAGGTTGATCGCGACCCTGTAGGCTCGATCGGTGCAGTCGTGGAAGAGGCACGAAGGGCTCTCGAGGTCGACAAAGCAGAGGTGATATGTCTGGGTTGCGCGGGTATGGCCGGTCTGGAGAAAGCGATTACTGCCCGTCTGGCTGTACCAGCCATCGATGGCGTCGGTGCGGCCGTTCGTCTAGCCGAGGCAGTTATTGGGCTCGGTGTCCAGACAAGCAAGGTTTCCACTTATGCGGTCCCGGACGAGAGAAGCATCCCGGTGTGGCCACTGTCCCAGGCGATTAGCCCAGAGCGGTACTCCTCTGGCTCGCCGGGCTGCTGATGGAACGGTTATTATGAACTCGCTGGAACGCACGGGCGACGATGCCGGTGACATATCACCTCCGACGCTGATAACCGTCGGGAACCTCACGATCGATGACGTGGTCCGTCCAGACGGGACAACGTCGATGGGATCCGTAGGTGGTAACACCGTCCATGTCTCTGCCGCTGCGTCCATTTGGGGCGTCCATGCTGGCATCGTCGCCCGCGTTGGGGAGGACTTCCCGACCTCTGCACTGCGCCGGCTGCACGGGGCCGGTGTGAATACGAGCGGCCTGCACGCAATCCCGGGCCGAACCGTGCGCAATTGGGTCATATATGAAGAGGACGGCCGCAGGACATGGCTTTACCGAACGCCGCTCGGGCGAAACCTCGAGGTGGCTCCCCAACCCGAAGATCTGCCTTCCGCCTGGGTGCGGCAGAGCCGTCCTCCAACGGTGCACGTCGCCGCGATGCCGCTTCCCGCAGCGGCAGGCGTGATCGAGGCGGCCCGGACGGCCGCGGTGTGGCGCGTCACATTGGATACCCATGAAGACTGGTCATCAGACCGCGATGCGCTCTTGAGCGTGGCCCGCAGAGTCGACGTGTTCCTGCCAAGCCGTGAAGAGCTCGTCACAATGCTCGGTTACGACGATCCCGAACGGGCCTGTGATGAGCTCATCGAGGCGGGTGTGCCGGTGGTTGTGGTCAAGTGCGGTCCACAGGGTGCGTTCCTGGCGACACGGTTAGGGCTGAGATATCACGTCCCGGCCGCCAACGTGCCCATCATGGATGTAACGGGCGCCGGCGACAGCTTTTGCGGCGGCCTGGTCGCTGGTTTAGTGCTCGGAGATAGTCTCGTCGACGCCACGCGTCGCGGCAGCGCCACTGCCGGCGCCGCGCTCGGCGCAAGTGGTTCTCTGCGGCTCCTCGAGGGCCGTGCACCAGTCGCGACCCGGTTGCTCGAACAGTACCGCAGAGGCGATGCCGCGCCTCAGCTTTCTCCTGTTGGGGAGGAGGCTGACCAACGTGAAATCGACGTGATGCGCGTTGAGATAGAGACCATTCCCGACGTGATAAGGGCGCAGTTGAACCGCCATCGCCATCAAGTGGCCGATCTTGCTTCGTACCTGCTCGGAGCAGGCTGGAGCGAGATCGTCTTTGTCGGTTGTGGGGACTCTGCCTTTGTCGGGCAGGCCGCCACTTTGGCCTTCAACCGCCATTGTCGTCTCAGGGCCAAGGCACAGCACGCCCTTGACTTCGCTCGCTACGGTGTCAGGTACCTCGGCGGCCCAGCGGGCGTCGTGGCGGTTTCATATTCGGGCAGGGTTGGTCGCACGATTGAGGCGGCTCATCAAGCCCGCGTATTTGGCCACGGTGTTGTGGCTCTCACCCACGATGTAACTGCGCCTCTGGCCGCCGAGGCCGACCGGTTGTTACAGGTTGAGGTACCCACTCTTGGTTTCGCCCCGGGTACGAGCACCTACATCGGCATGCTCGTTTCTCTGCTTTATCTTGCGGCCGAGCTCGCTGCGACAGACTCAAACGACAGGCTCAAGGAGCACCTGGCCGCGTTACCGAGGCTTGCGTCCGAAACGCTTCGGCTGTGCGAGGCGGCGGTGCCAACGGCCGCGAATAGCTTGTTAGGTGCGAGAATCATCACTTTCCTCGGCGCCGGACCGAACGAGGCGAGCGCGAAGTTCGGCGCGGCCAAGATCGTCGAAGGCGCTCAGCTGCTGTCCAAGGCGACCAACATTGAGGAATGGGCGCACGAAGAGTACTTCACGACTCAGCCCGGGGATCCGGTCGTCCTCGTGGCACCGAGTGGAGCGGCCCGGGACCGGGCTACCGAAATCCTCTCCGAATTGTCGTACGTAGGAGCCACGATCGTAGTGATAGGCGATGAGCCAACGGGGTACGACTGTATCCATCTCCCACTGCCGCCCGGGGTCCCCGAGGAGCTGTCACCGGTCCTGACTGCCCTCCCGCTCAGTCAACTCGGCTTCCACCTGGCCCATCTCAGCGGTAAACGCAGCTACAACTTCCAGAGCAAGGAAGCCGAGAAAGAGCATTATGACACGATCCACCGGGCAACGTTCGGTGTACCCGCTTGACGATGGCACAGCGTCCCCTTCCCTGCCATCAGTTCGGCCTGGGTGCCCCCCCCGGCACACTTCTTCCCACCTCAGCAGCCAGCTTGGGGACGTCCTCGATCAGCCTGACAGTGTACGGATCCTTGGGGTGCTCGAGGACCTGTTCGACCGGCCCAAGTTCGACGATGTGGCCCTCGCTGAGCACGACGGCGGTTTGGGCGATGCTACGCACGAGAGCCAGGTTGTGGGTGATAAAAACCATGGCCAACCTGCGCTCGCGCTGGAGGCGTCGGAGTACCTCCACGGTCACCGCCTGCACGGAGACATCGAGGGCCGATGTCACCTCGTCGCACAGGAGCACGTCGGGCTCGACGATGATCGCTCGAGCTATCGCCACCCGCTGGCGTTCTCCCCCGGAGAGCTGCTCGGGGTAGCGGGCGACGAAGTCCGACGCCAGCGAGACACCATCCAGCACCCGAAAAACCCTCGCCCTACGTTCTTCCGCCGGGATCCGGAAGAAGTGCTCGAGCGGTTCGGAGAGGATCTGACCGATGGTCTTGCGAGGGTTGAGGCTTGTGTACGGGTTTTGGAAAATATACTGGACCCGCTTGAGCACGTCCTTGTGGCGGTTTCTGGCTCCTTTCGCGAGCGGCATTCCTTTGAAGGTCATTCCGCCGGTCCAGTTCGAATGCAGCCCAACAATGCAACGAGCGAGCGTCGTCTTGCCAGAGCCCGACTCACCCACGATCGCCGTACAGGATTCTGCGTGAACGTCGAGGTCGATGTCGAAAAGCACGCGCTGGCCAGCGTAGGACGCGTTCAGGCTTCGCACCTTGAGCAGAGGGTCACCGGTCCGGGCGAGCGAAGTGGGCAACACTGTTCGGCCGGCGCGCGTCTCCGTCTCGATGTCGCGGGCACGGATGCAGCGCACGTGGCGGTCACCGATAGCGACGGGCTCAGGCGTCTCGACGGAGCAGTTGCCAAGCGCGTAAGAGCATCGCGGTGCGAATGCGCAGCCCTTCGGCCGACGGCCCGGACGGGGAGGCTGGCCCTCGATCCCCGTGAGCACTTCAGCGCGCTCGAGTGACGGGACCGCCGCCAGCAGTCGCCGCGTGTAGGGGTGAACGGGAAAGCGGAATACTTCCTCGGTCGGGCCGATTTCGACCACGCGACCTGCGTACATTACTGCCACCTGAGAGACGAGACCGCCGACTACAGCGAGGTCGTGGCTCACGTACACGGCAGCTACTCCATACGAGCCACACATCGACCGCACCGTTTCGAGCACATGTCGCTGTGTGGACACGTCGAGGCCGGTCGTCGGCTCATCGAGAACAATAAGTGACGGTCGGCAGGCGAAGGCCATCGCTAGCGTCACCCGCTGTTGCTGGCCGCCGGAGAGCTGATGAGGGTACCGTTTCAGCATCTCGGGCGTGGAGTCGAGCCGCGACTCGCGCAGCACCTCCGTTACGCGTGCCTCAACGTCATCTATGGTGCCGGGATGTACGCGGAGGGCTTCCCGCAACTGGAACCCCACGTGAAGTGTCGGGTCGAGAGCCGCCGCGGGGTCTTGCGGAACGTATGCCACTTTGGCTCCCCGTATTTTCCTCAGTTCTTTCGGTTTAAGCGCGAGCAGGTTTTCCCCGTCGACGCGAACCTCTCCTTTCGAAATATTGAGGCCCCGGCGCATATGCCCGAGGAGGGCCAGAGCAACAGTCGTTTTGCCAGAGCCTGACTCGCCCACGAGACCGAGCACCTGCGTGGCACGGACGGCGAAGGACACCTCGCTTACGACGTCCGCGCCACTTTCCTTGAGCTCGACCCTAAGGTTCTTGACCTCGAGCCGAACCGGGCCATGGGCAGCCAAGTCGTCGGCGGATTTGTCGTCCACAAACGCGCTCATCCACCGCCGCCGATATCTTTGGCCCTCTCGGGACGGGTCTCGACGCCAATGGCTACCCGGGCGATCGCATCGGTGAAAGTGTTGACCCCGATGGTGAGGATGGCGATCAGCATGGCGGGGACCGCTACCGCCCACACGTTCAAGCTCAAACCGATGCGGTTTTCCTGCACCATATACCCCCAATTGGGCGCGGGCGGAGGCAAGCCGAAGCCGAGGAAGGCGAGACCGGACATTATGACGATCGAGTAGGTAAACCGAAGGCCAGATTCGACGGTGAGCGGGCTAACCAGGTTCGGAAGGATCTCACTGCTCATCACCTTGACTGGGCGCACGCCCTGAAGCTCAACCGCCTTCACGTAGTCCCGCTCGGAGATCTCTAGGGTGGCCGACCTCAGCACGCGAGCGACAGCAGGTGCGTGCGTCAGTCCCACGGCCACTATAATTAGCCAGATCTTCGGCCCGATGATGCTGACGAGCAACAGCGCAAAGACAAGTTGCGGGAAGGCGAGGAAAACGTCAACCGTCCGCATGATGAGGCCGTCGACGCGACCCCGGAGATAGGCGGCTGAAACGCCGGCAACGGCACCCAGGGTGACCCCCAAGGCGGTCGCCGCAAGGGACATCAGTAGCAGTTCCCAGCCGCCGGCGAGAACCCGCGAGAGGACATCACGGCCCAACATGTCGCTCCCGAGGCGGTACTGGGCCGAAGGTCCGGCGAACGGAATTGTTACGGACTGGTCCGGCGAATAAGGGGCGACGAACGGACCGATGACAGCCACGAACACGACAAAGCCAGCCAAGGCCAACCCCACGGCGCCGCGCCGGGTGCGGATGGCTGCTCCCAGCAGGTACGCCCATTGGCGGCGGAACCGTGGGGTGACAACTGTCGCAGAGCTCGGGACGACAAGATCCACGGCTATCTCGCGATCCGGCGGCGCGGGCTAACCAGGAGAGCGATCACGTCGGTGGCGATGTTCATAAAGACGTAGAAGGCGGCGAGTACGATCACAATGAACTGGATCACCGGTATGTCCCGGGCGCTGACGGCATTCACAAGGCCCTGACCGATACCCGGGAAGTTGAAGACATCCTCGACAATGACGATCCCGCCAGCCAGATAAAGAAAGGTGAGCCCGATGACCTGGATCGTCGGGGCAACTGAGTTTGGAAAGGCATGCGCGAGGACGACCTGCCATTCCGGGACGCCCTTCAGCCGAGCCATCTCGACATAGTCGGACTCGAGCGCCTCGACCATCGCGGCACGCATCATGCGGAAGATGTACGGGATAATGACGATCACCAGTGTTGCCACTGGCAGCACAAGCAGCTTCGGTTGGCTCCAGGCGTATGTTCCGGGCGGCACCGGCGAAACCGCCGGCAGGATACGGAAGACGACCGTGGCGAACAAGATGATCAGCATGATCGCCACTACGAACTCCGGCAGCGAAGTGTCGGCGAGCAAGGCCACGGACGTGACGTGGTCGAACCAGCCGTCCTTGCGCAGTGCGGCGATGGCGCCCAGCGTTATACCGAGTACCGTACCGACCAACCCGGCGCCGACCACTAGGACGGCAGAGTTGACGAGACGCGGTTCCACCTGGCCCCATACGGCCTGACCATTGGCGAGGGAGTTACCGAGCCGCCCCGTCAAAATCCCGGATAGCCAGAGCCAGTATTGATCGAACAGCCCCCGGTTGAGGTGGAGCTGGATCTCCAGCGCCCTTATGCTCTGCGGTGTTGCCGCGTGCCCAAGCACAGAGTACGCGGCGTTGCCGGGCAGCACCTCCGTGGCGAGGAACACGACAACCGAGACGATGAACAACGTAACCACGCCGATCGCCGACCGGGTCGCTACAAGGGCGCCAATGGGGTGCTGGCGCCGCCAAGGGGTTTGTACCGTTGCCGAGGCCTCTTCAACGGCCACGCCACAACCGTCCTTTTCTCGCCGGTCCGCAGACGCCAAGCGCCGACTTACGCAACAAGAAAGCCAATGCCAGCCACCGGCCAGACGGTCCGTCCAACATTGTCGTCCCAGGGGGCCCTTTCCCTTTAGGAGAGGAAGGAGTAGTCCTCGAAGTTGAAGTTCCCCATCGCCTCGCCAACCTCGCCATGCACGTACCCGGTCAAGTTCGTGCTGTACGCGTCGATGGAGTCCAGGAAGCAGGGAACGATATATCCGCCCTGGGTGAAGTCGATCTTCTGCATCTCGTAGGCGATCTCACGCCGCAGGTTTGCGTCCTGGGTCTTGTTCGCCTCGTAGTAGAGGTTGGTGTATTGCGGGTCGCTAAAGTGGGTCTCCTTCCACGGAGAGGTGGGCAGGAACGTCTGCGCCACTTGCGACAGGTACGGAGAGTAGTCGTAGTAGATCTGCGCGAACGGCACCACCGTGTAGTAGTTCGGTCCGAAGAAGTTTGAGGCGCTGACCTGGTTTATGTTTACGGTCACCCCTACTGCGGCGGCCTGCTGCTTGAAGATGGTCGCCATCGGGGGCGCGCTCGCCTGTATCGCCAGTGAGGTGTAGAGCGTGACAGTCAGGTCATTGTCGTGACCAGCCTTCTTCAGCAGGAACCTGGCCAGGTCAAGATCCTGTTCCCTGTGGAGCGAACGGTCATAGTCCGGGTCGTACGGCGACGTGACGTCTGCTCCCACCCAGCCGTAGCCGTCCAGCGTCGTTTCGATCAATTCCGGACGGTTGATGAGGTACCTGAACGCCTGCCGGACGTTGACATCGTTGAACGGTGCCTTGTCCACCCTCATCGTGAACGGCTGGATGGCTCCCGTCGTCGAGACAACCGTCTTGATCCCTGGTGTGTTTTGCAGGACCCTCAACTGGGTGCCAGTGAGAAACCCCGTGGCATCGATGACGTTGCTGGTGAGGGCGTTCAGGAGGCCGGTCGGGTCCGCGAAGTCGAGGATCGTCACCGAGTCCAGGAAGGGAAGCCCCGGTTTCCAGTAGTTCGTGTTCCGAACGAAGACGCTCTGCTCCCCCGGTGTGAAGCTTTGGTAAACAAATGGGCCCGTACCGATCGGCTTGTCACCTTGCTTCCATCCAGCCGGCGGGACGTACATGACCCACCATAGGGCCGCCAGCTGCTCGGGGAAGCTCCCGAAAGGGACACTCATCGGAACTTCCACCGTCAGGCTGTCTATCTTCTTCAAGCCTGAGATCTCGATGGGGGTGAGGACGAGCCCGCCCGTGAGCCCCGTTTTCGGGTTGACTGCGGTCTGGAAAAAAGAGATCACGTCATCGGCGCCGAAGGGCTTCCCGTTGTGGAAAGTGACGCCCGGCCTGAGCCGAATTATCCAGTTCGACGTCGAACCGTTCGGGACGATCTCCTCGGCCAGCACATACTGGACCTGTGCGTTGTTGGCCAGCTGGACCAGCGGCTGGTATATCTGCTGAGCGCGGGCCGTACCTATCGCGGTGAGGCCGCCCAGGTAGGGGTTAAGCGTGTCGGTACTGCCACCGCCCGTCAGCCCGACCCTCAGGTCGCCGCCCCGGCGGCGCCTTACCGCTTCAGGTAACAAAGATGCACGGGTCGAAGCCCCCGAAACGCTTGCTGAGGCTGTCTCAAGCATGCCACCGGCCAACGCGGCAGCGCCGCCCGCTAAGGCGGAACGAAGGAACGTTCGGCGGCCCAGCCTCCGATCGTCCGAGATCCTGTCTCCACCCGGCCCGGATATTGCGCTCATGGTTACGACCTCCGTTTCTCGTTACGTGGCTGGAACGTTCCCCTTGGATGCTTCGAATAGGGCCTCGGCGATGTCGCACCCCCCACTTGTAACCTGCGTCCGGGTGCGTGCAAGCCGCGGGGTGTGTCGCAACGATACCTGATGCCGGCTCGCCGCGGCTAGCAGGAAGACGTTCTCCGACGACGGCCGACGGCCTCGAAGTGCGCGGAACAGACCACGGGGTGAGGAGGCAAAAGGCCCGTGTCGGCGAACGGGCCCGCCTGGCGAGGCACCGCTGCCGTCATCGAGGGTGCGACTCCAGAATCCAGGGGAAGTGGGTACCCAAGAGAGCGGAGGTGCTCTGTGCTGCATCAACCTCTCGAAGGAGTCGCGTTGCCTGCCTCCTGAGCGTTTCGGGTGTCGGAAGTTCAGAATGAAACGCACCGAACCCTTTGATGATGTGGGCGGCCGATACACTCCCGCACACCGCTCCGAGCAGCAGGGAGTTAGTCCGAAGGTAGCCGGCCAAGAAACCTCCGCAGAAAGCATCTCCGGCGCCGGTCGAGTCGATGATAGGCGTCGGCAATGGAGGCACTGCGGCCTGATAGCTCGGATCGGCGACAAAAGAACCACTGGCGCCCAGCTTGATCGCCACGGCCCGCGCCCCCATCGCAAGAAGCCGGCTCGCAGCTGCCTGGGCCATGACCTGAGGCGGCTGGAGAACGGCAAGATCGGGGAACAGCAGAGCCAGCTCGAGTTGGCTCGGTGTGAAGATGCTCTCCTTTATCAGTCCCCCCAAACACTTTTCGTCCCCGATAATGTATTCCTCATGCGGGTCGAGAGAGTAGGGGACATGCTCGGCCCGGCACCTGGATATCATTACAGCCTGCACGTCTATCGGCATGGCGGCAACGTGGACCCAGCTGGCCCTGCCGACCGTCTCGAGGTCGGGGCCCTGTGGTGAGAGCTCGCGCAGCCGTCGCGATGGTGTGAGGTGTTCATATAGCCGTTCACCAGATTCGCTGTTGGTAATTTGGTAGTGGACGGTCGGCCCTGGGAGCGTCCGGACCATATCGACGCCGATCCCGAGCCCGGCAATACTGTTCATGAAGTTGACCGGATAGTCGGAGCCGACTCGGCTCAAGACTGCCACCGGGTACCTCCAGATCGTCGCTCCAATGGCCGAGTAAAGAGCGTCACCTCCGGGGGCGGCCCAGGCCTGACCATCTGGGTTTATGGTGTCGTCGAGCGAGAAATTCCCAGCCGTGATCAGGAGTTCGTTACTCGCCAGGGCTTCTGACCTGTGCCTTGTCAGTAGCAGTGGGAGCCGGAACGGGGTTCCCAAGCCCATACTGTGCGTGCGCGACCTCGCCAACAGAAGCAGGGTCAAGCTGGCCGAACTCCGTGAGGTAACTGGTGAGGTACTTCCCGGGGACAATGTCCACCAGTGGGTTCAGGAACCCGTAGCCCTGCTCCGCCCAGTTCAGGGCCTCCGGAACACCGTCGGGGTCGGGGTCCTCGTTGATCTGTTGGATCTCGGGTCGGATGGCGTCGAGGAATTTCCACAAGTCCGTTACGGCGTGGACTGGCACACCATTTGTCTTTCCCACCATCGCCACCGTGAGAGCACCCGGAGTTGTCAGCAGGGTCCCGTCGCTCATGACCGCATCAGCGCCAAGAAAGGCTGCCTTCACACCGTAATGACCCATGACCCATCCGACACCGGCGTCCGTGACAACGGTTGCCCGGTGCCCGACCTTCGCCGCTTCCCTTGCCACCCGCAGCCCGTCGGCCCGTCGACTGCGACAGGCCGTGGCCACTACATGGAGCCTTTTGCCCTGCTCAGCCGCGGTGGTGACCACAGCTTGGGTGGAACGGTCGGCAAAGTCGTGGACCAGTACCCGGTCACCGTCGTCGAGCAACGCCGCCCCGGCGGCGGACATAGCCGCGGACGCTGTCGTCGCCGCCCGCTTCGCGTCCTCCAGCCGGGACAGGAGGCGCTCAGCCACGAGTTCACTGGGCCGGGCACAATCCTCGCTCAGCATGAACATGATCATGTTCCGCACACCCGGCTGGTGCGCCGTCCCCTGTCCGACCGTGAGCAGCCGGTCGGCCAGCTGCTGTAGCGCTACTTCCAACCCCGCCTGATCCGGGGGCCACGCTCGGGCCAGCTCATAAAGGGCGGTTGCGGCGTACACCGCTCGTGCCCTGGAACCGGGGGGGTGAGGATCGGAGAAGGCGACAATCGCCCGTTGGACCTCTGTCGGAAGCGAGCCGATCCACGTCTCCACGATCTCCTCCTTTATCGTTCTGGCGGAATTCTCCGGTAGAGTCCCTTTGTGAGCGACGGGGCCCGTCACTTTAGGTTCACGGTCTGCGCCTTCAGCGCGTCCTCGTAGATGCCTGTCACCTCTCTCGCAAACTCCAGGCTGCCACGCTCGACTGGTGCGTGGTTGAGCACACAATCAGTGAAATGCTTGAGACTTCCGTACAGCCCTTGTGTAACCACCGCCTTATTTTCCAACGTGTTGAAGCTGTCCTGCGCTTCCCATACCACGGCGCCTGAACCGACTCCTGGATTAGCAAATGATGTACCGGTACCATAATCGAAATCAATACCGCGTTGGTAAATCACCTTACGCGTATTGACGATCTCGACGCTACCCCTTCCACCGAGGACAATGTAGCGCTCAATGGGCTGGAACGTGGGCCCGCCTGTAGCTAATTGCAGACTGCTGACAGCTCCGTTCCGGTGCCGAATGACCAGAAAACCTGAGCCTTCGGGGCCGTAGTGGACACTAATCGCGGCAGCGTGGCCAGCCAGGGTAAGCAGGAGGGACACCGGGTGACAGCCGTTATCTAACCACTGAGTTTGCAGCGATGTTGGCCCGTCTACGGAAGCGCCGGCAGGCGGAAGACCGACAGGGTAGAGGCCGGAAATGGTGCGCAGTGGCTGCATGGCGTCCATCGCCATTAGTTCCAAGGCCTTTACCGTCGCGGGCATAAAAATCTTCTTGTACCCGACGACGGCGATGAGGTCACCGCGTGCGCGAATCATTTCGTCGATATCTACTACGCTCACAGCGGGTGGTTTTTCCATCCAAACGTGGAGGCCACAAGCAAAGGCTTCCAAACTGAGAACGGGATGCTGGCGTGCGGATACTGCCAATATCACCGCGTCGAGCTCCTCACTCTCATACATTTTCAGCGCACTGCTGTAGGCTGCCCTGGCACCATACTGGCGCGTCGTCTTTTCAGCCACGTCCACTCGCGGATCCGCGATAGCCACCAGCTCTATCGGCAGGTACGTAAGGGTCGGGAGGATATTCCTGTAGCAGTGGGAGCCAACGCCTACTGCGCCAACGCGCAGCTTCTGCTCAAAGCTTCTCTGGTAGCACATGATACCGCCCGTCACTCGATGCCGGGAACGGATCTACGCAGATAGGCTAGGTCTCGGCTGACGATACCCTCATAGTTGTACCCGGGTTTCTGATGCCCATGCTGCGCCGGGTTCAAACAGATAACGGGCGACACGCCGTCGCTGACGACGGCGCTCGTTATGTCCGCCACCGGCCAGGATGCGTCCTCGAGGGCCACATTCCAAGCCAATCGATCTGAATTTCCCTCACATTGCCCGCCCTTTACGTGACAATACCTGATAAGAGGCTTCAACTGCCGATAGATATCCAGAGTTGGGAAAACCCCTGACGCCCACTGGTTCTGAACGTCCCACGTCAGGCCCGCTGCCCGGGGGCGGTCGAGCCACCCAAAAAAGTCAATGAACTCCTCAGGCGTCGACAGGCAGCAATCAAACGCGTCGTTCTCGAAACAGGCCAGTACCCCGGCGTCGGTGAGTAAATCAACGGCCTCCCGGCACACAACCACGAGCCAAGGGTACCTTTGCCTAATTGTCTCGATCGAGTTGTGCCCGACTGACCGCCCGGCGAAGCTCGGGGCATTAAGCCTTACGAGCTGGGGACGGAGCAGCTCACATAAGCTCACAACCCTCCGAAGGGACTGCAAGTGCGACCGGAACATGGCTTCACCGCCGTCCACGTCCGCCACGAAGACATTCGTGGAAACACAGTAGATACCCAGACCTTGCTCGTCGACCGCGCGTACAATACGTTCTGCCATTGGCAAATCCAGTTCCTCCACCCAGCGGCCGTAAATTTCATCGCGGAGGTCTACCCACTTCAATCCCCAGGCCTTCTGCAGCCGCAACCCGGTTTCAAAGTCGTTCGACGCCATCGAGTTAAGCATCGTCAGTTGGGCAACACCCATGAAAACCCTTTCTGCAGATCCTCTCGGTCACGTCGCTGTGAGCAAGCTCAGCCCCGGGCCAATGGTGAGGCGAGAACGCGCCAGGTCACACAGGGCAACCAACTGCAGATCCGGTATCTCGTCAATGAACCGCAAGTGCATCAACTGGGTGATCTCCCCGCACCCGATCGCGGCCACTGGGATGGGGCCCATGGCTCTCCCGAGCTCAGCCCGCGACTTCCGTGCCCGACTGGGCGCGAGTACCTTGGCGCGGCAGGTGGCCGTTGTTGACGAGAGTGGCCAGCACATCGCAAATTACGCGCACACCCAACAGGGCGGTTATATCTGCGTTGTCGTACGGCGGCGAACATTCGACTATTTCCATCCCGGCCAAGCCAGCGCCAGAGACTGAGCGCACCAGTGCGAGGGCTTCGCGAGGCAAAAATCCTCCTGGCTCGGGCCACCCCGTTCCCGGGACGAAGGCCGCATCGAGGCAATCGACGTCGAAGGAGAGCCAGACCGCTTCGGCTCCGGCCCAGGCGACCTCGAGCGCAATCTCGGCAGCGCGGTCAATTCCCATCGAAACGCAGTCGTTAACGGTCATGATCGTCGTCTCTCGCTCGCGGCAGACCTTCACGCCTGGCCTCGGCGCTTGCCACCCTCCGATCCCCAGTTGTACGAGATTGCGGGCCGGCACGTTCGCGATGTCAGTGGCGTGGAACCAGGGCGTCGTGTGCATACGCTCGTCGAGGTCGGTTTCCTGGGTGTCGACGTGACGATCGAAGTGGATTATGCCCAGGTTGCCTGTCAGATGCTCAGCCACCCCTCGAACCGTAGGGTAGCCGATCGAATGATCACCACCGAGGACGACGGGGAATGCCCCCGACGAGAAGACGTGCGAGATCCCTTTACTTATCTGGTCAAAAGTCTTCTCGATATTGCCCGGGATCGTAAAGATGTCACCCAAGTCTGCCATGGTAATCGACTCGCGCAAGTCGACGCCCAGCTCGAACGAGTAGGTCCCGTAAAGAGCGGATATTCGCCTCATCCCTTGCGGGCCGAACCGCGTGCCAGAGCGGTAGGTTGTGCCACCGTCATGTGGGGCCCCCAGTATGGCTACGTCGTAGCCTCCACACTGGCTGACGTCCTCGACAAAGGGCGCCTTCAAGAAGGTGTTGATCCCGGCGAAATGAGGCAATTCTCCTCGACTGAAGGTCGGGATTGTCTTGTCTACAATCGAGTCCGCTCCTGGAAGGCCGAGCATCAGTGCTCGTTGCTGCTCCCGCTCCAAACCGCGCACCGGTAACTTCGCTTCTCGTTCGAGAGCGCGGCGTGCTTCGGGACCGTGTCGCGGTTCTTGGGGGGTCATACGTCGGCACCTCCGTTGATTAGCCGTGCATTACACAATCGCGCGGGTGGTTGTCCGGCACAGGCGATCACTCTTGCTGTCGGTCAACCCGCGAGCCTTCAGCATTCGTACCGCGTAAACCGGCCCGGCCAGGCTGCAATTGCTCCCAGTAGGACGATGGCCCACAATGGGACCGATGGAGACGAAGACGCCCCGGCCCACTACGCTGTTCACCGATCGGGTCGAGGCCGGCCCCGTTGGCCGCACGAGCAGCCGCGGGCTGTGGGGGTCACAAGCAAGGCTCTCACTTTCTTCACCAGGGTTCACAGTCTGTCCCACCTATGGCGATAGTCGAGGGAGCTTAACCGGATATGCATGAGACAGGCAACAGTGTTGCGATGTTCCTCAACGGCACCGCCATGTCGGGCCTCAAGGACCACGTTCACATCCCGGGCTCGCGCTTTCTCGGGGAGCGAAGAACGGCGCCCCGCTACCTTTTTTACTCCGTGCGCGACGAGTTTCCCGGGCTGGTCCCGGTCGAAAGCGGCGGGGTAGCCGTATGGGGCGAGTTATACGAGATCGATAGGTCGATCTGGCGCGACCGGCTTCTTCCGAACGAACCGAAGGAGCTCGTGCCTGGAGAGGTAGAGCTTGAGGACGGGGCCCGTGCTCATGTCATGCTCCTTGAGCTCGGCCGCATCCCCCCGGGGGACAAACTGGTCGATATCGGGGCATTCGGGGGCTGGAGGGCCTACTTTGAGTACCTCGGGACCTCCGGGTGAGGTGGGGACGTCCCCCCGCACGGCGGTCATGACCTGGCGAGAACTCGAGGTCAGCAGGTCGACGGGCCTGGCCAGGAAGCATCTAGACCTGGTCATCCGGGCGCCGCGGGCGATCGTCGCCAGTAAAGGCGACGTAGCCCGGGCAATCGGGATCCGGGCTGGAAGGATCGTCGCCCTTGACGCCCTTGATGCGGTCCTTCCGGCTGATGCCGAATTGCAGCTCACGTCAGACGTGGTCGTCCTACCGGGGATTGTCGATTCGCACGTGCACGTGTGCGAACCTGGCAATACTGCATGGGAAGGCTTCGAGAGTGCGACTCGCGCTGCAGTAGCCGGCGGGATCACGACGCTAGTGGACATGCCCGTCGACAGCGAGCCTCCGACCATCAGCGTGGCCGCGCTCGAGGCTAAGAAAGGGGCAGCAGCTGGGCAGTGCCACGTCGACGTGGGCTTTTGGGGCGGCGCTGTACCGGACAACCTGGGCACGCTTGAGACCCTTCGCGAGGCCGGCGTCCTCGGCTTCAAATGCTTCATGGTCTCCGCCGGTCCCAAGTTCCCGCCGCTTGATGTCGAAGGTGTCGAGAGGGCGCTGCGGGCGCTGCGGGGCCTTGATTGCCCGCTACTGGTCCACGCCGAGGATAACGAAGTCGTCACAAGCTCGCCCCCACGGCACGGCAAGAAGTATTCCGACTTTCTTGGGTCACGGCCGCGGGGAAGCGAGAACCTGGCCATCGCCGGCGTCATCGAAGCCGCAAGGCGGTCAGGCGGGCATGTGCACATCTGCCACCTCTCGAGCTCTGACGCCGTCCCGATGATCGAATCCGCTCGGCGCGAAGGCGTCCGGGTAACTGCTGAGACCTGCCCGCACTACTTGGTAATCAACGCAGAGGCCATCCCCGACGGCGCCACGACCTTCAAGTGCTCGCCACCTATCCGCGAAGCATCCAACCGCGAGTTGCTCTGGGCGGGGCTAAAAGGCGGGACGATCGACCTGGTGGTGTCAGATCACTCACCCTGCGCCCCGGCAATGAAACGTCGAGAGTCGGGCGACTTTGCCGATGCCTGGGGCGGCATTTCCTCTATTCAGTTCGCCCTGCCGGCAGTCTGGACCGAGGCGCGCACCCGTCATTGCTCACTCGCCGACCTAAGCAGGTGGATGTCGGCAGGGCCAGCTGCCCTGGCAGGACTTGCGAACAAAGGCTCTATCGCTCTCGGGAAGGATGCCGATCTGGTGGTCTTTGCTCCGGACGAGACTCTCGTCGTCGACGACACCCCGCTTCAACAGCGCCACCCGGGTACCCCCTACGACGGCCGCCGGCTGTTCGGAGTCGTCAAGCAGACTTTCCTGAGAGGTAAGAAGGCCGACATGCTAAGTCCGCGCGGTGAGCTGCTGAGCGCGAGCCTCTCTTTGGGCGAGGACGCGGCGGGTCACAG
>DATJUH010000114.1:0-2895 GCA_035502515.1 Acidimicrobiales bacterium
TTCGATTCCCATCGCCTCCACCGAAAGGCCCTGGTCAGAAGGTATTTCTGGTCAGGGCTTCTTCATGTACCAACCCGACGTAGCCAGTTTGAGCGTAGCCTTTGGGCTGGTTGGCTACGTCTTGCGCACAGCGGGGGCCGAGTTGCGGAGGTCTCGCTGCAGATGGCACCGAGGGCAACGGTCAGGTGGAACGAAGGGAAGCAGCGCTGGATGGCGTGGGTGCGCTTCCCGGACGGCTCACGGCGCAAGGTGGAGCGGGTCGAGAGGTCCGACGCCGAGGCCGACTTCAACGAGCTCTTGGCCCTACGAGCTGCCGGCGGCGATCCTCTGCCTCGCCGCGAGCGGCTGGTTTCCTTCAACGAGGTGCTCGACGAGTGGCTCGAGGCCGGTTGCCCGAGCGCGGCTCCCGGCGGCCGGACCCGCCACGCCAGGCAGAAGTCAGCGGCCACCGTCGACAACGCCCGTCGCCTCCTCGCGACTCATGTCCGCCCCGGAATTGGGGCGTTGTGGGTCGATCGGACCCGGACCGAACGGATCGAGAAGGTCTTCGCCCGCATGGGCGACGGTGGCTTAGCCACTAGCACCATCGACCACACCTGGACTACCTCAACCAGGCCTGTCGGCATGCCCTGCGCCGGCAACGGGTCCGGACCAACCCCGTGCAGGACGTATTGCTGCCTGAAACTCGGCCGCCGAAGGAGCGCAAGGCCCTCTCCCTCGAGCAGGCGAAGAGGATCCTCTTCGACGCAATCCCCGACGACCGCAACCCGGCCATGTGGTTGACCGGGCTGATGTGCGGGCTGCGGCCAGGAGAGCTGGCCGGGCTGCGCTGGCCTTTCGTCGACATATACAGCGAGGAACCGGCCATCGATGTGGCCGAGCGGGCCCAGGAGGTGAGCCAGAAGTACGTCGGCCAGGCCAGCCCCAAAACCAAGAAGTCCCGACGGCGGATCGGCCTGCACCCGCTCCTGGTGGCCGCCTTGCAGCGGCACCGCCGCGAAATGCAGATGCTTGGTCTCTACGACCCTGGAAGCTTTGTGTTCTGCACGCGTAACGGTACGCCGTTCCTGCTGCGGAACATGCGCCGCGATTTCGGCCGTCTGTGCGAGCGGGCCGGGCTCGGGAGCGACTGGACGACTTATGAGCTGCGCCACTCATTTGTGTCCCTCGTGGCGGACCAGCTGGACGACCTGGTGAAGGTGGCTGATCTTGCCGGGCACCGGGACCCGCGCACGACCCAGGGGTACCGCCACCCCGTCCGCTCGTCGCTCCCGCACGCCATCGAGGCCTGGGAGGCGCTGCTGGCCAAGCACGCCACCGCCTCGTGACGATCCCGCCCTCATCCGGGCGGCGTAAGCGCAGGCTCGTTCGGCCCGACGGACCACCCGACGACCTGCTGCTCGTAATCCGGGCCATGCCCGTCAGCCGATCGGCTGCTGTCGACCAGATGGTGGAGGACGCCGAGTTCTCCGCCCGGCTCTACGTGCTGGAAGGAGAGGGTGGCAGTCGCGAATTGCTTTACGGGATCTCGGTGTTCGCCCACGGCGCAGGCCAGGATCCGCGCCGCGTCCTTGACCGCTTCCGAGCAGCGCCGATGTTCGTGGAGGCACCAGTCGGCGCAATCAGGGCGGCTGGTTTCGAGGTGATCCCCACCGGTTCCGGCGCAGACCACTTTGACGTGCAGCTGATCGTCGGTGTGACTGAAGCCGACCCGCTGCCTTCTGAGCGCGAAGTACGAGATGCGGCCAGTCGCGTCCTCGACGTCGCCGGAGAGATGCGCCCGAACCCCTTCTACACTGATTACACCGGCTACGTGCCGGAGGAGAACTAATGAGGGAACCCTGGAATAAGCCGTGGCACGTCGAGGAGGTCGACCCGGCCGTTGTCGAGCGCCTGGCCGGCGCCCACGTCCCTAACCAGAAGGCCCTCGCCATGGGCGTCGACATAGTCGGGGACCCGCACCGCGAGGACAACGACGGTTACAACTGGACCCTGCTCAGCCAAGCCCGGAACGTGAGCGACGTGACACCCGGATCCACGGTGGTCATGGGAAGCGTGATCGGGCGTTACCTGGCCAAGGTCGTCGCCTGGGACTTCGAGGTGAGCGACACGGACCCGATCGTGGTCCTCGACTTGCTGCCGGTCACGCCAAAGTCGGTCGCGGACGCCCTCGCCCGAACCAAGGCCCCCGCGGCCAGTTAGCCACCGGCCCACGGGTTTCAGTCCCTTGTCGTCTTGCCCGACTTCTTAGTCCTCGGCCGGTAAACGTAGTCGGGGTCGTCCAGAGGTTCCGCCACGAAACCGCGGACGCCAACTTGGCGTAGGTGGTCGAAGAAGGCGCCCATCTCATCGGCGGCGCGATCGACGTCGTCGCTGTACTGGTCGAGAAGGGCGAGGAGCATTTCCTTGCGCCGTTGCTGATAGCTCGTCTGGCGGACCCGGCTGGGCTTGCCCGTGATGTTCTCGATTGCTTTGTCAACTTCGCCAGGCTCGTCGATGCCGAGCTGACGTAGGCGGTCGTAAACAGGGCCCAGCTGGTCTTCGCGCCCAAACACGACCCCATAAAGCTCGCTCACGATATTGGTCGTGCGTTCCAGCGTGCGGTGGTCGCCAGGCGGCGGGAGGAAAAACCATATGAAAGGCAGGTTGAACGCTAAGGCGAAGGCGAGGATCTCCTGCGCGTCGAACTCTCGGCGCCGATCTCCCTCGTAGGCTCGCTCGATCGCCGAGATGCTCGCTTGCGGGAGCCGCTGGCCTAGAAGCGGTTCGAGGGCTATCGCCGCCTCGTCTTGTGTCCAGCCGCGCAGCTCGCGGGCCCGGCGGAAGTTGTAGGCCACGACCTCGTTGAGATCCGCTTGTCCCTGGTTTTGCGGCAGAAGTTTTTGTGTTTCGTCC
>DATJUH010000115.1:0-8145 GCA_035502515.1 Acidimicrobiales bacterium
GCTCGTAACCGGCTCGCCAGTTGGTCCGGCGCCGGGAGAGCGAAGGGGACGGCGCTCTCCCTGATCGACTGCTTCGCCCGGGTGATCCGACGGGTGACAGTCTGCTCGGAGGTGAGCAGGCCACGGGCAATCTCCGCCGCGCTCAACCCCCCGACGGCCTGCAGCGTAAGGGCGACCTGCGAAACGGGCGACAGTGACGGGTGGGAGCACATGAACAGCAACACGAGCGTGTCGTCGCCGTCAGCAGGTGGGCGCCCGTCGACTGGCAACGGACTACCAATCGGCCCCCACTCGGCGACCGCTCCCTCTCGGTGCCGGCGCGCCTGCTCGGAGCGGACGAGGTCTGTGAGCCGGCGCGACGCCACAGTAATGAGCCAACCTTTGGGGTTCTCGGGCAGGCCGTCTCGCGGCCACTGCAGGGCGGCCGCGGTCAGCGCCTCCTGGGTCGCGTCCTCGGCCAGGTCGAAGTGGCCATAACGGCGGGCGACCGCGCCGAGGACCCGAGGCGCCAGCCGGCGCAACAGGTTCTCGATCTCGCCCGTGGTCACGAGCAACCGGCCTTCCCGCTCAGCCCTCGAAGTCTGGCTGCTGCTCGTCTACCGGCCTCACGTCGGCATAGGCGCGTGCACGGATGTGCTCTGGGCCGGGGCACTTGGCGAAACGCGAGGCGATCTCGGTCGCCCGGTCGAAACTGGCGCACTCGACGACCCAGTAGCCTGCAAGCACCTCTTCGGCTTCCGCGTAAGGGCCGTCGGTGACCACGGCGGCCCCCTCATTGAAACGAACCCGTCGAGTATGCAGCGGGGCGCTCAACCCCCGCGTTTCGACCAGCTCGCCCGAGTCCACCAGGTCCTGGTTGAACGCGTGCATGAAGGCCCCCAGCGCGGCCCAGTCCTCCTGGGACCAAGCAGAGGGCGAGGACGGCTTCCCGGCCATTTCGTCGTAGTGCGCCTGCGAAGCGAAGGTCAAGATCATGTACTTCATCAGTCATCACCTTTTCACTCGGAGGCCCCCGGTTGGTGCCTTCTTTGTAGACGTCGGAACTGAGGTCGGCTACCGGACATAGATTTGAAATGGGATCGGCGTCAATAGCCTGGACAGGAGGGACCATGAGCTATGCCAAGCAGATGCTGGAAAACTTCCGAGGCGCCTTGAACGTTGATGCCGGAATACTGGCCGTGGCCATCGACGCCATGACTGACTGCGCCCAGGCCTGCATCGCTGACACCGACCTGGACTTGGCCGAGCAGAGCATGGACGAGATGGTCAAGTGCATCCGGCTGTGCCTGGACTGCGCTGATGTCTGCACCGCCACCGCCGCGGTGATGAGCCGCCCGGCCAACCACGACGCCGGTGTGACCAAACCGCTACTGGAGGCGTGCGTGGCGATCTGCAAGAGCTGCGGCGACGAGTGCGAGCGGCATGCCCCGATGCACCGGCATTGTCGGGTCTGCGCCGAGGCTTGCCGGCGCTGCGAGCAAGCTTGCCGGGAACTCCTGGAAAGGCTCCGATAGTTACACACGCGTCATATAGACCCGCCTGTTCGGGCCCGTCAGCTACGCTTCACGCCCGCCGGTGGCTATGAGATACTGCGACTAACCATCAGAAGAGGAGGTAACGGTGTCGTGGAGCCTGAAGGGGAGCTACGTCGAGACGTGCTCCTGCGAGCTCATGTGCCCGTGCAACCTGTCGTTCGACCACGGGGCGACGTACGACTTTTGCCGGGTCACCTTGGCTTTCAACATACGACAGGGCGCGATCGAGGGCACCGATATCGCCGGCCGCAGGGTGGTGATGATCGCAGACACGCCCAAGGTCATGACCGATGGCAACTGGCGCCTCGGTGTGTTCATAGACGACCAATGCACTGACGACCAATTCGACAAGCTGGTAAAGGTCTTCAGTGGGCAGCTCGGCGGGCCGATGGCGGGCCTCGTCCCCCTCGTTGGGCAGATGCTGGGGGTTGAGAGAGCCGTGATCGAGGTCCAGGATGACGGGCTACTGCACAGAGTCCGGGTCGGCGACGTGATCGAGTTCGAGGTGCAGGACATCGTGCCGTTAGGCGTCCAGACCGGCGAACCGGTCAGGTTCAACGGCATGTTCCATCCGGTGGGCTCCAACCTGACCATGGCCGAGGCGAAGTGGTCACGGATAAATGCCTTCGGGATCCAGTACGAGGGCAAGACCGGCTTGTCGACGTCCGAGTTCTCCTGGGCGGCATGACCCGATGACCCTCGCCGCTCGTGAGGGGGCCCCTCGTGGCAGCGGGTTATCTCCGGCTTACGCGGCCGCCCGGGCTCAGTCCGGCCTTGTCTTGGTGCTCTTTGCCCTTTCTGGCGTCGGCTGGTGGTGGACGGTCCGGCAGATGCGGGGGATGGACAACGGGCCGTGGACAGGGCTCGGCGCGTTGGGCTGGTTCCTTGGCGTTTGGATAGTGATGATGGCGGCCATGATGTTGCCCTCTGTCGCCCCCACCGTCGCCTTGTACGCTCGCATGACCAGGACGCGTTCCACGCTCTCCCCATTCCTTTTCGTCGTCGGGTACCTGGTGACATGGGCGCTCGGGGGCGTGGCTGCTTTCGCGATCGGGAAGGCGGCCACGAGCGCCGTCGGTACCGAGCTCTCGTGGGATAACGGCGGTCGCGTTCTGGCGGCCTGCACCCTGATCGTGGCGGCTTCATACCAGCTGACGCCGCTCAAAGACGCGTGCCTCGGCAAATGCCGCAGCCCTCTCGGCCTACTCCTGCGCTCTTGGCGCGAGGGCAGCACCGGAGCTTTGCAGATGGGCGCCAGGAACGGGGCTTGGTGCGTCGGCTGCTGCTGGGCTCTTATGGCATCACTGTTCGCCCTGGGGATCATGAGCGTTGTGTGGATGGCTCTCGTTGCCGCGCTAATAGCGTTTGAAAAGACGCTTCCTTGGCGCCGGCCGGCGACTTACGGGACAGCGTTCGTCTTGCTTGGTTTAGGTATGCTCCTCCTCGCCGCCCCGGGGAGCCTGCCTGGGCTAACGATCCCGCACGCTCCTGCTATGCCGACGATGGGCACATGAGCCTGTAGGCCGGAGGCCTCGGCGCCGGGCCGTCGCTCGGTCGCAATTCACCCGCGGCGCACATACCAAAGCGGGGCCGCCGAAAGGTGTCCATGGGATCTGCCCCCTCCTTGCCAGGAAGGACCCGGGCGATTGCGCTCCGATGAGTTTTCGGTTCGTCGTGTGTCTTATTGTCGTCGGGGGTACCTGATCCGGCGAGGGATTTCCGTCGCGCAGTTCGCAACCGATAAGGAGAAGAGATGAGTGAGACAATGCACACGGTTGGGACACGGGAGGACTGGCAGGCCGCCCGGGCGGAGCTGGCCCAGCTCGAGGCGGAGCAAGCCGAACGCAACGCGGAGGTTACGAAAAAGCGCCGTGAGCTGCCCTGGGTGGCGGTCGAAAAGGAGTACCGGTTGGACACAGAGGAAGGCAAGAAGGACCTTGCCGAGCTCTTCGACGGCCGGTCGCAACTGCTCGCTTACAACATCATGTTCGGCCCCGACTATGCCATCGGCGCCTGCCCCGGCTGCACGAGCCTGGCCGACGGCCTTGACGGCACGATGGTCCATCTCAACCACAGCGACGTAACGCTGGTGTGCTTCTCGCGCGCGCCGATCGAGCGGTTGGCCGCCTACAAACGGCGGATGGGTTGGCAGTTCCCCTACGTTTCCACGTATGGTTCGGACTTCGCCTTCGATTTCGGCTTGGCATTGACGGAGGAGCAGGCGGATAAGAGCCCGGAGCTCCAGGGGTTGATCGCCAACCCGCCCGAGTCGCTTCGGCAGTGGGCGGGCGATGTGGGAGCCGAGCTCAAGGACGGGCTGCGTGAGAACCCCAGCTGGATCGCGTTCGCAAGCGAAAACGGCACCGTCTACCACACCTATACCGTGTCGGCTCCCGACCCGTTTGTTGCGCCCTATTTCGGTTTCATGCTCGAACGAACCCCGAAAGGTGGGCCACCGGAGTCAGAAATTCACCGGAAGGACGAGTACTAGGCTCACCGTGCCCGCCCCGAAGCTGGGCCCAGCCAAATCAACAACTACGGACAGATAGACAGTCTTTGGGCTATGCAGGTGCACTTTCCGGGCCGGCCTCGTAGCCTTGGCCGACCAGTACGCTGGGCGGGACCTGGGCTCGGTCAACGCTGCCGTTTACCGCATCGCCCAAAGCGCCAGCTACCACGCCACTTTTTATGACGTCGTGAAGGGCGACAACACGGTCGTGGCGGCGGGGAAGACGCTGCAGGGTTTACCAGGCGGGGGTCTGGCTGGGGACGGTCACCGGCTGCGGGTACACCCGTCGCTTCGGTGCTCGTACCCCTCCCGGCTCGCTACGACCGCTCCTGAGCCTGGGACGAGACGGCAGCAGAGGTGGGGCGAAGTGAGCTCGTACTTCACCTGGCGGGGCTAAGGGTTGCTTCGGGGTTGTCCCCGATTGCGGGGTGCATACACAGAACTGAGAATCGAAAGGGCGGACGGAAGTGACGCGTCAGCTGAGAACCGACTACGAAAGCGAAAAGACCATGAGCATTTTCTCTCCCTTCGCCGAGCACCTACGGCCACTGGGACATGGCACGACGGGCCAGACGCCTCGTGCCAAGCGTGTTCCTCTCGTGGGGTGGGTGGCGGTTGCGGTGACGGCTGCCATGGCCATCACGCTCGGCACAGGTGTAGCCGGGGCAGTTGCGCCAAATCAGGCCGCATCGGGCGTCCATGGTGAGGTGCACTTGGTCATATGGAGCATCAACAGCGACGGGCCGGACTTCCACGCCATCCTGAGCGGAGCCATCGGCGACTACGGCCCGGCCGTCACCGTCCTTCCGAACGGCACGGTCGACCCGGAGCACACCAGCGACATGGAGCTTAAGCTGCGGCACGGGACGTTCCGCCTCTACATCGGCGGGATCGCCAGCAAGTTTCGGGCTGAAACGGCCCACGAGCCTCTTTACCCGGCGACGTGCTCGGACTTCTTCAACGTCACTGCCGGTCTGCCAATAGTGGCGGGTTCGGGCACCGGCGCTTACCGCGGGATCCATGGCGACTTCTCCGCGACGCTCATTGGCGATGAGGACGAGAAGACCTCACCGTGCGGAGGCGGGTTCCTCACCCAGATCATCACGCTGACCGGCTCGGGCATGGTGTCGTCGTGAGGCCGCTGACGGCGAGCGAACAGCAGGTCAGGCCAGAGTTGCCCATACTCGCCGAAGGGGCGACGATGTGGGGGTGATGCCAAGAGGAGGGGAAATGGACGCCAGCCTTCGTCCGACGGCCAAGGACTTGCGGCTCTACGACACCATCTCGACCGGCTATATCCCGACCCGGCGTCCCGATGCCCGCATCGCCCAGCACATCCACACCGCCTTGGGCGACGCCCAAACCATCGTCAATGTTGGCGCCGGGACCGGCAACTACGAGCCCGTCGACCGGGCGGTCGTTGCCGTGGAACCCTCCGCGGAGATGATCGCCAAGCGGCCCCAGAAGCCGACGACGGCACTGCAGGCGGCGGCTGAGAACCTCCCATTCCCTGATGGGTCCTTCGATGCGGCGATGGCCGTGCTCACCATCCACCACTGGCAAAACTGGCGTCAAGGGCTAGCCGAGATGCAACGAGTCGCCACCACGCAAGTGATCTTGTTATTCGAGCCGGCCATGATCAACCAGTTCTGGCCTGTGGACGGCGGCTACTGGCCGGAGGCCTTCTACTTGCCCTCGGAACGAGACGCGATCGGTGTCAAGGAAGCCGCCACGGTGCTCGACATCATCGACGTAGGCCCCGTCCCGATCCCGATCGACTGCACAGACGGGTTCGGCGCGGCCTTCTGGGGACGACCGGAATCCTATTTGGACCCGCAGGTCCAACAAGGTATGTCCTGGCTTGCCCAGCTACCCCCCGACGTCGTGGACCGAGGCTCGGCCCGCCTTGCCGCCGACCTCCAATCCGGTGACTGGGACCGCCGCCACGGACACCTCCGCCAACTCGGCCAACTGGACCTCGGCTACCGGTTGATCACCGCCCGCGCCTGACACCCAGAGCGGCCCCAAAGTATCAGCGTGGAGCGCGCCCCAGGGGGGTGCGCTCGTAGCCTGGGCCTTGAACCGAATGTTAGGGAGGAGCACGAGATGGGGACGGAACCACCGGGGATCGAGTGGCGAGGTGTCTGCCTCGACTGCGTCGATGCCGAGAAGATGGCCACCTTCTACGGTCGTCTCCTTGGTTGGCCTTTCACGGGGCGCGATACGCCCGAGGACCGTAAAGGGGGTACAGGATGGGTCGGCATGAAGGACCCCGAGGGCGGCGTCGGTCTCAGTTTCCAGGCCGAGGAATGGTACCAACCCCCTACGTGGCCCGAGGAGGAAGAGCTCCAGGCGAAAATGATGCACTTGGAGATGTCAGTCCACGACCTGGACACGGCGATTGCCGAGGTCGTTGCTTCCGGTGGCCGAATCGCTCCCCATCAGCCCCCTGACCGTGACCAGGCTCGGGCCCGGGTCATGCTCGACCCTGCGGGGCACCCCTTCTGTCTCTACTCTGAGTAAACAGAGGGCAGATAGGAGCGAGAAGGCACAGCATCCCGAACGACGTATCGTGTTAGCTGGAAGCGGGACGGCGGATCGAGGAGGCGGCATTGCCAGCTAAATCGCCGCCATCGACGCGAAGGATCGCGCCGGTGACCATGGATGCCGCGTCCGATGCCAAAAAGGCCACTGGTCCTGCCATATCATCCGCAGTAGCGTGCCTGCCAAGAGGGCCCGCCGAGCACTCGTTTAGGCAACTTCGTCCCAGACGGGTCGTCCCGGTTGAGAAGGTCGTCTATTCGAGGCAGCGTCCACCTGGCAAGGCTGAATCGCGTTCACACGGATGCCGAAGCAGCCCCACTCGAGGGCTAGTTCGCGGACGAGCTGGTTCACGCCAGCCTTGGAGATGCTATAGACAAAGTTCCCACGACCGGTTGCCGATTCGGCGCATATCGAACTCGTCATCACGATCGACCCACGGATTGCACGCTCCGCCATGTGACGCCCGAAAGCTGGGGCCATCAGGAAGTAACCAGTGAGGTTGAGCTGCAGGACGGCCGACCACTGCTCGTAGCTGAGGCTCGCTTATCGGCGACCCTTCCGCTGACGGCCACACAGAGATGATGGCTGACGCGAAGATGGTGGGGTGCAAAGCCAGGACCGACGTGCGATGGGCCGGTTGTTCGATGAGGTGCCCGGGCTTTACAACCGGGTGCGGCCGACCTATCCGGACGAATTGTTCGCCGACCTTGTGGCTATCACGGGGATCCACAAAGGGTCCCCCGTGCTGGAAGTGGGCTGTGGTACCGGCCAAGCTACCGGCTCTCTGGCCGCCCTCGGCTTCTCGGTGACCGCCGTCGAGCCTGGTCCGGGCATGGCCGACCTGGCCCGCCAACGAATGAGTGGTTTTGACAACGTCGGAGTGGAAACGTCAACGTTCGAGGACTGGGATGACCGCGGTCGCCGTTTCGATCTCCTCGTTGCCGCCGCGTCGTGGCATTGGGTGGATCCCGCAGTTGGGTGGCCAAAGGCCCATGGGGTCCTTGTTCCTGGTGGTTGGATGGCCCTTATCGGCTACGTCGTGGTCCGCCGTCCGGGCGAGCCCGAGGTGTACTCGGAGACGGCTGACCTGCACGAGCGTTACTGCCCTGGCAATCCTGACTGGGGTCATCCGCCTCTCGAGGACGAGGTGCGCGCCACCGACCAGGGCTGGGGATTGGTAGAGGACCCCGGCCCCCTGTTCGGCCCGACTGTCGTGCGGTGGTACCCGGTCGTCCAGTGGTTCGACGGGGCCGGCTTCTCTGACCTTCTCCGCTCGAACTCGATTTACCGCCGCCTTGAACCCGAAGTCCGGGAGCCCCTCCTCGACGCCATCGCCGAACGGATCAGCAAACGCATGGGCGACCGGGCGCCGCGGCGCTACTTGGGGGTGGTCCGGGTTGGACAGCGTGCCATCTGAATGTTGGGTCAAGGCCTGTATGTAGCCAAATTTGGCCATCCGTCGGCCGCACATCTCAGAAAAGCGCGGATAAACGACCGGCATTGCCCGTGGCCGGCCCTTCTTCGCCTGTCAGTCGGGATCGAGACCATTACCGACCT
>DATJUH010000116.1:0-39515 GCA_035502515.1 Acidimicrobiales bacterium
CTCGAACGCTTTGGGGCCGAGCCTAGGGACGTCTTTGAGTGCCCGGCGCGAGCGGAACGGACCGTTGATGTCCCGGTACATCACGATGTTGTCCGCCAGCCCTTCTCCGATGCCCGACACACGACTAAGTAGCGGGGCCGATGCCGTGTTGACGTCGACGCCTACCGCGTTGACGCAGTCCTCGACGACGGCGTTGAGCGAGCGAGACAGCTTGGGCTCTGAGACGTCGTGCTGGTATTGGCCGACTCCGATCGACTTGGGGTCGATCTTGACGAGCTCGGCCAGCGGGTCTTGCAGCCGGCGGGCGATCGATACCGCGCCGCGCAACGACACGTCCAGCTCGGGCAGCTCTCGGGAAGCATAGGCCGAGGCCGAGTAGACCGACGCTCCGGCCTCTGAAACCACCACCTTGGTGAGGTTGAGGTCCGGGTGAAGCTTGACCAGCTGGCCGGCGAGCTCGCTGGTCTCACGCGAGGCGGTCCCGTTGCCGACCGCGATGAGCTCGACGCCATGCGCACTCGCCAGCCTTACTAGGGAGACGATGGCCTCGTCCCAATGCCGTTGCGGCTGGTGCGGATAGATCGTCTCCGTGGCTACGACTTTGCCGGTCTGATCGACCACCGCCACCTTCACGCCGGTGCGGTAACCGGGGTCGAGGCCCATAGTCGGCCGGGCGCCGGCGGGCGGGGCCAGCAACAGGTCGCGTAGGTTCGCCGCGAACACCCGCACCGCCTCGTCATCGGCGGCCTGTTTCAAGCGGGCTCGAACGTCGGCGGCCAGACGGGGCAGGATGCGCATGCGCCACGATTCGCGCACCGTGCCCATCAACCAACTGTCAGCCGGCCGGCCGCGGTCTGAGATCGCAAAACGCCGCGCCACACGCAACTCATACCAACTCGGCCGCTCGTGCCGCCCGACCGGGGCGGCGGCGACCTCCGGCGTGAAGGAGAGGTTGAGGATCTGTTCCCTCTCGGCTCGGAACAACGCCAGGACCCGGTGCGAAGGCAGCCTGGTGAATGCCTCGGCGAAATCGAAGTAATCGGAAAACTTGGCGCCCGCCTCCTGTTTGCCGGCGCGCACGCGTGACTCGAGACGGCCCTGGGACCACATCTGGGCGCGCAACTCTCCGATGAGATCGGCGTCCTCGGCGAAGCGCTCGGCCAGGATCGAGCCGGCACCCTCAATGGCGGCAGCGGCGTCGGCCACCCCCCTGTCGGAGTTGATAAAGCCAGTCGCCGCCACCTGCGGATTGCCCGTCGGATCGCCCAACAGCCGATCGGCGAGCGGCTCGAGGCCAGCCTCCTTGGCGATCTGCGCCTTTGTACGGCGCCTGGGCTTGTACGGCAAGTAGATGTCCTCGAGCCTCGCCTTCGACTCGGCCGTCATGATCACGTCGCGCAGCTTGTCGTCGAGCTTGCCCTGGGCAGCAACCGCCTCGAGGATCGCCGCACGCCGGTCCTCCAGTTCACGAAAATAACCCAATCGTTCCTCGAGGGTGCGCAGCTGGGCGTCGTCCAGCGTGCCGGTCGCTTCCTTGCGGTACCGAGCGATGAACGGCACGGTGGCGCCCCCATCGAGCAGTTCGACCGCCGCAGTGACTTGCCGTTCACGCACGCCTAGCTCGTTGGCGATCCTCGCATCAATGGATGTGGTCACCATAATGATTGACCTTCTCGCTTAGCCTCGCAGAAAATTGCACATGTCAGCCTGCAACGATGACATTAGTGTGACATGGACTTCGAGCTTTTCACGCCACGCACCCGACCTCCGCTCTTGCCCGAGCATATGACGGCGCGCCATGACCGAGACACCGCCGACCATGGCGAAGGGCCGGCTGGTGAACCTAACCGGCACATGAGCGATACTGAATAGATGGGAGCTGCCCGCTCGGCGATTGGCCGCCGCGTCATCGTGACCGGGATGGCGGGGTCCGGGAAGAGCACCTTCTCGCGATCGCTGGCCGTGAAGACAGGCTTGCCCATCGTTCATCTCGACCTCCATTTCTGGAAGCCCGGCTGGATTGCACCGTCCGAAGGCGAGTGGCGCGAGAAGCAACGCGGCCTGCTCGGCAGCGACGCGTGGATCGTCGACGGCAACTACCACCAGACGCTCGACCTCCGCCTCGAACGCGCGGACACCGTTGTGTTCCTCGACATGCCGTGGTCGGTATGCGCCGGACGCGCCTTTCGGCGGGGCCTACGAAAGCCGATCGGCGAGATGCCCGAAGGATGCGACGATTCCGCCTGGCGCCGGTTGCGCGACGAGTGGGGTTTGGCCGTTGTCATCTGGCGCAAGCGCCGCACAGACCCCGAGCGCGAACACGAGATCATTTCGCAGCACGGGCAGCACACGGCCCTTTACGTGCTCAGGTCCAAGCGGGCAGCTAAGGAGTTCCTCGATGGGCTGGACATCGAGAACACGAAGGCCGGCGATGATCTCCACGACAGTCGTGCCGCCGGCCACCACGCCACTGCGTCATCGCCGGGGCGGTGAACAGATGTTCGACCCGGTCCCGGAGGGAGGGCTTGAATAGCTGCTCCCCCCTCCCCCAATGCGTCAT
Organism: Acidimicrobiales bacterium; assembly: GCA_035502515.1. Classification (GTDB taxonomy): domain Bacteria; phylum Actinomycetota; class Acidimicrobiia; order Acidimicrobiales; family Palsa-688; genus Fen-671. The sequence continues at coordinate 2,561 of DATJUH010000116.1, forward strand.
CGTCGGCCCAAGCTCTGGCTGCCCGAGGCGTCGTGATGGAAGTGCAAGCCGGAGCACATGCACCCCATGAGACGTTCGGGTGGCCAGAGTGCATGGGAGATCTCCGAGGGTATGTCAGGGCCCGCTGGGTGCTACGCGAAGACCAGTTCGAGCCGCTCAGCCGCCGGGGGCCACGCGTTGTTGTTCAGGACTGAAGTGTCGCGGTCCAGAACACATCGTTCGAGGTGCAAAATGTGGTAGCGCCGGTCGTAGGGACCATGTCTTCGCGCCATATGCCGGCGACGGTGGACGTGCCCTGGTCCGTCGGGCCCTCGAAGGCACCCGCGAAGGTGTAAGTGAGCTTTGTGCTGACGCCGTTGAGCACAGTCGTCTGGGACGTGACCGAACTGAACGACCCGTTCGGCTTGATCTGCACCTGCCCGATGGTGAGCCGGTCGCTTTCCGTCCCGGAGGGAACACAGTTCGCGGAAGTGTCCTGAGAGACGTTCAAGATGGTGTTGCCACCGGGTGCAACGGAAAACGAGAGGTAGTAGCCTCTGTAGCTGCCAGGTACTATTTCTGACTTTTTGAACGGCGGTTCTTGAGAGACCGCGGCCGTGAAGGGTTGGGTGCCGGAGGTGCACGACACGGTCGTGCCAGACGCCAGTTTGACGTCTTCGCGATATGTGCCTGCAGCGCCAGCTGCGCTGGTCGCGGTCGCCGCGTGAAAGCTACCGGCAAAGGTGTAAGTAAAGGTCGCCTTGAGGTTGTTGAACACGCCTTGCTGGGTGGTCGTGGAACTGAAAGCCCCGTTTGGCTTGATCGGCACTGATAGGATTTGCATGCTGTCGCCTTGCGTCCCGGAGCCTACACAGCTCACAGAAGTGTCCTGGTTGACGTTCAAGATGGTGTTGCCACCAGCAGAAACAAGGAACGAGAGGTAATAGCCTCTGTAGGGCCCGGGGGCGGCAACGTACTTGCTTTCGGCCGGTGGCGTTGTTGTCTTTGCCGCGGCTGAGAACTGGACGGCGACGGACTCCAGGGCCGAGACCTTTACTGCGCACGCCGCCGCGCCACTGCACGAGCCACCCCAACCGAGGAAACGGCCGCCGCTTTTTGGCGTCGCCGTCAGGGTGCCTTAGGCAGCCGCACCCATTGCCGACCAGCTACGACAGCCCTAACGAAAACAAACGTCGACTGGATTAGCCGACTACTAATTCGCTGGCGCAACGTCTTGCTGTCCGACGCTCCCTTTGCCGGCCATGTCATTAAACGGGCTGTGCCCAACTTCAGATCGTGGCTGCAGGGGTAGGGGCCACCCGATCGAAGAGATCCGGTTCGTATTTTCCTGGATTGCGAAGATGGCCATAACCAGCTCGAGAAGGACACGGGCGACAATTAGGTTGAACAAGAAGTACACCGGGCCCAGGATAAGTAGCGCGACGGCACCGAATGCGGGATTAACCTCGAATGCTCCTATAATGAGCACGATGGCCCCGAGCGCTAACAGCGCCATCCACAGCACATACAACACTCGGATGACCCTGCTCCCGATGAGGCTTTTGAACGAAAAATCAAATAGTGAGCCCAAAAAACCTTTGGTTTGAAGATTCGTTGTCTGACTTTGAGTCATATCATGCCTTCCTTTTGGAATTGGATAACGGGCACTACCTAACCTGGGGCTTAGCCCCACTCGACGAGAATTGAACCTTTTCCGTCCTGGATGTACTTCCGCGATTGCATTATTGCGAGGGGTCTATCAGGACCCGGCGCCACGACGGCGCTGACTGCTTAGTAAATGGCTGACGGTGGGCCGGGCTAGGTTGATCTCGACATATGCATCGTGGCCTCAGCCGTCGGCGCGAACATCCGCCACATGCCTGATCTGCGCTGGCCGAGCCGGGGGGCCCGAAAGAGCCGAAACGACCCTAGCCGCACGGACGGCCGCAGGCCGGGGCGTCGAGAGCGTGACAAACCGGCCCAAACCGAACGCGGGCCCGCCACATAGGGGATGTTGTCGCCTCGACCTTGGATGACCATACGGGAATGAGCGATGATGTGTCCCGTGGGGGCAGCCGGCCACTCCTGCTGGGAGACGTGAGCGGCTCAGCAGTGGCCTTCAACTTGCCCACCGGGATGGTCACCTTCCTCCTGACCGACCTGGGTGGCGTGTCGGGGGCGCGGGAGGCGCCCGAGGCGATGGCGGCCGCGGTCGCTCGGCAACACGCGCTCGTGGTCGAAGCGATCGCCGACCACGGCGGGGCCCGGCCGACCCAGCGGGGCGATGGCGACACTGTCGTCGCTGTCTTTTCGCGAGCATCAGACGCCGTCCGAGCTGCTCTGGACGCCCAGCGAGCGCTGAGCACTCGAGCCTCTCCCGACGGCGTGATGCTGCCGGTGCGCATGGCGGTGCACACCGGTGAGGCCCAGCTGCGTGATGAGGGTAGCTACTTCGGCGACAGCGTGGCGCGCGGCGCCCACTTCCGGGCGATAGGGCACGGCGGCCAGGTGCTGCTGTCTGACGCCACTGCCGGTTTGGTGGCTGACCGGCTCCCCGCCGGGGCCAACCTGGTCGACCTGGGCATCCACCGGCTCAGAGACCTCGGCCGCCGGGCACGAGTCTGGCAACTCGTACATCCTGACATTCCGTCGACTTTCCCAGCGTTGCGGTCTCTCGACGCCTTCCCGAACAACCTACCCGTGCAGCTGACCCCGTTGATCGGCCGTGAGCACGATGTCGGTGCGGTGGGCGGGCGGCTGGGCGAGGACCGCTTGGTCACCTTGACCGGCTCTGGCGGGGTTGGCAAGACCCGCCTGGCTTTGGCCGTCGCCGCTGCCGAGGTCGAGCACTACCGGGGCGGGGTGTGGCTGGTGGCCCTGGCGGGCCTAACCGATCCCGATGGGGTGCCCGCGGCGGCGTTGGCGGCCGTCGGCGGACATCAGGTTTCGGGCCTGCCGAGCGCAGAGCTGTTGTCGAGGGAGCTGGGCGTCGAACCATCACTGCTGGTGCTCGACAACTGCGAGCACCTGGTCGACGGGTGCGCCCAGTTGGTCGCCGGGCTGCTTGTCGCCAACCAGGCCAGCAGCGTGCTGGCCACCAGCCGCGAGCCGTTGGGGGTGCCCGGAGAGGTGACCTGGCGCGTGCCCTCCCTGGCCGCGCCGCCGGTTGAGAACACCCTGGCGGTATCGGCCCTGTCCCAATACGACGCCGTGCGCCTGTTCCTCGACCGGGCCAGACGAGCCCGTCCCTCGTTCGCGGTGACCGAGCAGAACGCCCCGGCCATCGCCCAGATCTGCTACCGCCTCGACGGGATCCCATTGGCCGTCGAACTGGCGGCGGCCCGCTGCCGGCAGCTGTCGCCGCAGCAGATCGCCCGGGAACTCGACGACCGCTTCCGGCTGCTTACCGGTGGGGCGCGAACGGTCCTGCCTCGCCACCGCACCTTGGCCGCGTCCATCGACTGGAGCCACGACCGTCTCGACGACGACGAGTCGGTCGTCTTCCGTCGCCTTGGTGTGTTCGCCGGGCCCTTCCCGCTGGAGGTGGCCGAGGGAGTGGTGGCCGCGTTTGGTGATGTCGCCGAGGTGGCGGTCTTCGACATCATCAACCGGCTAGCGGACAGGAGCCTCGTCGCCGTGGACGACGGCACAGACGGCGAACCCCGCTACCGCCTGCTCGAGTCACTGCGCGCTTACGCGCTCGACCGGTCGCGGGCGGCCGGAGAGCTGGAGGCGCTGGGCGACGCTCACGCTCGCTGGTACCTGGGCTGGTTGGAGGCGAATGGGGCCGTGCTCCATCTGGACCGGGTGGTGGCGCAGGTCGAAGCTCTCCATGACGATTTCCGAGCGGCCCTGGACTGGAGCCTCGACAAGCCCGACATCGGTCTGCCGTTGTTGCGCCATCTGGCGCGGGTGTGGCAGGTCTGTGGCCGGCCTAACGACGCCATGCCGGCTGTTGACCGGCTCCTGACCGAGGACAACGCCGCTCGCTTCGGGCCTGAATGGATAGCCGCTGCCCTCCCGGGGTCGGTCCTGGTCGACATGGCACGTGGTTTCAGCGAATCGGTGGCCCTGCTCCAGAAGACCGAAAGGCTGGCCACCGAGGTTGGCCACCAGTACGAGGCGACCGTCGCTCGTTGGCTGGCCAGCTTCGGGGACGCCGCCGCCAGCAAAGCGGCTCGTGACGCCGCTCGAGAGCGGGGCGATAGCTACTTCTACGTAATGGCGCTCATCTCCCACATCGACACGCAGATCGAAGCCGACCCACGGGCGGCGTCGGCCTTGGACGCTGAGGAACTAAAAGCTGCCTCTGCGGGGAGCAGCCTGCTTCGCGAATATGCCAACTATGCCAGCGCTGACGCGGAGCGAATACCCGGCAACCTTCGCCGGTGCATCGAACTGACCAGTGAACTGATTCGGAGCCGGTCGGCACTGAACGTTTTGGGCGCCGTCAACGTACTCAGCTTCGCCGCCCTCCTCTCACGGGACGAGGCCGCGATCATCTCAGCGGTGGAGGCCGCTGAGCGCAAGCTGAGTACCACATCGGACACCTGGGACATAGCGCAGCACCGCCTGGGCCTGCTTCGAGGCGAACCCAGCCGGGTCGATCGTCTCCTCCGCGACAACGTTGACAACCTCACCCAGAACGGGCTGTACCTGTTCGTAAGGGAGGCTGTCGATGCCGGGGACGGGGCTCTCGCCATCGCCGCAGCCCGGGGCCAGGCTGAGCGCGGGCCTTTCAGGCAAGCAGTGCTCGCCGCCACCGAAGCGGCCGTCTCCAACGACGAGGACCGCTGGCACGACGCATTGCGGATCGCCGCTGAGCACGGTCTGCGGCTCATTATCGTGGACGCCCTGGAGGGGCTCGCTGTCGCGGCTGCCCGCTCCGAGAGCTGGGCCGAGTGCCTTCGCTTGTACGGCACCGCCCAGCGTCTGCGGGCTGAATGCGAGTACCGGTGGCGCTTCCCACTCGAAGAACAGGCCATGAACGTGGCCATCGCAGCCGCCCGTCAGCACTTGGGCCCCGCCCAGGCCGTCTGCGCTGAGGCGGAAGGACGCCGTCTCCCCTGGGCCGATGCCGTCAGCTACGCCCGTCGAGCCCGGGGCGAGCGCAAACGGCCACGTCACGGCTGGGCCAGCCTGACCCCGACCGAAGAACAAGTCGTCGCTCTGGTGGCCGAGGGCCTCACAAACCCGGAGATAGCGGCCCGGCTCCTAATGGGCCGATCAACGGTCAAGACCCACCTGGAACACATCTTCGCCAAACTCGGCGTCACTTCCCGCAGCGACCTCGCCTCCCAGGCGGCGCGGCGAGCGCGTTGAGCGTTACTCGGCCCGGCCCGGGACCGTGTTGCCTTTGTGGCCCGAAAATACAGGGCAAACGTCATTGACCGAAAAGGTGCGCCTCGCACCGGCTATGGCGGCGTACTGCGGCCACCTGAACGGCACCACTGCATCGGTCCCGCTATAGCCAAGCACCGGCTACTGCCCAATGACGCAGCCTCGAGCCGTCCCCCGGCTACTCCCATGCAAAGCCCGCGCCCTTCGGGGAGAGGGCAAAGCCGTCCTCGAGCAGGGGGAAGGCGCGCTCGCCCTGGGGGATCCCCGTCTCGAGCCAGATGGCGCTCGGCGCGCACAGCAGCACGCTCAGGGCCGCAGCCCCACCACCATGTGACGCGTAAGGCACGCCGAAGGAGGCGGCAAGAGCCGCGACCATCCGCACCTCGGTCGGGCCTCCGGCTCGGCGCAGGTCCGGCTGGATGATGCGGCAGGCGCGGCGGGAAAAGAACCTCATGAACTCTTCCTTGCCATAGAGGTTCTCCCCCGTCGCCACGGGAATGGCCAGTGCGCTGGTCAGCTCCGCGTAGCCGTCGACGTCGTGGGCGACGAGAGGCTCCTCGAACCAAGCCACGCCGAGCTCGGCGAACGCCTTTCCTCGTTGGAGCGCCTCTGTGTACCCGAACACCTGGTTGGCGTCGACCATAAGGGGGAGGTCGGTCCCGATCTCGGCACGGACCGCCCGGATCCTCTCGAGGTCCTCTTCGAGTGTGGGGGAGCCCACCTTCATTTTGACCGCTCGGAACCCGTGCTCGACGGCCCGGAGGCAGTGGCGGCGGAGGTCGTCGAGGTCGTAGTTGAGCCAGCCCACCATGGCATAGGCAGGCAGGCGGTCACGCTGGGCGCCCCACAACTGGTAGCAGGGCACGCCGTGCGCCTTGCCGACGAGGTCCCACAGGGCGGTGTCAACCGCCGAAATAGCGAAGCGGGTCAATCCCCCGTGGCCGAAGTACTCGGTCTCGACCTTGAGGTCCTCTATCAGCCCGGGGACGTTGCCGGCGTCGCGTCCTATCAGGACGGGAGAGATCACATTCTCGAGCAGTGCTGCGAGCACACTGGGGGCTCCGTCGACTCGACCGAAAGAGGCCGAGCCCAGGCCCTCCAGGCCGTTGTCGGCCACGATCGTCACCTGGGCGGACCCGCCGCCAGAGAGCGTCTGCAGAGCGTCCCTCACGGGGTGATCGTGCCTGCCCGGAGAGTAAGCGACACGCATCTCGTTGATCTTCACCGTCGCCTCCGGCGTAGAGCAGCACGGCTTCGCCGTCCATGCCCGAGTGCCGCCGCCTCGCCACGGCGCCCCACGCTTTTGGGGCGAGCCAATCGACGTTCTGACTCAGGCATCCGGCCGATCGCTGCCCTCGGCAGTGCGGCCGGTGAGGCCGGCCGTCAGCAGTTCCATCAGGTGACCATCGGGGTCCGGGAAATACACGCCCTTACCTCCAGAGCCCGAGCGGTAGATCTCTCCGGACCGGCCTCCGCTGGGTTCGGCGTGGAAGGCGACACCGGCTGCCTTTATTCGGTCGAGTGCGGCGTCGAAGACATCGTCAGAGACCAGGAAGGCATAATGTCCCGGTAAGAAGGCCTGTTCACGCTTGGCGATTCCACGCTGGGCCAGTGGGCTAGGTCCACGTAATCGAGCGTCACGCTATTTGAGAGCGCCAGCGACGCAAAACGGGCAACAGGCGGGCCGACCTCGAGACCCAAGATGCCCGCCAGGAAGGCCGCCGACTGCTGCTTGTCGCGGGCGGCGATGATCGTGTGGTTGAGCTCGACGGTCACTTTGGTCCCTCCTTGTCCGACAATTACCGAGCCGCCGGCAATGTCGAGAGTGACGGCGCTCGCCATCCCGCCCGGTCGGATGCCAAATACAATGCGACCCCGCCCACGTGCTTCGGGTGCGTTTGCCCAAGTGGCGGTTTGGCGGCGACGACTGGCGCCCGCGGTCTTCCACGTGACGCCGGGTCGCCTCGATCAATCACTGGTCAATCATGCCAAGCGCTAGGAATTGCCGCCAACAAAATGCTCACCGCATTTTCAGCAGAGTAATTACCACGGTGAGTTCTACGCTCCGTTGAGGCGGCCCAACCCCTTGACCCGTCCGGCCAGTTGCCGCTCCTGGCGCTACCCCGCGCCGCTTGCCTGGCCGCCGCAATAACCGCCGTCCTCGCCTGGACCGAGAACGACGGCACCCCCGAACTGCCCGACCTCATCGAACAAGCCTTCGACACTCACGTCGGCGTCCCGCAGGCTGGCGCCGTTCGGCCGGACACCGGTGCCGAGCTATCCCCCAGCCTTTCCAATCTGGCGGGTTCGCGCGTCAGCACCGCCGACGAGCGGCAAGCCGCTGGCTGTCGCTGCCGCTGTTGCTGTCCGCTCGCCTGACACAGTGGTCGCGATGGTTCAGGCAGCCGGAGGGCAGGAGTCTGCCTCCGGTTCAGCTGTGATTGTGGTACCCGGTGTATGCTCCATGATGTATATGGCTACCAGAACTCAGATTTACCTGACCGATGAACAGCGGGCTCGCCTTCGAGAACGCGCTCGTGCGACTGGGGTGCCTATGTCGCAGCTGATCCGCGACGCGGTCGACTCCTTGCTGTCCCAGGAAGATGACCTCGAGGCGACGTTCGGATCCTCGCCAGGCATCGGTAAGCGCATCCCCCAACGGTCTGAGTGGGAGGGACGTGGCTGAACTACTCGTCGACACCGATGTTTGCATCGACCATCTCAGCGGTGTCAAGCGCCTTCCCCGCACCGGCCGGCTCGGCTATTCCGTAATTACCCGCGCCGAACTGCTTGCCGGCGCCACCAGCGAAAACGAGGCCAACGTGAGACGACTCCTCGCCGGGATGGAAGAGCTACCAGTCGATCGCCGGATAGCCGAGAGAGCGGGCCTCTTGCGACGTGAACTCCCCCGCTTGCGAATGCCCGACGCCCTCATTGCGGCAACTGCCTTGGTTCATTCGCTCACCCTTCGTACCAAAAACACCCGCGACTTCAGGCGGGTTCCAACCCTTCGACTGCGCTGATGTCTAGGCGTACAGTTCTGTCGCGCCGAGCTCGTGAAAGGCATGCGCCACCGACGTAGTTGCTAACTCGGTGGCGTAGCCGCAGCGCCACGTGTCCGGCGCAATGACATAGCCCACCATGAGACATGCGCCGATGCTCATGGTGCGGTCGCTCCGAGGTCTGGGCGCGCCGTCACGTATCGTGAGGGTGATGGCCGGTGTCGATGCCGACAAGTGGCGGGCACTCCGAGGCGAAGTTGTCCGCAGCTACTCAGCGCCCGAGGCCGTCGAGCCGTTCCGGCAGCGAATGGGGGCCGGCCTCCGCCGATGGGAGGACGCCGTTCTTGAGCGGGCCGATCCGAATGTCGGCAGTATCCTCGCCGTGCGAACCGGCGTGATGCTCGTCAAATGACTTTACGCCGCCTGGCACAGTCCGTCTCGGGCCCGGTCGCGACGCTGTGATCGGGTTGCGGCCAATGACCAATGCTGACCTTGCCCGGGTGGAGGCGTGGCTGCGCCAGCCGCACGTGGCGCGTTGGTGGGCCTCCGGCACGACCGTCGAGGCCCAGATGGAGAAGTACCGCCGGCGGGTCGCCGAGGAGGACACGGCGACGGTGATGCTTATGGTGACCGAGGACGGCCGGCCGGTCGGCTGGTGCCAGTGGTACCGCTGGGACCGCCATCCCGAGGCGGCCGATGCCATCGGGGCGCTCCCGGGCGAAGTTGGGGTCGACTACGCCATCGGCGAGCCTGGGGCGATCGGGAGAGGCCTGGGGACGGAGATGATCGCCGCATTGGTGGCCGAGGTGCGCCGCCACCATCCCGGGGCCGGGGTCCTGGTCGACCCCGAGGCCGCCAACCGGGCGTCCCGGCGCGTGCTCGAGGCCAACGGCTTTAGCCTGGTTGCCATCCGCCCTGTCGAAGGCGAGCCGACCGAAGGCCCGATGGCCATCTACCGCCTGCCAGGCAGCCCGGTCAGCGCCACCGGAGGGCAGTCGCCTTGCCCGGTATTGCTGATCGACGCCGCCAACGTTATCGGGAGCCGGCCAGACGGATGGTGGAAGGACCGGCCCGCAGCGGCCAGACGCTTGGTCGAGCAACTCCGCGCTAAGGTTTCCACCGGGCATCTCGACCCGCCGGTGGTCGTCGTCGTCGAAGGTACGGCACGCTCCGGCATCCCAGAGGGGGACGTTGGCGGCGTGCGCGTGTTGCACGCGGCTGGCATCGGGGACGACCTTCTTGTCGAGCTGGCTGCCGCCGCTTCGCCCACGGCGGTCGTCCTGGTCTCAGCCGACCGGGAGCTCCGCCGTCGCGTCGCCGCCACCGGCGGCACTGCTGCTGGCCCCGGTTGGCTTTACCGTCACCTTGATGAGCATGACCACTCCACTGAGCCGCCCGCCGGCGATCAGGACGCAGCCCTGGAGCGGAATTCGGAGCTGCTGACGCCAGACTGAGTGACGTACGCGTCGGCAGAACGGTCATCCTGCCACAGGGGATCGGCGTCATCGTCTCGCTGGAAACCACCAGTTCCACTCAGCGTCTCCAGTTCGCGATAGCGCCGTCCTGCGCCAGATCGCGAATCCTTGCTCGAAGAACGATTCCTCGCCGGCACAGTACCCAATGACTTCGACGGCCCGCCTGATACCACAGAGACGTCTATCCGCACTTCTGGCGGTTCCCTCGTATCACCGGAGTCGACGAGCGCCGGAATTTGCTGAAGCTCCGGCCAGCGAGTCGATGCAAGACGAGAGCGCGCTTGCCAGTCTCGATCTCGCCGGGTTGGAGAGCTTGTCGAGCATACGCTCCTCCACAGCGTTGACCGAATTGTTAGCAGACTTCAGAGTGCGCCGGCCAGCCTCAGTCAGTTCAGCTTGGAGGACGCGTTGGTGCTGCGGATGAGGACGCCTCACCACGAACTGGAGCCTCTCCAGTTCTTGGAGCACGGCGTGCATGCTCTGCGGCGTCACGAATGCCCGACGAGCGAGGTCGGCATTAGAAAGCCCCGGCTCTTCGTCTAAACCAGTGAGAACAGCAAACTGGGGCACCGTGAGACCCTGAGACGCGAGAGCATCGGCCATAGCCTCGTGCAGGACCATCTGCGCCCTCTTTATCAAGTAGCCCACCCTGGCCATCGTGACCTGGTCCACGCTCACCTCATTATCAGCCTACCTGATATAGTCTCAGGGCACCTGATATAGGCTACCGATCCCACTCACAGAAATGGGCACCCAATGACCGCACTTGGCCCTGACTTCATCGCTCTCCAGGTCCGCGACCTGGAGGCTTCCGCAGCCTTCTACACCGAGCACCTTGGCCTCGCCCGTGCTCAGGTGAGCCCTGACCACGCAGTGGTATTCGCCACGGAGCCCATCGCGTTCGCCGTGCGGGAGCCACTCGTCGACCTTGGGGCTGTCGAGCACCTCGGGTGGGGTGTGGCCATCTGGCTGAAGGCGGACGACCCGCAGGACCTGCACGATGCAATGGTCCTCGCCGGGGTCCCGATCCTCGTCGCGCCTTTCGATGGGCCTTTCGGTCGCACCTTCACCTTCGCCGACCCCGACGGCTACGCCGTGACTGTTCATGGCTGAGGTGGCTCCGCCCGCCGCAAGCTTTGTTCTCTCGGCGAAGGGGCCGTACTCGTTGGCGGCATCGGTCCGGTACCTCGAGGGGTTCGCTCCAGCCGCCTACCACCGCGAGTCAGCCGCCAACTTGGAGATGGCCTTCTGCGTCGACGGCTACTGGGACCCGGTGGCAGTGCGCGTCCAGGAGGAAACCGGTGCGGTCCACGGCACGGTTCACGGGGCCGGCACGCTGGCCCCAGGGGTAATCGCGGCGGCAGTCGAGCAGGTCGAGCGGATCCTCTCGCTCGACATCGACGGTGGCAGCTTTCCGGGCATCGCTCGTCACGACCCGGTAGTCGCTCAACTCCAGTCGAGGTACCCCGGCCTCCGCCCCGTATGCTTCTGGTCGCCCTACGAAGCGGCGGCGTGGTCGGTGATCGGGCAGCGGGCCCGGATCGTGCAGGCAGCCGCGATCAAGGCTCGCATCACCGCCGAACACGGTGAGACCATCGACGTCGGCGGTCGAATGGTCCGCGCCTTCCCGGGCCCAGCCAAGCTGGCCCAGCTGCCCACGACCAAGGGGCTGAGCGAGACCAAACTCGAGCGCCTTCGAGGTGTCGCCGAGGCCGCTCTCGGCGGGGCCCTGGGCGCCGCCCGGCTGAGGTCGCTGCCACGTTCCCAAGCCCTCGAGGAGTTGACCGCCATCCCCGGGATCGGCCCGTTCTCAGCCGAACTGGTTCTTCTCCGCGGCGCCGGTGACCCGGACTTCACGCCCACCGCCGAGCCGCGCCTGGCTCGAGCGATGGCGATCGCCTACGGCATGAAGGCACCGCCCAGCGCCGCCGGCATCGCCGAGATCAGCGAGGTCTGGAAGCCCTACCGCACGTGGGTGGCGCTCCTCCTCCGCGTCATGCTCGAAGACGAGACCCATGAAATTGCAGGACAAGCCATCACCAGAAACGCCAGGACAGTGACCCCGGTGCGGTCCGTTACAGGAAGGCTGGGCTCATTCAGCGTAGACAGGGGTTAGTAAGCTCTCTTAGTCCGGCCTTGCGCTCTCGCCCTTCCAGTAACGCAGCAAGTACCCAGACCAAGCTCGCGACGTTTAGCGGCTCCGTGCATTGGGCCCGCGACTTCCGCCTTGATGTCTCATCTGCGCCTGGTATCGGCCGACGGAGGAAAGTGAGTGCGCGGGAGAATCGCCACTCTCCCATTGCGGCCTAGGGCACACCCGTTGGGACGAAGCGGCGGGCTTGACCGCGCAAGCCTTTGTCCGGATCTTTCGCGGCGGAACGGGCGAGGGCAGCCGCCACCTCCGGCAGCCGGACGGCCACCTTGCCGAGAGCGTCAATGGCGCCGGCCCTTAGGTCGATCCTGGCGGACGAGAGCAGCTCCAGGGCCCGCGGGACCCAGAGGTCCTCAGCCGGCCGGCATTCGCCCTGCTTGCAGCGGTCACAAGCGAGGGCGTGCAGGGCTCGCGCGGCAACCTGGTCGTCCGGGTCGTCGATGGCCTCGACGAGAGCCTGAACCGCCCCATCGTCCAAGAGGTGGTCAAGCAGGTTGACGCACTGCCGACGCACCATTGGTTCTTGGTGGCATAAGCCGCGTTTGATGGCGGGCACCGCCTCTTGGCCTGCCGCTAGAAGGTGAAGCCTCGCCTGTCGGCAGCGGGAATGCTTCCCGAGTTGAGCTACCCACCCGTGGTAGTCGCGCCATGCGGGAAGGCTGGCCATGACCAAACCACAGTACGACGGACTACCGCCGCTTGCCTCCGAATATCCGTCGAGACACTTGGCTGGCGCGTCTCAGGCCGACAGCACGCGGGGTGCCGAGCCGCAGCTCCGCCGCCCTCGAGGAGAGTTTCCAGGTCCTTCGAGCCGCCTGGGGGGCCCATGACGAATGGGTGACCTTCGACCGAGTCATGCGGGAGGGACGACGCTCCGCCGCTTTGCTCGTAGGCGCTGATCTGTGCGTGGTGCACCGCCACGAAAGCCGTTATTATTCCTCGGGTTCTTGGGCTTTGTTCTGTGGCGAAGCTCGCCCGACTAGAGAACCGCTGGCCGTTGCGAGAACCGTCGACCGATATTTCGGAATCCCGATCGGCTCCCCGGACAATGCCGGCACCATAAGTCCAGTTATTTGCGGCTCCAGCTATCTGCGTCTCCCTGCCCTGGTGGCCTCACGGGCTGAAAGCTCGTAACGAGCAGCCAACGAAGCCACGTAGCTGTGCTCTGATCGCCTGCCGCCGGGGTGGCTCAACTCCCGAAGAGGTCTTACACAAGTCCAGTTTCTCGTGCCCAGGCTTCGATTTCGAGCCAGCTCCACCTTGGCCGCCGGATCGTCCCGTACCTCGGTGGGGGCAGTTCGCCCCGCCATCGCAATGCCCGAACTGTCCGTCCGCTGACCCCCAGCCGTTGCGCGATCTCTCCCAAGTCAACGCTCCCAGGGACGATACCCACGCGACTGGAACGGGTTACACCAGCCCGTCGCATCAGCCAAAGCCTACGCGGTGCCTCGTCGTCACCGGCGGCGCCGACGCTGGTGCATTATCTGGTGCAGCTCCCGGTCAATTTGCAGGTCAGTACGCTGAGCGGCCGCAGCCGCACAGGTCGATCGCGGCGATCTGCTTCGGCCCGGTCTTGGAAGGCCCGCTCGAACAGACGCCTTGCTTTTCGCCGCGGCGATTTACGCGCCGGCTTCGGAAGATTTCTTGGCTCCTTCCGCCCGCACCCGTTGACGAGAGCTTGCCGACCGGTGTCGATGCCATCGGGCCCCGTCGGGGGGCCGGTCCGCCCCCAAGAAGGCGTCGTCGTCCCCTCAACAAGGCCGGGCCATGCGTGCACCCCGGCGGTAGGCATCACCTCTGACCGCGCGCCTGAATCACTTTGCCGCTGCCCCGTTGCGGGTTTCCCTGCCGGAGTGGCGAACCTTGCCAGTGCCCTGGCGGCATGGCCTTCGATAAAGGGGCGCCTGCAAGGATGGGCGCGTGGGGCGGTTTCACGACGAAGATCGCAATGGCTCTGTTTCGGGCTGGAGCAGAGGACCGAAGGCACGGGCGGCGAGCTCCACGGCTTGGTCCATAGTCAAGACCATCAATCCGACGCCATGTTCAAGCTGGTACGCGGCGGCGTTGGCGGGCCGGGCGAAGAAGTTGACCGTCGGGCAACAAACCTGGGCGGCCGGGCCCTCTGCGTCCAAACGGGACGGAATGCTGACCACTGCATCTTCCGGGCCCCAATTGACGTCGAGCCCTCGGACTTCGACGCGGACCGGCTCGGAGGTGTGGGGGTCGGTAGATGTGACTGTCACGTCCTTCCCGAGCATGGCCGAGATCCCGAGCGAGTCGAGCGCACAATACGACTCGACGGCGACGCCTCCTGCGATCTGGACCCGATAGCCGGCCGCGTGGCCCGTAAAGGGGTACGCGCCCCGGATGAGGGCCAGGTCGGCGTCGCACTCTATTAGGTCGAGGGCGACCAGTTCGGCGAGGGTGCCGGTCAGAGCCGTGCCCAGCTCGTCCGCCCAGGTCCGAAGGTCCGCCGGCGCAGGCGCGAGTGCGGTGTCTGCGAAATGCCGCAGGATCCTTTGGTGCAGTCGTACCTGTGGTTGGGACAAGGAATGCTGGCGCCGGGCCAGTTCCCCAGCGATGGCATTATCTACGTCCTTGAACTCTCGCTTGTCCATGCTCTGAGGGTAAACCCGGTACTGCCGTACGGAGTCAAGCCCTAATTTCTCCCGCCCCCGGCACCGCGACCGCCTTCAGCCAGGGCCTGGCGAGCACCCAGGACGGCATTGGGATGGCGGCATAAAGCCGGTCGCGGCGGCAGAGGGCGGACGGCGGCGGCGAGGGCGGACTGGCCGGACAGCCGAGGGCGGAGGGCGGCGGCGAGGGCGGACTCGCCGGACAGCCGAGGGCGGACTGGCCGGACAGCCGAGGGCGGACTGGGTACCAAAACCGTTGTTACCGTTAGGTTTTGGCACCCAAAGACGACTTGCGTACCCAGAACCGGCCCTTGCCTCCGGTTGATGAACGGGCGGGCTGCAGCCGCTCGGTCGTGCTCTGCGCGCTCGGAGGGCCGTGGCAGGAGGTCCTGGCCATTTTCCTCAGAGCATCGGCTCTTTCGCTGGTAATGGGCGGGCCAATGTCACGGCGTTGGTGCCCGTTACCGAGCGCCATCCGGCTTCGAAGGCCACCCCGAGGGCGAGGATGCCCAGGAAGGCAGGTTGCTCGTAGCCGCCGATCAGACTGTGGCCAACCCCGGCCTCGGCGAAGCAGAACACGCCGAAGCCCAGCCAGCCTGGCCCCGTCACCAGGCAGTGCGCGTGGCGGCAGCGCCAGAAGTTGAGCGAGCACCAGCCCCCGGCCGCCAGGGCCGCCAAGCCGACGAGGACAAGTGCCGCCCGAAGTGGCAGGTGGGGGGCGACGTTCAAGAGGGCCACGACGACTGCGAGCACGACAAGTGCGGGCACTGCGCCGACGATGACGCGATCGACGAGCCTTTTGGCCTTGGTGTCGGCAAACAGCGATGGCGGCGACCATCCACAGAGAGCGCCCCCGCCGCAGGGCGTGGCGATGCCAGCGCTGACGTCGGGACGGGATTGGCCAGTAGTCGTCTTCATCGAAGTCCTCCTTGGGCGTTCTCACGAGGCGCCTTCAGTGCCATAAGGACTTGTTGCCGGCTCGGCAGATCTAGCCGGCACGACGCTTGGGCGCCTGCCGACCGACCGGTCACGTCGGTGCCGTCAACCAGCACCGAGGGAGAGGGGTAGGGACCTTCCAGCTCCTCGACGTCGGCCAGGAAGCCGGCACCGGCAATGACCTCATCCACGAGGGCGCGAACTTGGGCTGCGTTCGGACAGCCGGGCACCTTGCGGATCTGGACCAACACCATACGGGCAGCGCCTTCGGCGGGCGGCCCGGCAGTGGCGGGCACGCTGCTCACGGCCGGCCCCTCGCTGGCTCACCGCCACAGATCTCTCCTGGTGCATCCTCGAGGGCGTGCAGCAGCGGGCATTCCCGGTCCCGGCGTGGCCGGTTGCAAGTGGCGAGGAGGCGAAGGAGGGACTCACGCATGGCGACCAGGGCGGCCACTTTGGCCTCGAGCTGGGCGACCTTCTCCTCTGCCATGGCCCGGGCAGAGTCGCAGCTGGCCGGTCCGCCGCCGGCGAGCTCGAGGAGCGACTCGACCTCCTCCAGGCTGAAGCCGAGGCACTGGGCCCGCTTCACGAACCGCACTACCCGCACCGCCTCCGGCCCGTAGGACCGGTAGCCTGAGGCCTGCCGCCCGGGCTCAGCGAGGAGGCCTATCCGCTCGTAGTAGCGGAGCGTCTGGACGTTGACCCCGGCCTCGGCTGCGACTTCGGAACTTCGCATGTAGTTGAGGGTAAACCCTGTACCTGGGTACAAAGTCAAGGGGATGTCGGCGACCATGCTCGGCCCGCGAAAGCCCCAGTTCTCCCGCTAGCTCGAGTGCCGGTTCGGGCCGACCGTCAACGCTCTCCAACCGGCTTGTGCTGGGGGGACGGTACGACCTGAACCGGCCGATCGACAGGCTGGTCCAGGATGCGGAGATTCGCACGGCGCCACGCCGGGATTCCGCCAGACGGCCGCTGCGACACGGTCTACTCAGCGCACTTGGTACACCGTTCATGGCGCCACTGATCCGACAGCCCCTTCAGGCCACCACCTAAGCGCGAGGACCCACTACGCCCGCGATGTGAACCGTGCGGCTGTCGCCGTTCAGCGTTACACTTCGACCTCACACGATCAGAAATCCGGTTGTGGGTGGCTCTAACCGCAGCTCCGCCGCCGACAGAGGGGAGTTTCCCGATGTCAGACGGGGTCTCGGAGGCGAGACTTCGAACAAGGTCCGTGGGCAAGTGGCACTGGTAGCCCCACCGTAGGCGTGCGTCGAGCTTGCACTTTGCCGCAGGAGAAAAGGCGATGATGGGCTGAAGCGGCCCGCTGGTCTGAAAGCTGGCTTGATGTTCAGACCAGCGGGCGCTCCCTCAGCAGCCCAAGCCCAAAAGGCCCGCGGAACCTGGGGGAGGACCACTAGGAGTCCTTCTACCCTCTCGCAGAGTGTAGCCATCGGGCTAAGAGGTTCTTCGTGTTTTTCGCCGCATCGACCGGGGCAGGCACCACCCGGGCGCCTCGCTGCAGATTACTGCCGTGCATGCAGAACGCTCGAGCTGCGATCCGCCGAATTGCCAAGCGCCCATTGCCGCAACCAACCTGCTGTGGCCGACACGGTCCGTGAGGCATGCCCGTGCTCCGCCTCTCTGACGACCAGTACGCCGCAACCGAAACGGCCGAGAAGCAGCGCCGCCGTGGGGCCTACTGGATGGAGCGAGCTGGCCGCCGGATCGTCCCCCCACGTTATGGCGGCACGGTCGCGCCAGGATGCTGGGACAGCGACCCACACCGAAGGCGAGCCGGCGAATATCAAGATGGCCCGCTTCTGCCAATAACGCCAGGGGTGGAGAGCAGAGAAGGCGACCGTGTGCTGCGTGTAGCCAGGGAAGAAAGACCGAGACATCTTGGCTGGGCGGGGCTGAGCACCGACGCACCCGGGTCGGCGCGTGGCTGTCGTGCGTCGGTCCAAAAGTGGTGGAACCTCCCCAGGGGGTGAGACCGAGCTTGATGCACGCCATAGAGCAACGAGCCCTCATGATCGGCATACCTACGCGGCGATTGGCGGCGTCCTTGTAGCTTTACCTCTGCTGGCCGGCGCCAAGCGCGGTCGCCGCTGGCGAGGACGACTCGACGCCCTGCCCACTCAACCTCCCACAGCACCGGCGGGGAGGTACTTCTGGCACGCCGCGAACGCCGACTGGAACGCGGGTGAGTTCGGGTTGATGCCGGAACCGCTTTGGATGAAGGTATTGCCTTGGCTGCTCGGTTCGGGGAAGTTGGGCACTCCATGGGTACGCATGCACCCCGCGAACTCCAACACGGCCTCGGTGTACGACGCACTCGACGAGCCATTGCCATTATTGGCGCCTTGTGGCAGGAGGCTTCGGCACGACTGCATGGCCGACTGGAACTGCGGCGAGTTGGCGTTGACCCCTTTGGGTACCAAGAGCTCGATCCCTTTGGACGACGTGGAGATCGCCGAGTCGGGGAAGTTCGTCACCCCGTGGGAGCGCATGCAGGCAGCGAAGGCCAACCCGCTCGCTTGGGCGGAGTTGTCCCCACCAACCCCGGTGGTGCTCGGCGGCGACGCCGGGCCGTCAGTCGTCCTGGTCGTTGAGCCAGTATGGGCGACGGCGCTCGGCGCGCTCCCGCACGCGGCCAACAGCACGGTCATGGCCCCGACGGCCCACACGGTACGGAGCGCTCGGGGCGGGCTGGCGCTTCGGCGCGCTCCCCGGCTGATGGCCCGTCCTCGTCCCAAGGCTTCGCTTCTTTCCGGTCGCGCCGAGCTCCGCTCGAACGCCTAGGCTAATATGATTGCGTTCTTCATCATGATAGCGTTGATTTACGAAAGGTGGTAGCGGTGCCGGAACGACATAACGTGGGAGAAGCTCACCCCTCAGACGAGGCCGAATCGGCACGCTCTAAGTTCCCGGAGCTCCCGTTCCCGCCCCCGCCGGGCAAGAGGGTGGTCGTTTGGCTGCAGGACGAAGACCCTTCGGGCCGCGAGTACGAGGACCTCATGCTCCGGCGGGTACCGAGCGTCGTCGCCCACCACTTCCGGGGGGCGGCGGGGGCGCGCTCTTTGACGCACGCGCAGTACCTCTCAGCTCTGGTAGCCCTACACGATGCACTTCGCCAGCGTGCGGACGGGGGAGATACGGACGCGGTGGCGATGCTCGACCAACTGGGGCTTCGCACAGTGTCGATCTGAAGGCGCTGGAGCCCGTGGCCCCGGCCCGAAGATGGCGTCGAGGGCCGTCCGCGTGACGTCGTTGTCGACCTGGACGTCGAAGGCCGGGGTTGTGCTCGAGGCCCTTCCAACTGAGCCCAAGCGGCCCGTCAGGCCCGGAGGCGGGACCGTCCTGGCGGGCACCAGCCTTGCGTCCGGCGAAGGCCCATACGGACAGTGATGGCTTCGATACCCGAGACAAAGATTCACGTGATCCTCAACATTGATGGGTACAGGTACGCGGCTGGCCTATGGCAGCCTCCAGGAATGTTGGGCCTGGTCGTCACCTAAGTCGCAAGGCTTAGTCCCCAGGTGCACACCTTCGGCCGCACAACCGGGGGCGGTAGTGCCGCGGCTCAGACACCCAGCACGACTACCACGACGGCGAGCTGCACGGCGACGCTATAGGACAATTCGTTTCTCAAGCGTCACCTGGCGGGCTCCACTAGTGTCCATCCTG
Organism: Acidimicrobiales bacterium; assembly: GCA_035502515.1. Taxonomy (GTDB): domain Bacteria; phylum Actinomycetota; class Acidimicrobiia; order Acidimicrobiales; family Palsa-688; genus Fen-671. The sequence goes on from DATJUH010000116.1 coordinate 21,771, forward strand.
CGCACGCAAACGTAGCGGCCACGACGCCGTCGATAAGGCCATCGCGCCGCCAGCGAGCAGCGCCAAGACCGAGCCCAGCGGCGGTGAGGCTGTGGACGGCGTCGACGGAGCTGCCTGCGCGGCTCCACTTTGGCCCCGCGGCGACCTCGATGAGGCCCTGGGTGGCGTGGCGGGCGCCGAGGGCCCTGGCCACGGTCACCGAATTGGGGTCGGCTGGGCCGCCGAACGCGCCAACTACCGCGGCGGGGGCGGCGAGGAGGGTGGCGGCCCAGGCGAGCCGGATCAGGCCCAGGGTCGCTGGGCTCAGGTGAGGCAAGGCGATGACATGCCGGTGAACATCAGGTAACGCCTGCCCATCGCCAGTCGAACTTGTCGAACGCGCTTGGGGGATGGCTCATACCTCACGGTCGTAGCGTTCCGCCAGCTTCTGGTCACCAAGGCTGCTCTCGCCCCAGGGGTACCCGCTCAGTCGATCTGCGGCGGCACGCAGGCGCAGAAGGGCAGGGAGGCGGTCGTACCAGCGGCCGGACGGCCCGGGGCGCGCCGGGGCGTGCTTGCGGATGAACTTCGCGCTGCGCAACCTAGCGCGCTCTTGTCCTAATGCGACGGTCAACTCTACGCGCGCCTGGCGCTCTGGGGCCCCGCCCAGCTCGGGACGCAAAACCTCCTGCAACCTTTCCACTGCGTCGATGAAGCCGGGGGTGACCGCCACCGAGATCGGTTGGATCCCGCGGGAGTTGTCGTACATCTGGTCCAAAATTGGCCGCGTGAGCTCGTTGGTCTGCTCGAGGCGCCAGGCCTCCGGGCTCTGACCGATATCGTGGAGCACCCGGGCGATGTCCTGCCCGGCGGCGAGACGGACTGCGGCATGCTCCAAGAGCAGCTTGCCGATGGTGCCGTGGTCCCACTTGGCGGTGACGGCCTCGGCTCCCATGGTGCGTTCGGGCGTCGTCGTGTCCCACTTGGCGAACAGCTGTCTAAGGAGAGCAGTCTCCTCCATGAAGAGGTCAAGGGCATCGCCGGACGTCCGGGGCCCGTGCTGGATGAAATGGGGCAGCTTCATTTAGCGTCCCCCGCCTTAAGCGCCAGGCCTCGCGAGTACCGCTCGGTCTTTGCTCGCGCCGTCTGCCCCAGTGCCGTCCACAACGTGCGGGCCACGCCAGGCAGGGAGCGCAGGAAGCTGGGATCGAACAGCCCGCCGGCCCGGTCGTCGAAGATGCCGTGGGCGCCGTGGTCCTCGTCTGTATCCACCGGGAGATGGAGATTGGCCCTACGCCCGGGTGAGAGAGGAAGGTCGGTCAGCTGGGTGTCCCATGCGCCGAGACCGGCGTAGGCGTTGCCACACCCGGGGAACAGGCTCCCGGCAACGACGAGCAACTTGTTCCAAGCCCCCACCACCTTCGTGCGGCGACCGTTGAGGGCGGTCTCAAGGATGAACCTGGCTGGAACTTCGGGCTGGTAGATCGGCGGGACCGGTTGAGGGTGGCGGTCCATGGTGGTCTGGCACCAGTCGAACTGCGGAGTATTCACCGCAGGCAGGTGCACCATGCTCAGCCGAATGCCGCTTTTCTCATGGAGCAGCTCGGCCCGCACCGACTCGAAGAACCCCCGGCAGGCAAACTTCGACGAGCAGTAGGCGCTCTGAAGAGGAATTCCCATGTAGGCCAGGGCCGAGCCCACGTTAACGATGCTGCCCTGGCCCCGCGGCCGCATGCGGGCCAAGGCCGCCATCGTCCCCCATACCTGACCGAGGAACGTCACCTCGACGGCACGCCGGAAGTCGTCCGGATCGATCTCCCAGGTCGGAGCGAAGACCGTCGTCATGGCGTCATTAACCCAAACATCGATGGGTCCTAGCTGCTTCTCCACCAGGGTCGCCGCCGCGTCGACGTCCTCAAAACGGCTGACGTCGGTCGTGATTACGACCGGCCGCCCGCCCTCCGACTCGACCTCCTTCGCCGCGCTCTCGAGCCCAGCGGCGCCGCGGGCCAATAGCGCCACGTCGTACCCCGCCTCGGCAAACACCCGGGCGGTGGCTCTCCCCACCCCGCCCGAGGCACCAGTCACTACTACGATCGGTCGACTTGACACGGGTCCTGTTCCTCCTTTGCGTCGCACGCCCCGACCGCCGACCCCTGGCGCGGCGAGACTCCCGGTCGATTGTCACCGCATCCCTCGGGGCACCCCCGGGCCGGTCTTAGCCATGGAAGTGGCAAAGCCTCCCCGCAAGTCCAGCGCTGCGACAGGTCACCGTAGCGGTCGCCCGAAGCCACAACCCGAACACTGAACGCCAAGAAAACAGCCAGATGCCAGGTCACGTCGTGTCGTGCTTCCCTTCGTTGCTTGGTGGTTGGCTTGTCGGTACATGTACCCAGACTGAGCATTCGTACACGTACGCGCGCCATGTCTTTGTCTGAAGATCCCCACCACGGTGTGCGTAAATAGTGCCCTGTTCCCGGTGAGGGCGGTGCAACCTCAAGCACCTCCTTGATAAGTGTGCTCGCACACGACGGTCTCGCGAATATATGTGTACGCGTATGTCTCTTTGTGAATTTCATCCGGCGGGTCGGCAGTTTCACCACCAGCGCGTTGGCACAGGTCAGCGGTGGCCACGTCCCGCAGGTATGACCTACGCTAAACAGCAGGAGGACCTCAGCCACCGGCAACGGAAGCAGCAGCATCATGAAGGCGTACTCGAGCCCCGTCGCCGCCGCAGGCGGCACGGCGACTATAGACCGCGTTTGAAATAGTAAAGAAGGGGCGGGAGCCCATTTGTCTGGGCTTCAACCGCAGAGGCGGTCACGCGCGGAGCGGACGTTCCCGCGCCGACGGTCACACGTTCCAGGTCCCGGGCCGGGCCGCGGTCTCAGAACGCCTTTAGCTAAGACCCCCAGCGCGTGGCGGACCAGGGGCGGGTGCAGGATGCAGCGGCTCAAGCCATCGCCAGTCACAGACGCTCATAGCTTCCTAATACAAACTCTCACAGATTAAAACGCGCCTGGCACTATCCTGATGTTATCTACAAGTACGCAAGATGTAAAAGTGAGCGCAGGCAATGCTCGTACCAGCAAGGTTTCAACCTCGCCCTGGCCTGATGCAAAGCCAGCAATGTCAAAGAGGGAAAAGGGGTAAACCATCATGCATCAGTCACGTCGTTATCTGGTCGTTGCTTCGGCGGCCATTGCGACTTCGGTTTTAGTGGCTGCCTGCGGCGGCGGCTCTGCCAAAACGGCCTCTCCGCCCAACTCCGCTGCCAGCCACGCCACGCTCAAACTCGCTTATGACTACCTACCCTCTCCCGGCGTAGTAAACGCCATGGGCGAGTGGTTGAACTCCGTCATCCCGCAGTTCCAGAAGCAACATCCTGGTGTCAAGGTGGAGCTCGACGACGTGAAGGCGTCGGAGAACGACTACTACACCAAGATCGACCTCATGCAGAGCTCGGCCAAGACCTCACCCGACATCGTGATGGAGGACACGTTCCTTATCTCTGCCGATGAGTCGGCCGGGTACCTGCTGCCGTTGACGAAGTACGTCGCCAGCTGGCCGGGCTGGGCCGAGTTCAAGGGCGCCATGAAGGACGTCACCACCTATGGCGGACAGGTCTGGGGCATCCCCTACGCCACCGATGACCGGTTCCTGTGGTACAACAAGGACATCTTCCAGAAGGCAGGCATCCCAACGCCGTGGCACCCCAAGACGTGGGCGCAGATCCTGACCGCGCTCAACACGATCCACCAGAAGGAGCCTGGCGTCATCCCAATGAACATCTACGGTGGCGTCCCTTCGGGTGAGGGATCCACCATGCAGGGCTTCGAAATGCTTCTCTACGGCACCGGCTGGACTCTGTACGACTACAGCAACGGCAAGTGGGTCGTGAGCGACCCGGGCGTAAAAGACGCCTTCCAGATGTACCAAGACGTCTACGGCAAGGGCCTCGGGCCGAGCATGTCGCAGTCCCAGACCGGGACCTGGGGAAGCACCGTCTCGGGCACCCTGCTGCCCAAAGGGCAGCTCGCTGTCGACCTCGACGGTGACTGGGTACCCCAGAACTGGGTCAACGGCACCTTCCCGGATTGGGAGAAGGTCATGGCCTACACGCCCATGCCGACGATGAACGGCCAGGCCCCGGGCTACACGACCCTCTCGGGTGGCTGGGCGCTGTCGATCAGCAAGCACTCGAAGAACCCCGGCCTGGCCTGGGACTTTATAAAGGAGGCGGTCAACAAACAGAACGATGCCGCAATAGGCAAGGACTGGAGCGAGCTGACCGCACGCGTCGACTCGGCCAAGGTGCCCTCGTACTCGAGCAGCATCCCTGACCTGTCCTTCGCTCTGTCGTTGTTGCCTCACGGCTACTTTCGTCCTGCCTACCCGGTCTACTCCAAGGTGTCGTACGTGATCCAGCAGCTCACGGGTGATGTCATGGGTGGGTCGATGTCGGCGTCTCAGGCCGCCTCTCAGTTCACCAGCCAGGTGACGAGCATCGTCGGGGCAAAAAACGCTGAGACCCTGAACAAGCCGATGACCCAGAGCCAGCTTTTCCCCTCCGCTAGTGACTGATCGATGCGCTGTGGCCCGCTCGAAAGGTCCTTAGCCCGGCCGCGAGGATAGAAGCGGCGCCAAAACCAGACGTGATATTGCATGAGACCAGGCATGCGCTGTCTGCCATCCCATCGGGAGCCTCGATGGCATCACCGTGAGCGAATTCCGTGCAACTATCCGCAACTCAAACAGAGACCGAGGGAAGGGTCTGCTTTTACAAGCAGCAACCATGACTCTGGGCTCCTTGGCCGGGACGAGAAGGAACGCGATGGTCCGTTATTTCTGCGCCGCCGTCGGGACGGAGCACGATGTTGCCCCAATTACGGTTTCCAGGGTTAGGGCGCACATAAAGCGGAGCCGCGAGCGCACACCCGTGCAAGTCAAACTTCCCAGAATTGGGGGGGTATCGCGCTTTATCTCGGCCTTCGATGCAGGCTGTTACCCGGACCTGGTCGAGCCATTCGCCGCCAGCGCTTCTCCGAAGCCGACATGAGACCACTTGGCTTCCATTTGACCAAGACCCTGCAATGGAAAGGCAACTGCCATGAGTACGAGGGCTACTTGGCGCTGCTGAGCTGAGGGGCTACGACGCAGCTTGAACACAACCACGATGACTGCGATGATAACGGCGATCCCGCTGGCGGTAACATCTTGCCAGCCGGTCTGACCGTAATTCGGTCAGACACGACCACTGGTGGCCGTCGATCATATTACAGTTGTGCGCGGGCACCAGGTTCGCGTTGGAGCTCGGCTGATTGGTCAGAGGGTGTGCTCTTCACAGTAGAGTCACCGCGACCGTGCCGGCCGATGGGCAAAACGCTCCTACGCAGCGCAGCGGCGAGATCAACAGCTAAGGCCCCGTACAGGGCCAAGGCGGCCAGGGTCACTCCCTCCCAACCCGCAGCCTTGGCCCACCCAGCGGTGCCAAATTGCTCGTACAGTCCAGTGAGAAAGAACCGTACCGCCGTCCCGGACATAATTAGAGCGGGGACGAGTTTCGACAGGCCGACGGTCGCGGCCGGTGGGACAACTGCCGCAGCCGCCATAAACAGAAATACGGCGATGGTCGAACTACGGCCTCCGGGCCGGCCGGCGAAGAAGAGCAACCCCAGTGTCAGCCACGCTACGGCCTGTACGCCAAAGCCGGTCCCAGCCGGCGCGTCACGGGCCAGAAAGCAAAAGATGCTCCCAAGGCCCTGGAGCGGGAATGCGAACGCCATCAGGACGAGAGCGACCTGGTGCTGCTGGTTAGCAGGTACCCACCCCAGGTTGTAGGACGCCACGACTCCGGTGGCAATGGCCAGCCCCAGGAACCCAAGTGGCAATGGATTGCCGACGGGACGTAGCATAATCCGCTCCGGGGTACCCACTGATTCATCTGTACCCGGGTGTCCCGTTTGTCAAGCGCGAGTTTCTCTAAAACGTCTTCGTTCTCGGCGATCACCGGCAGCGGGCATAATGGGGGAAAGCAGTTGCTGGCCGCAGCGCTCGGCCGCGTACAAGCTCTTCGAGGGTGCCACGTCCTTGGCTGCAGATCCACAACAAGGGTGTGTGCGTGAATAGTGCCCTGCCCTCAGTGAGGGCGGCACAACTGAGGGTTGTAGCTGTTAGGGTGCCAGTGTAGTGTCGTCCGCCCTTTACGGACGCGCTGGACTTCCCGGCGGCCGTGATCTTCCCCGGGGGCGGTCTGTTATAGCCGTAACGACGCCTCTCGGGAGTCGTCTACCTGCGCGCGCTAAAAGGCCACCTTGCTAACGCCCTCCTGGACAATTGCCTCTTTCACGGATGCCAATGCTTCGGCCGTAGAGTTGGAACTGCCATTCCCCCTAGTGGCTGCCGCGGCGGGCAACTGCGATGCTGGGGCCATCTGTCGTTCATGAGACCGAGCCGCTGACACCGGGGACAGCGCTCGAACCGCGACCCGGTCAGGACTCCAAGCGCCCCTATCAAGACGGCCAATACCGCGAAGCCGGCCGACACTAGGATGAGGAAGGCCAGGACGCTGATTATCATGTCCTCCACCGACGACACCTCCTTGATTATGTGTGCGTGCACACGACAGTCTAGCGCCTATGTTGCGTACGTGTATGCATGTACCGGGGTCGACCAGCCTCAGGAAGGGTCCCGGTGTGGTGCCGTCGTCGGCAGTCCCGGACGGATAGACCCGAGCCCAGGTTGTTGTAAACCCCCGTAGCCCGCCTGGGTTTGTGTACACGTCCGCAAGGTGTTACCGTGAGCAAGTACACACGTAGACACAGAGGGCTGGCGCCAGGGGACGGCGCGGCAGTTGCCCGCGCTCCTGTTCCCCGGCGCTACCGGGATCAAGTTCTTCAACTGGATCGGGACCATGTTCCGTGGTTCGGTCCGGCTCGAGTCCCCTATGCTGTTCGCCCTCGGGTTCCTTGTCTGTTTCCTGCTCGGTGGCTTCACCGGTGTGATGCTCGCCCTGCCGCCTCTCGACTTCCAGCTGCACGACACCTACTTCGTGGTCGCCCACTTCCACTACGTACTGTTCGGCGGGTCGGTGTTCGCCGCTTTTGGCGCCATCCACTACTGGTTCCCCAAGTTCACCGGCAAGAAGCTCGACGAGCGGTTGGCCAAGACCACTTTCGTGGTCATGTTCGTGGGCTTCAACCTGACCTTTTTCCCTCAGCACGACCTGGGCTTGCGAGGCATGCAGCGGCGCATCGCCACCTACCCCTCGGGTGCCGGCTGGAGCTTCCTCAACATGTTGTCCTCGATCGGGGCCTTTGTCCTCGCCTTTTCCGTGCTCCCTTTCCTCGTCAACGTGTGGGAGACGATGAGAAAGGGGAAAAGGGTCGGCCCCAACCCCTGGGACGGATGACCCTGGAATGGGCGACCGCATCGCCCCCGGTTGCCCATAATTTCGAGTTCATACCTCCCATCCGCTCGGAGAGGCCCGTCTGGGACCTCAACCACCCAGACCACCCCACGCTGCCGCACGGCCGGCGGGCACGGGACGCGGCCCGTGCGGCTGTCGTGCGCCAATTGGACGGGACCGGAGAGCGAGCACACTCCTCCCCGTCACCACCGCAGGCACACGGTGATGGCCACAGCGACGGTGGCAGGCGCCCAACCGACGAGGGCCCCGCCCCCTGAGGCCGGCGCAAGCCGGGGCACGATCATTACAAATAGACGTCGCCCGCTCGCTCAAGTAATACCATCCTGTGGGTGCCGCGTGGCCGAGCAGCGGGAGCGAGCGGGCGTCGGTCTTTTCGGTGTGCATTCCCAAGAATTCGAGACAGCTCCGGTGGGATAGGTGCACGACGGGCCTTAAATGCCTTGGCCCCTGACCGCAACGCAGCCAGGGGCCAAAGCTTCTGCTCAGGTGTGTGTTAGGCGCCGGATATGGCCACCACCGGCAAGCTGAGCCCGCTCGGGGCGGGTGAGGACCTGGCGGTGCCGAAACCGAAGACCGAGCCGTTGCTGGCGGCCATGTAATAACCGCTGCCGTCGGGCGTGAGGGCGAGGCCGATAATGTCCTTCACCCTGATGCCCTCTCCCGGCAGCGAGCCCATGAACTTGACCCCGCTGCCGAACACGAACGCCCCTCCGTCCGCCCCGACGAGCACGTAGCCCCGACCGGTGGAAGAAGACGGCAGTATGGCCCGGATGTCCGTCACGTGCCTGCCCAGCCCGGGTAGCGACCCAAAGAAGCGGGCTGAGCCGAAGGTGAACACCCCTCCGTCGGAGCCGACCAAGAGGTACCCGGCCCCGTCAGTCGACGCCACCATGCCGACAATGTCGGAGATGTGGCGCCCCAGGCCCGGCACCGAGCCGTGGAACTTGGCGTCGCCGAAGGTGAACATGCCCCCGTCCCGGCCGATGAGCCAGTAACCATGGCCGTCATGGGTCCCGGCGATGGCGACGATGTCCGACGCCCGGACACCGGCGGTCGCCAAGTCGCCGTAGAACTTGGCGTTCCCGAAAGCCTTGACGGTGCCGTTCGAGCTCACCAGCCAATAACCCCGCCGGCTCGGGGTGTGGGCCATGCCCACCACCGGGCCTGTCGCCGCCGACGTGGGGAAGCTGCCCAGCTGGGCTGCCTGACCGGCGGCGTAGACGCCACCGGACTTGGTGGCCAGCCAGTAACCCGTGGGCGGGAAGCTGATGGATTCGCTGAAGAGCGCGGAGACGGACGCCGCCCTGCCGTTGAGCCCTGAGTACGACGCCTGGACCATGTGGTGGCCGCCGGCCCAGTACGTGATAGTGCATGTCGCCCGTCCGGCGCTGACCGGCACTGCCGCGCACCCCGGAACCACTGTCCCGTTCTGGGTAAACCTGACCGTGCCCACATGGACAGCCGGCGACACCGTGGCTACATAGGTGACCGGCTTCCCGATCGAGGCGGGGTTGGCCGTGACGGCCATCGACGTCGACGTCGACGCGGTTACGTTCTCGGTGTCGGGAGCCGATATCGACGATGTATAGCCAAGGCTGCCGAGGTACTCAGCCGTGACCTGGCGGGCGCCGCCCGAACCGTATGTCACCGTGCAGGTGGCCTGGCCGGACCGCACGGGCACCGCCAGGCAACCGCCCAGGACGGTCCCGCCGCTCATGAACATAATGCTGCCCACGCTCAGGGCCGGCTCGATCCTGGCGGTGTAGGTCACCGCTCGCCCGGCCAGCGCCGGGTTTGGGGACGAGGACAGCGAAATTGCCGCTTGCTTCGGCGGGACCCGAACCACCACGCTCATCACCAGGTGCTGGGTGGCTGAGCCCAACGAGTTGCTGGCCGTGATGGCCACTGCATAAGTGCCGCTGGCATTAGCCGGTGGTGTCCCGGAGATGACCGCTGTGCCATTGGTGCCGGCGTGGAAGGCCAGCCCAGGCGGCAGCGTGCCCGATTCGCTCAGGCTCGGGACGGGCGACCCCGCGCTGGTGATGGTAAAGCTGGTGGCGGTCCCGGGGGTCACATCCACGCTGGCGGCGCTCGTGATCGAAGGCGGGGCCCCGGAGACGCTGTACAGGTTGAACTCGTCTATCGACCACCAGTAGGTGCTGCTCGCGGTGAGGACGACCCTGACGTACTGCGCCGTCTGGGCCGCGAAGCTGACCACTTCGGGCGTGCTGGTGCCGCTGCAGGTGGCCACCGTGGCCCAGCTTTTGCCGTCGTTCGACACCTGGACGCCGTAACCGCGGGCGTAGTCGGTGGGCGAGTTGGGGACAGCCATGGACAGCTCGTCGAAAGTCGCCTTGGACCCCATGTCCACCTCGAAGTACAGGTTGGCGGCCTGAGCCTGGTCGGTGCTGAAGCGCGTGCCCAGGTTGTCGTCCACAGCCTTTGCCGCCGCGTCGGCACTGCTGGACTTGGCGTTAGTGCTTGCCACCCAGGTGGACCGGTCGAGCGCCTGGCCGGCCACCGACGCGGAGCAGTCCGGGGTGCCCGTGGGCGCCGACGCTGATGTGCTCGACCCGGCGGTAGCAGGCGCAGCTGAGGCGGCCGGGGTCACGATGGCGGCGAACATAGCCATTGTCGCCACGGACAGGGTCGTCGACATCAATATCGGATGGATCTTCCTTTTCACCATTACCCTCCTCAAGGGCCCGGCCGGGCCGGTGGTGCGACCGCACCGTGCTCGCCGCACAGCCGACGGTCTGGCCATCTTCCTCCGTTTCCTTTGTGCCGGGCTTGTTCAACTTCGTTTATGCCCGCTTCTTGTTAGGTCGGGTTGAGGATATTGTTATGTCCCTGTGAAAACTTGCTCGCTCACGAGAGTGTCTCGCAACATTGCCTGACGCGGCAAGGGTTACTGAGGGAGGTAGAACTCTTGAGTACAAGTATGTGAGTAACATGACTGGCGGAGTAGAGATGGTTCACGTACTTGTAAACTTCTAGGGGTTAATCTTGTTCCCGGACGGGTCGCGGCTTCAAGGCTACGAGCAGCGTTCCGTCTATTGCTGCAGGGCCACCGAGCCCGGGGATGGCACAAGGAATGCTAAGCGTCGATCGCGGCGCCATGAGCCGTCCGAGGTCTGCCAGCTCAGGTCTTCCCGCGACCAGTTGCGGGGCCAAATCTGGGGCCAGACCCTTAGCGTGGCCCGGCAATGAGTGAGGGGAACATGCTCTCGGACAGGCCGGTACAGCTACACTCTGCGCCATGCCCCCGAAGCCCCCATCGACCCGCACGCGTAAGCTTGGCGCTATGGCAGTGCGGCGGTCAGACCGGGGCACGCCCACTGCGGCGCGCCCTCGGGCGGCATGGGGGACGATCTCACGCCAGCAGGTCATCGAAGCAGCCGAAAGGATCGTGACCCGGGGGGACTTCGAACGGATGACCATACGAAGCCTTGCCGCCGAGCTCGAGGTCTCCCCGATGGCGCTCTACCGGCATGTCCAAAGCAAGGACGACCTCCTAATTGAAGTGGTAGACCGGTTGCTCGCGCCGCGGTGGCGGCCGCGCGCCCGGCGTTCCAACTGGAGGGCGTGGACGGTCGAGGCAGCCGAGCGTCTGCGCGGCTTCCTCGTCTCTCAGCCGGCCGCCCTTTATGTGTACTTGCAGCACCCCGTCGTTTCCCCCGCCAGCGTGGCCCGTATGGACGCGATGCTCGAAGTCTTACGCTCGGCCGGGTTCGACGACCGGGCGGCCCAAAGGGCTTACGCGGCCGTCCACACTTACACTCTCGGTTTCGCGGCCCTGGAGGCGTCCCGCGCTCGCGGCGCCGGCCCTGATAACCCAACCGACGAACTGAGCCAAAGGCTCACTTCGTTTACGACACCACGCCAGTTCAAAGACGGGTTGATGTTCCTCCTCGACGGGATCGAAAGCCGGCAGAAATAACGGACTTATGTGCCCCGGGCGCAGCGGTCAAACCGCGCCGTAAGGCACCAACAAGGTTGGCATTCGGCTGGACAACGCCGACGCTTACTAGTACACTTGGTCCGTGGCTCTTCTCCTCGGCGCCGGTCCGGACTATAGGGCAGGCAGCGGGCCAGCGACAGTGGGGAAAAGGCACAAAATGGGACGGCACGAAAGTGGATGTCCCGAGGGACCTCGAGCCTTCCACCGGCTCAAGTGTGGCTCGAGCGAACGGTACCACGGGCACCGATATTTCCCTTCCTTCGGTGCTCGTGGTGCCCATCGGCATGAACTGTCCTGACGCTTGGCGCCGCCATTTTGGTGGTGGTGCCGAGCGCTGTCCGGTCGCCGTTAGGGTATGTGGGTTTGTCCCGGCGATCCCTCCTAGGGGCTGGTAAGCGCGGCTGCTACCCCGGCCCCTCCTCTCTCAGGGATGGCGGCCGCGCTGGCCGGTCTGCGCTCGAGGAAGCGTCATGACGCCGGACTGGCGCCAACAGGATTACTCGCTCCCCGGCCCGCAGCTCGATGTCGTCCCGGGGCGTGACCACCTCCCGGCCTGAGGTGACCGCCATTACGAGCCAATCTTCGGGCCAGGTGACGTTGCCCAAGATCGAGCCCCGGGCCGGTGATGAGGGCCCGATCGTTACCTCGACAAGCTCATAGCCCGAAAGAGGCGTCGTAGGCTGGTGCGCTTCGCCGCCGTCAGTGGCCAACTGGGTCGCCAATGTCCCCCGCTCTGCCTCTTTGCCGGTCGACGCCACCTGTTCCGCCAGAGCGGCCAGGACGTCTTTGCGGGTCACCCACCCTTCTATATGCTCACCGTCAGGAGTGAGCACCGGTAGGCCATTGCGCCCGTAGAGGGCGAGCTGACGGAGCGTCTGGGCCAAGTCTTCGTCGGCGAAAAGTACCTGGGGCGGTCCTACGTCGGTCACGGCGCCCGCAGTGACCTCTCCTGCCTCGTCGACGAGCGTGCCGTCTGGCGAGCTGCCGTTTTCTCGCTCAGGCAGCTTCAACGGGCGCTTGTCTGCGCCGGTCAAGGGGCGCATCACATTGGCCACAGTGAGCCGTTGCAGTGCGCTCTCTGGCCGGGGCCGTTCGATGTCGATGCCCCGTCGCAGGAGCTTGGTGGTGTAGATGCTGCCGTAGGTGAGCTGCTTCGATACCGCCACCGCGATCCCGGTGGCGAGTACGACGGGGAGCGTGAGGGTGAAGTTACCCGTCATCTCGAGCACGCTGGCGATGGCGGTGAGCGGCGCCTGGGCGGCGGCGCCGAAGACCGCGCCCATGGCAATTACGCCGAATACCGCCGGCGAACTGACAATGTGGCCGAACAGGTGGGCCACTCCCCACCCAAAAGCCATCCCGCCCATCGCGCCCGTAAACAGCGAGGGGGCAAAAACGCCGCCCGAACCTCCTATGGACAGGGTGAGGCTGGCGGCCACTACTTTGCCTGCCATGAGGGCCAAGAGCAACCACAGGACGATATGCCCACCGATGGCCTGGTCCATTACGGGGTAACCCACGCCGTACATCTGAGGCAGGGCAAAGAGCAACAGGCCGAGGGCGATCCCGCCGACGGCGGGCCTGGCCCACTCCGGCCGCCCTTTCCAGAGGTCGTCAACGACATCTTCCAGCTTGTACAGGAAAGTCTTGAAACCGTAACCCACCAGGCCGGAGGCCAGCCCGAGCAGGACCACGAGCAAGTAGGTGTAATCGTGGCTGATCGAAAGGTCGTGGGGGATGCCGGTGAAAAAAGGGGCGGACCCGAAAAACGCCCGGCTGACCAGGTCGGCGGCGACGGCGGACAAGCTGGTGGCGATGAGCGCGTCCAAGGAGAACTCACGGAGGACTATTTCGAAGCCAAAGAACAGCCCAGTTATGGGGGCATTGAACGTCGCCGCAATGCCGCCGGCGGCGCCGCACGCCACGATGACCCGAAGGCGGGTCTCGGACACCCGGACCACTTGGCCCAAGGTCGATGCCATAGCCGACCCGATCTGCACGATGGGCCCTTCCCGGCCGACCGAACACCCAGTACCGATGCAGACAGCCGAAGCAAGTGCCTTCACGAGGCTTACCGGCGGCCGGATCCGCCCTCCGTTCTCGGCCACAGCCAGCATGACTTCAGGCACTCCGTGCCCACGCGCTTCGCGAGCAAACCGCTGTATGAGGGGGCCATAGATCAGCCCACCGACCACAGGGATAAGCAGCAGGAACCACGGGCCCAGCCATGGCAAGTGAAGGCTGCCGGTCCGGCCTTGCTGGCCGAACTGCTGGTGACCAGTCGCTAACCAGGTGAGAGAAAAAATGAGCCAGCGGAACCCGACCGCCCCGAGGCCAGCCACACCACCGACCACCAGCGCTATGACCACCAGGCCAAGCCGCGTACCCCTCAACCAGGCCGCGGCCTGGCTAGGAGGGCTGGCCCGTGGCCCGGAGCGGCGCGGTGCCGGCCCCTCCGGCGCGGCCGAGGTTCCCCCGGGGACAACAGGCAACGCCTGACCGTTGTCTTGCCTGTCCCGTTCGGGCATCACGAAAGGCCGGCCGCCACCGTTCTCACTCACCTAATCTGACCCGATTTAGCAACACGCGGCTCAGGCCGACCTTCATCGGCGGGCCCGGCTAAGTGCACGGCCAGCAGACAACTGACCGGCCTACTGGCGCCGTTACTGTCCGGGGCTGTCGTCACTGTGGGTGCTGGCTGCATAGCAACATCATTGTACTATACAATAATGATCTAAGCCCAATCGGAGCCATGAGCGGGTCGCTTTCCTCGGCGTGGGTCCAGAAGGGCGCACCACCGGTAAACTGTTTCTACCCGAACTGACGCCCTGCTCGCCTTGGGATTTCGGTCCGGAATTCGGGCACTATGTCGCCGCACTGTCGACGGTCCATTCAGCCGGGAAGTGGTACTCGCCGGCATGACCGCCCCGTCCACGTGCGATGACTGAGCACCAAAACAAGCAGCCTCGACGCCTCCACTCCGCGTGTGCTCAAATGACCTTGGATGGCCTCGCCCTGGCCGAGCACAACGCGAAATTCAGATATCTTTCCTTGAGGTTGGGCCACCTTGTTGCCCGTCAGCTGCGGCGGTGCCGAGCCGCCACCCGAGGGACCACTCCTGCTCAGGTACCTCCCCGGCGGCGGCAGCGAAGGCCCGAAGAGCCGACAGCACCGGAGACCGGTCCTCGTTCGGCAAGCGCGCCAGGATCTTTTTCAGCTCGGCCCGCCGTTGGCGGGTGACATCCTGGACCAGATCGCGGCCGGCCGGGGCGAGTGAGATCTTGACGGCGCGCCGGTCGCTGGTCCCCCGGCGGCGATAAGCGAGCCCCTTCCGGACGAGGCGGTCGCACATCCTCGTGACGGTGGACGGGTCGACTCCAAGCACTGCGGCCAGATCGGCAACGCGCTGCGGGCCTCTGGCCGCCAGCTCGACGAGGACCCGGTATTGCACCAAGGTGACGTCTCCGGCGACATTGACAAGGGACCGGGCCGCCACAGCGACAAGGGCACGGCTCGCCGCCAGGACGGCGTCCACGAGCTCTGCCCCAGCTTCAGCCGATTGCTGAGTCTTGGACGTGAGCGTCGCCACAGCGCCATTCTATTGCGCGTGTAGTTGTAGTGTGCAACTATTATGAAGTTCTGCCCTCCCAGGTGCAGTGGCGTAACGGGGCCAACTGATCCCTGAGGGGTGGAAACGGGAGCGGCTTGTTCTGGCGGGAGAACGCCGACGGGCTCGCCCTTGGGCGGGCTGTGGCCCAGGCCCGTGGCCGCCAATTTGCGCTGCCGGCGTGGCCCGGGCCTCTGAGGTAGCCTGCCAGCGTCGACAGCCAGTTGCGCGCCCTAACGCGTCCGTCCTGGTCGGGTGCGGGTTTACAGAAAAATGTGTACATGTATAGACTCACAGTTGTAGACAACAAGGATTAGTCGTGCGTCGTCGTCGGTCGGCAAGAGGGAAGGAGGCCGACGCATGGGCGATCAACCCAGCGGTGTGGAGAGAGAGCGAGGATGGGGAACGTCCTGGGTCTTAGAGGCTCGGTGCCGAGACGAACCTCCCGAGCTCTTTTTCCCCCACGACGGGGCAGGGACCGAGGCGGCCCGCCGCTATTGCGCCAATTGCCCGGTTAGGGGGCCTTGCTTGGAGTACGCACTGGACAACCATATACAGCACGGTGTCTGGGGAGGAATGTCCGAACGAGCGCGGCGCCGTATAAACCGGGACCGCCATGCCCAAAAATCGACTGGACGGCCGATGCAAGCAACTAATGATGATATGAGTAGTCCTCGGGAGCTACCTGCCCGATGAAACCCCCGTTCCCGCCGGCTGGTTCGGCGAACACGCGCGGAAGGATGTGGGGCCGATAACGACACTTCGCGCGCAAAGGTCGGCCCCTTCGAAGGTCACCGGGGTGTGGCAGGGTACGGAGAGGAACGGCGGAGGCCGCTAGTCCAACCAAGTGAGGGCTTCGGCGTCCGCGATGCGGTAGGAGTAGCCCTGCTCGGCCAGGAAGCGCTGGCGGCGAGCGGCGAAGTCTTGGTCGTTGGTGTCGCGCGACACGATGGCGAAAAACCGAGCTTGGCGGCCATCGTTTTTGGGGCGCAGGACTCGCCCGAGGCGCTGGGCCTCCTCCTGGCGGCTGCCGAAGGTGCCCGAGACCTGGACCGCCACGGACGCCTCGGGCAGGTCGATGGAGAAGTTGGCCACTTTTGACACCACGAGGACCGGGATTTCCCCCCGGCGGAACGCTCCGTAGAGCCTTTCCCGTTCACGCGTCGGCGTTTTGCCGGTGAGCACCGGTGCCCCCAGGCGCCGGCCGATCTCGTCCAGCTGGTCGAGGTACTGGCCGATGACCAGCGTCGGCTCTCGCCGCTCGACGGCCTCGGCGCACAGCCGCTCGACGACCGCCAGCTTCGAGCGGGCCGTGGCGCCGGCCTTGTAGCGTCCCTCGTCCTCGGCCAGGGCGTAGGTCATGCGCTCCTCATCGGTGAGCGTCACCCGGACTTCGGTGCAAGAAGCCGGCGCGATCCAGCCTTGGGCCTCGATGTCGCGCCAGGGGGCGTCGTAGCGTTTGGGGCCGATGAGGCTGAAAACGTCGCCCTCCCGCCCGTCTTCGCGGACCAGTGTGGCCGTTAGGCCGAGGCGGCGCCGGCTCTGGATCTCTGCGGTCATGCGGAACACAGGGGCGGGGAGCAGGTGGACCTCGTCGTAGACGATCAGCCCCCAGTCTTCTGCTGAGAACAGCTCCATGTGCGGGTACAGGCCGCCCCTCCGAGAAGTCAGGATCTGGTAAGTGGCGATCGTGACGGGGCGGACATCTTTGCGCTCGCCCGAGTACTCGCCCACCTCGGCGTCCGACAGGCAGGTGCGGGCCAGCAGCTCGGCCCGCCACTGGCGGGCGGCCACCGTGTTGGTCACGAGCACGAGCGTGTGGGCCCCCGCGGCGGCCATGGCGCCGATGCCCACCAGGGTCTTGCCCGCGCCGCACGGCAGGACGACCACTCCGCTGCCGGCGGCGCTGAAGGCGCTCACCGCCTCCTGCTGGTAGCGTCGCAGGTTGAACTGCTCCGGCCCCGCTACCACTATTGGGTAGGAGGCACCGTCCACGTAACCGGCCCGGTCCTCGGCCGGCCAGCCCACCTTCAGTAACGCCTGCTTCAACCGTCCCCGCTCCGAGCCCGGGACCACGAACGTCCGGCTGTCGATACGGACGCCGAGCAGGGGCGCCACCACCTTGGCCCGGGCCACCTCCTCCAGGACGGCCCGCTCGGAGCTGCGCAGCACCAGCCCGTGGACGGGGTCCACCTCCAGCACCAGGCGGCCGTAGCGAGCCATCGTCTCGGCTATGCCTACGAGGAGAGCTTGGGGCACCTGGTACCGGGACCAGCGCAGCAGGGCGTCCACCACCTGCTCGGCGTCGTGGCCGGCGGCACTTGCGTTCCACAGCGCCAGCGGGGTCACCCGGTAGGTATGCACGTGCTCGGGCGAACGCTCGAGCTCGGCGAAGGCTGCGATGGCGGAGCGGCAGGCCCCCGCGTCGGGGTGGGCCGTCTCCAGCAGCAGGGTCTGGTCGGACTGCACGATGAGCGGGCCGTCGCTCACAGGAGGGCGTCCTCCTCGGCCTCGGTGAGCACACGCGCCCACTCCACCCGGTGCGTGGCCAGCTCGCCGCCCCCGGCCCGGTCCCCCACGTACCGTACCCGGGCGCGGCCGGGCACGAAGCCCACCACCTCGGCAAAGAACTCGCTCTTCCGTCCCTCGCCGTTGACGTAGCTCATGCGCACCGCCCAGGATTGCTCGGCCGCGGCCCGGAGCATGTCCGCCACCTCGTCGTGGCCCTTGGCAATGTGGCTGGGCCTGGGTGGCCCGTTGTCGAACAGG
>DATJUH010000117.1:0-5900 GCA_035502515.1 Acidimicrobiales bacterium
ACCAGGCCACCTTCACCACCATCACCGGCGCCTCGTCGGTGACCGACGCCGCCATCAACAACAGCGGCCAGGTAGCCGGCTTCTTCACCCCGGCCAGCGGCCCGGTGGAGTCGTTCCTGACCGGCCACGGCGGCCTCCAGACCATCGCCTACCCCGGTGCCACTTCGACCGAGGCCCTCGGCCTCAACAACCACGGGGAGGTGGTGGGCGTCTACATGAACGCCGCCGGCAACAACTTCGGCTTCACCTGGACCAAGCAGGGCGGCTTCACCACCATCGATGACCCGGACGGCGTGGGCATGACCACCGTCAACGGCGTCAACGACCAGGGCGACCTGGTCGGCTTCTACGTCGACTCGGCCGGCAACACCGACGGCATGCTGGTTACCCCGAGCCCCATCAATGTGCTCACGAACACGGCCACCACCGTCAACGTCAGCTCGCCGGGCACCGTGGCGCTGCAGTGACAAACTGGCCTCGTCGCTAGGACGCCGTCACAACGGGTCTCGGCCCAACGGGTCTCGGCCCCACGGGTCTCGGCCCCACGGGTCTCGGCCCCACGGGTCTCGCCGCCCGCTCAGGCTCGACCCACGGGGTACGGGGAAACCGGTAGCGGCAGTGCCGGCGCCGGCCGCGCATTCCTGTCACTGCCGGGGAGTAAAAAGGTTCCTAGGCCCAAGGCCTCCCCAACTCAGCCCGGGTGCAACGGAGCACCCGGGCTGAGGGTTTTTGACGTGCGGAGATTAATTCAGGCCTTTAGGCCTTGAAAATGGCAAAGCCGGCGCCCTGTGGGTCCATGAGGACGGCAAAACGGCCTGTCCCCGGGATGTCCATGGGCCCAGCCAGGACGGTGGCCCCCATGCCGGTTGCCTTTTTGACGTCGGCATCGACATCGGTGCTCCCGAAGTAAACGAGCCAGTGATCGGGCACCTCCGCCGGCAGGTCCGGACGACGAGGTGTCACCCCTGCCACCGTGCGCCCGGAGACCTGAGCCTCGGCGTACTCGTCGCTCCCGCCCCAGTCCCACCCGAAGGTCTCGGTGTAGAACGCCTTGGCTTTGCCCAGGTCCGAGGTAGACAGCTCGTTCCAGGTGAGAGCACCTGGCTCGTTGACGAGCTGGGCGCCAAGATGCTCGCCTGGCTGCCAGGCGGCGATGAAGGCACCGGTAGGGTCCCTGAAAATAGCCATCCGCCCGGCCTTCATGACGTCCATGGGGGCGACGATGATGGTCCCGCCCGCCGACTCTGCCGCCTTGGTCACCGAGTCCAGGTCATCGACGTTCACGTATGTCGTCCACCGGGGCGGGCCCGGGTCCTGAGCCGGGCTTATAGCGGCCACCTGCTTGCCGCCCTTGGAAACAATGGTGTAGTGCCCGGCCTCCTCGCCCATGTCCTGGCCTTCCCAACCGAACAGCGCAGCGTAAAAGGCCAATGCGGCCTGCGGATCCGGCGTCCCGATGTCAACCCACGAGGGGACCCCGTGTTCGTAACGTGTCATCTCGGGCATTTGGCCCATCCTCCTTATGCATTCGCTCTGTCAGCAAACTCTTACCCTCCCATACAGCTGGCGCAAGGGCTTGTTGGCCGTGCCCTATCCGCCGGTTGCATTGCGCCTGCGTGGCGCCGGTTCCCCCTCAACCGGAGGTAGTTTCCACTCGTCTCTCATCAACGAGACGAATGGGTAGCGACCTGGGAGAACCCTGTGGCAGGCTCCGGGCAACTAACTACTTTTCTCGGGACTGCTCCCGGGGTGGGCAAGACCTACGCCATGTTGACCGAAGGCCGGCGCCGGGCCGAGGCCGGCGAGCGCGTGGTCGTCGGCTGGGTCGAGCACCATGACAGGCCCGATACCGTCGCTCAGCTCGGGGATCTGGAGGTGATCCCCCCGGGACGGGTGAACTACAGAGGCCACGATTTCGAAGAGATGGACCTCCCGGCGGTGATGGCGAGCGGAGCCGACCTGGTGATCGTGGACGAGCTGGCGCACAGCCTCCCGGACGGGAGCCGGAAACGGTGGGCTGACGTGGGCGACCTGCTCACCGGCGGCACCGATATCTTGACCACGGTCAACGTGGCCAACCTGGTGTCCGCCCGGGACTATGCGGCCCGCATTACCGGTGCGGGCACCGTCGAGTCGGTTCCCGATGAATTCGTACGGTCCGGTGAGGTGGTCCTGGTGGACTTGCCTGCCGACGTGCTACGAAGGCGGATCGCGGCCGGGCTCGTCTACTCGGCCGACCGCGTGGGCGGCGCGCTGGCGGAATACTTCCGTGCTGCCAACCTGGAGGCCCTCAGCGAACTCGGCAAAGCGTGGTTGGAAGGCACGCTCGACCAGGTAGGGCCCGAGCTCCTAAGCCGGCGCGGGCTCACCAGCGAACCTTCCCGGCCGGTGGTGGTGGCCGGTGTGTCCGGGTCGGCCTGGAGCGAGGCGGTCATCCGAAGGGCAATGGCGCTGGCTTGCGAGGACGACGCCGACCTGCTCGTCGTGCACGCCAGGTCGACGGACGGTCCCGTTCGTCCCAAAGCGGACGCCCTCGACCGGTACCGCCACCTGACCGAGGAAATGGGAGGGAGCTATTCCGAAGTCGACGGTGAACGCCCCGCCCCCGCCATAGCGGAGGTCGCCCGCACTCGGGGCGCCTCCCGGGTGGTTGTCGGCCGTCACCGCTCTCGCCTGGCGGAGCTGGCCCGAGGGTCAGTGGCCCGGCAACTCCACCGGCTGCTCCCCGGCACTCCGCTGGAAGAGGTCCACGAAACCAGCTGAAGGGTCAGGCCAGGGAAGGGCCAGGGTTCAGTCGGGACTTTCCCCGATGGGAACAGGGCGCCGTGACCCTAACAATGGGGTCATGACCGATTACAGCTCCCAAAACCCGCCGCCCGAACCTACGGAAGGCCACCGTCGGCTGACCCGGAGCACCAAAGACCGCATGGTGGCCGGCGTCGCCGGTGGCCTGGCCGAGTACATCGACGTCGACCCCGTCGCGGTGAGGATTGGCTTCGTCGTCGCATCGATTCTGCTCGGGGGCATAGGTGGCCCCATTATCTACCTGTTGATGTGGGCGATTGTCCCTGAGGAAGGAAAAACAAGTTCGATAGCGTCTGACGCTCTCAAGTCAACACCATGGCGCTCACCAGGCCAGGACGGCACAAGCCACTGAGCAAAATAGGCGCTTTTGTGATCGCCGGCAAGCCAGCCGATTTTGCGAATTCAGGTCTCAGCACTCTCTCAGGTGCATGAGACTCGATCTGAGCACTTCAGGGCCCCTTCCGGGTACCGGCGGCTGCAAATAGGCCTCAGAGTTCTCTCAGGGCAGTAAGTCACGACCCCTTTCGGCGTATAGCAATGTGACCGGCGCACAGGAGGTGTGCACCTGAGGCCGCCAGAACTGCCGGTCTCCTGGCGAACCGACGAAAGGAAGGGCCAGTGAAGTTCTTTATCGCAAAACGGTTGGCACCCGCCGTATTGGCGCTCGGCGTTGCCCTGGGTGGTGTCAGCCTGACCGCAGGGACGGCCTTCGCGTCATCCAAAACGACCGCGAAAGTCGGGGCCAGCTGCACTAAGTCCGAGAAGGGCAAGACCGTAAAGGCGGGCAAAACGGAATTGGTCTGCAAGGATGTCAAGGGCAAATACAAGTGGGAGAAGAAGTAGTATTTCCCTGACAGTCTCATAGACAGGCCAGAGTGCCCCGGCGCCGGGAGGGAGTGCGCCGGGGCACTCACTGTCCCGGGAGGCCCTACTGGCCCGGGAGGCCCTACTGTCCGCGGCTTTCCGCCGTCACCGGCGGCGCCGGTTGGGTGTCGTGAAGCTCTCGGCCAGGGGCCCGGTGGCCGCCCGACGGAGCCGTGACCTGCTGCCCGGCGCGTGGCAGCCTTACGACCATACGAGCCCCGGGGTGAGCATCTTCGACCCAAACCTCACCTCCATGGGCGGTGACGATCTCGCGGACTATGGCCAGCCCCAGACCGGCGCCAGTGCCCTCGTGAGAACGTGCGGTGTCAAGTCTCACAAAGCGCTCGAATATCCGCTCGCGCTCGAACCAGGGCACACCGGGCCCGTCGTCGCTCACAACCAGGTCAAAGAAATCCGCCCGCTCCACTGTGGCAAATTCGATTCTGCTCCGGGCATACCGGTGGGCGTTGTCCGACAGGTTGGCGACGACCCGGGCCAATTGGACTTCGTCGCCGCGCACCCGCGCCGCGCTCACCCCTTTCACGGAAACGTCGACCTTTCCCTGCGCTCGCAATCGTTCAGCCTGGGCGAGGACGAGGTCGTCCAGGTCGACATCGGCGGGGCGGAGGCGCAGCATCCCCTCGTCCAGGCGGGCCAGAGTGAGCAGGTCTTCGACGAGTTGGCTCAAACGGTTGACTTCGACCACTGACCCTTCCAGCATGCTCTGGCTGGCGGTGCCCGGGTGGGCCGCGGCCACCTCGAGCTGTGCTTGCAAGGCCGCCAGCGGGTTGCGCAACTCGTGCGATACGTCCGCCACCAGCTGGCGCTGCCGGTCGTTCGAAGCTTCGAGCCGCTGGAGCATGGCGTTCATGGTCCGGGCCAGGCGCCCGATCTCGTCGTTGGCCGCCGGTTCCGGTACCCGCCGGCGCAGATCAGTCGCAGAAAGCTCCGCCACGTCAGCCCGGATGGCTTCGACCGGCCGCAGGGCCCAACCAGTCAAAGTCCAGACCAGCGCCCCCACCAGGAGCATAAGGACCGGGAAGGCGATGGCAAGCGACATTTCCACGAGGTGGATGGCGTGGTCGGCCGCACCGACGGAGTAGGCGACCAGCACAGAATGGGCGGGGCCGGGCCCGTCTAAACCTACTGCCGCCACCACAAAGCGGTTATCGAGGTCGAGGCGCACATGAGTGAACCGCCTGACGCGGAGCACGACGCCCGTTGACACGGCGAACCGCCCTGGCGCAGGTGAAAGATCGGCCATGGCGGGCTGGCCGGCAATGTCGCGGCTCGACCGGATCACGCTGCCGTCCGTGCTTATGACCTGGGCCGCCATTTCCTCGGTGGAGACGGGGAGCGGGGCAGGGACGAACCCGCGGGCATTGATCAAAAAGGAAATGGCCACGGCTTCGGCCTTGGCCGTATTAGCAGCGCTTTGATAAAGCGAGCCGCGGAGCAGCAAAATGACGCCCGAAGCGCTCAACACGAACGCCACTCCCACTATGAACACCGAGACCACCGCAGCCCGGACTCGTACCGCACCGAGCCACCCGAGGCGAGACACCGGGCCGGTGCTAGGCCCGGCGCTCATCAGCCACCAATCTGTAACCCAGGCCCCGTACCGTCTCGATCGAATGGCGGTCAAAGGGCGTGTCGATCTTCCGGCGCAGATAACCGATGTAAACCTCGACGATGTTGGGGTCTCCGTTGAATTCCTGGCCCCAGACCTTGCGCAGGAGTTCCTCTTTGTCCATCGCTTTACCGAGGTGCATAAGGAGTGTGGTCAACACGTCGAATTCTCGCCGGGACAGTTCTATCTCGTGGTTGCCGCGCGCACAACGATGGCTTCGCCGGTCGAGGATGAGGTCACTGGCCCGGAGCACGTCAGAATCGGCAGCCACGGACTTTGCCCCCCGGCGCACCAGAGCGCGCAGGTGGGCCTGCAACACGACGTACGAAAACGGCTTGGTGAGGTAGTCGTCCGCTCCTGCGTCGAGGGCCTCCGCCTCGTCCCACTCCCCGTCTTTGGCCGTCAGCATGAGGATCGGCGTCCAGATGGCCTGCTCTCGCAGGCGGCGACAAATCTGAAAGCCATTGAGGTGCGGCAACAAGATGTCGCAGACGATAACGTCGAAGCTCTGTTCCGTGGCCAGGCGTAAACCTTCGCTGCCGGTGCCGGTGGCAACGACATCATGGCTTTCCTCCCGCAGGCCACGACAGAGTGCGTCACG
>DATJUH010000118.1:0-8115 GCA_035502515.1 Acidimicrobiales bacterium
TGGCTGCCCCGGCGCTTGCCGTCCTTGCAATAAACGAGCCGCGTCTTTTCCGGGTGCAACTTCAACCCCACTTCCTCCATCCGCTTAGCTATAGCGGCAAGCACCTTTTCGGCCTGGGCCTTGCTCACGCAATGCACGACACAATCGTCTGCATAGCGTTCGAAAGGGCAGCCCGGGAAATTCCGGGCCATCCATTTGTCGAACGCATAGTGCATGAAAAGGTTAGCCAGGACGGGCGAAACCGCTGAGCCTTGGGGGGTCCCTTTGTCACGCTCTTTCAGGGTGCCATCTGGGAGCTGTAGCGGGGCTTCCAGCCACCGCTTCACATAAAGCAGCACCCAGGGCGTGGTGGTGATGGTCCCCACCGCCTTGACGATCAGGTCCCAGGGCACGGTATCGAAAAACTTCTGGACGTCGAGGTCGATCACCCAGTCGTATTTCCAGCACCGTTCCCGGCACACCTCCAGTGCGTCATGGGCTTTCTTTCCCGGCCGGTAGCCATAGGAGTCTCGGTGGAACCTTCTTTCCACCTCAGGCTCCAAGTACTTAGCCACGACCGTTTGAGCTACCCGATCGGCGATAGTCGGTACGCCTAAAATCCTGGTCCCCGAGCCGTGGGGCTTGGGTATCTCCACCGCCCTGACCGGTGGCGGGAAATAGGACCCTGATGACATCCGGTTCCAGATCACATAGAGGTTGCC
This sequence comes from Acidimicrobiales bacterium, assembly GCA_035502515.1. GTDB lineage: Bacteria > Actinomycetota > Acidimicrobiia > Acidimicrobiales > Palsa-688 > Fen-671. The sequence continues at coordinate 702 of DATJUH010000118.1, forward strand.
CTTCAGCCTGGCCTCGAACGCCTCCAGGTCCACCCCGTCCACACCGGGGGCACCCTTGTTGGCCGCAACCTGCCTGTACGCCTCCCACACCAACTGCTTGGGGATGTCGAACGGCTTGACTTGCGACGTTTGCATGTCCTCCTCGCTTCCTCCTGGGCCTAGCCCAGTTGAACGAAACCGACAGCTTGGTGAGCCGGCCCCTTGGCTCCGTCCCCACCCCAGCGAGCAGGGACATCACAGCTACTACTGGCCGGTCCGCCGGCGGGCGCCGCAACGGTACTCAGTGCCTGCGGTTGCTGCCTCGGCACGCTCCCTCTCCCGGGCCGGGGGCCTCGTGTGCCCATATGTACGTCCCGGCGGGTACCGGCGTCCGCCTTCTCACGTTCCATGCGAAAGCCGCAGACCAGGCTCACGCCGCCTGTACGCCGGGCACCGCCTGGCCCGTAGACGGGCACCTGCCAGGCTTGTCCCAGGGGCCTTCAACTGCCCCCGGTTTCGATGCCACCTAAAACTTACGACGCTTGGAACGGCGACGCCCGGCAAACCAGGCGCTCTGGAACGTCTTCCTGGTCCCTACCTGACACGGTCGAGCCGTGCCTTCTCCCTGACGCTCACCACGACGGTCTTCAGCCAACGCAGCTCAGGGCGGTTTGACGCCTGCCCCCGTAGGCCGGCGCCGGAGGGCCAACCTCCATCTTTCGCACAGCACCGCTTCAAGAGGGTCTCCTACATGACCACCTCCCTCTGCGTTCGTGACGCAATTGAAGGGTTACTCCCCTCCCCCCGGAGGGTTCATCGTCGGTCCCGAGCTGTGGCTACCAGCGGCCTGACCAGCGCTATTAGCTCGCTCACCGGCAACTCTCGGCCGGCCGCTCCGTACGGTCCCCAAGGGGCACGCTTATCTAGCTGTCTTACGAGTAGCTAAGGTCGTGGGCGCGATACACGCCTCGGTTCAGCCAGCTTGCAGCGCCGTGTCGATGTCCTTAACGACCCAGGCTTTCTAGGACTTATTGCCGCAGCAGCTCCCACTGTCGGGCAGTAGCACCTTATGTGCTACAATGGGTCCGTGACAAGGATCGGAGTACGTGAACTTCGCCAGCACGCAAGCCGCTATTTGGATGTGGTGAAGGGAGGAGGGACGGTGGAGGTGACCGAACGTGGACGGCTCGTGGCCCTGCTTGTCCCGCCGAGCCCTGCGAGTTCGGCAAGAGACCGGCTGGTTACGTCCGGCCGCCTGTTACCAGCCAGGGCCGCGTTCCGACTGCCTGTCCGCCGCGCCCCGGCCCAGAAAAGGCGAACGCCATCCGAGACACTCGCCGAGCTGCGCGACGAGCGGCACGCGTGATCTACCTGGACACCTCAGCGCTCGTCAAACTGGTGTTCGAAGAAACCGAGAGCGCGGCACTGGCTCGATGGCTCCACGAGCGGAGCGACGTGCCGAAGCTCAGCGCCGAAGTAGCGACCATCGAACTGGTGCGCACCTGCCGCCGGTACGACGTGGCCGCCCTCCCCGCGGCCAGAGAACTACTTGCTGGGCTTGACCTTATCCCGCTGAGCGGCGACCTGGTTGAGAGCGCCGCCCTGACAGGTCCCGTCGAGCTTCGCAGCCTGGATGCCATCCACCTGGCCAGCGCCAGCGCGGTGGCCGAGGGGATTACCGCCTTCGTCGTGTACGACGTCAGGCTCGCCTCCGCGGGTAGCGAGCTCGGATTGCCGGTGGCATCGCCGGCCTGAAGCTGCCTACTGGTCGAGACCTACTCGGCGGCCATCACCGTTCCGGGCTACCTCGCCAACGACTTCCATTTCCAGAACCCTGACGCGAGCGGCGAGGAGAACAGCCCGCGGTTCGGAATGGCCTACGACATTGTCTCACCCGACCCCGCGCGCGCCTGGCCAGACACCGAGCACTCCCCCGCTCACAGAAGGCGCCGTTATCGCCCGATCACGGCGCCCTAGCCGACGAGACCGGTGCAAACCGTACTGTTGACGAGCCGGCTGGGTCGGTCGCCCTCGCAGACGAGCAGCATGCCAATTCGCCGATAGTAAGCGGCTCCCGTTCAGCACCATCATCGCCTCTGCCCACGAAGGTATGAAGCCCATCGGCTTCAGGCAGCGGCCGAGGGGGTTCCCTCTCGTTGAGCGGCGAGGATCAGGAAACGAAGGTCCTCGCCGGATCTCACGCAGTGGCCTTTCGATCCATGAACACGATGCCGCTAGAGGGGTTGGCTTCCTTCGCTACGATCTCATGGTCGACGAAGTCGGTGATGGCGTGGCCGTAGAGGTCGGGGTGAGTGAACCGAAACATGTGCCCGGTCGAGGCCAGCACCACCTCGCGGGCGTCGGACAGGCCGTCCAGCATCTCCTTGGCTGCCTTCGCGCCCACGAGCTTGTCATCCTCCGGCGTTATCACGAGAGTCGGGACCGTCACCCGGTTCAGTCGATCACGAATGTCGAAGTGAGTCACCGAGGTCACTCGGGCGGTATAGCTCCGACGCGGCGTGTTGTCGATGAACAACCTCCGGTAGTCGTTCTGTGTGTGGGGGATCGGAGCGGTGGCGTCGAACTTTGAGGCCAACTGGAAGGCGTGGAAGCGCAGCGTACCCTGGCGGTATAGCGGACCATTGGCGAAGCGAGACGCCTTGGCTGCGATCCCCTTCCACGCGGGCAGCGGGTTGGCGGCGAAGCCGCCTGAGAGGACGAGCCCGACGAGACCCTTCGGACTGCGGGTGGCCAGGGTGACGGCGATGACGGCACCAAAGGAGTCCCCGGCGAGGACGTAGGAATTGAGCCCCTCGACTTGGTCCGCGACGAAATCGGCATAGCGCTCGACATCGTTCAGGCCTTCGGGTAGCCGCATGTTGTGGATGTTCCGTCCTGCGAACGGCTCAAGCTGTCGGGCGTCCCACGGTGCTCCGGAGAAGCACGGGATGGTCACGATGGTCGGGTCAGGTGTGGACATGTCTGTCTCCTTCTTGTCTCTGGTTGGCTGCCACGGCTGTGTCACAAGCCGAATGCGGAACAGCGGGAATGCGCAGCCCCCGGCCGGGTTCGCATCGCCTTGATAGGGTCCGTTGCTCCCTTACCGTATGGCTTACGCTACATACCGTACGCCTTACGGTTACGCTTGTCAACATGGTGGTCGGAAAAAGCTCAGAACGGGTACCTCGCGGCACCCTCAACCGGGAGCGGACCGTCACCGCCGCGCTCGAGCTCCTTGACGAAGAAGGACTAGACGCTTTGAGCATGCCCCGGTTGGCGCACCGCCTCGGCGTGGGGACGATGTCGCTCTACAGCCATTTCAAGGGAAAGGACGACCTTCTTGACGCCGTTGTGAACCGGGTCTTCGAGACGATAATGCCACCATCGGGTCCCCGTGGGGATGTAGGCCGAGTGGTGGACAACTTTAGAGAATTTCGTCGTGTGGCGCTTCAGCACCCGGCGGTGGGCCGGCTGTTGGTCGAGCGCTTAACGCGGACCAGTACCGTATTGCGGAACCTCGAGGTTTCGTTGGGGATCCTTCGCGACGCTGGGTACGAGGAGGGCGATGCCGTTCGCCTTTACTACACGCTGTTCCACTACACCCTCGGGGCGGTCTTGTGGGCCGCGCCTCGCGGCACGGACGAGTATGCCGCAGCTTGGGCGGCGGTCTTTCGGGGTCTTTCGCAGGAGAGCTACCCGCTTCTACTCGACTACGCCAGTGACCTGGCCGGCGTTGCCACCGAGGAGCAGTTCGAGTGGGGACTCTCGGCTATTGCACGCGGTGCACCATCCGCTACCTAAAACGTAACGTCGCCGCCCGCCAGATCTACCGGGCGATCGTGGTGGACGTGGCCCCAATGCTCAAGCTAAACCGGGTCGAGAAGCCCCCGGACCTGCGCTCAGATCCCGGGTGCGGACCTTTGGCCACTCCGGCTGAAGAGCCTATAAGCAACTCACCACCTCGGTCCGAGGGCCGAGCGACTGGACACGCAAATTGCCTTCTGAACAACTAGAATGTTGTAATTATGGCAACGGCTGTGGACTTCCCTGGATTCGAACCACCGTTTAATACGATGACGTCCATGCCCACCCCCGCGTCGGCATCAAGCATGGCCACGATGCCGACCATGCTGTGGCGTTATGGAGGCACTCGTCTTCGGTCGGATGGGCCCGATGGAAGTACTGCGTGGGCGACAGCATGCTCTTACAATCACTATTTGCCCAAATTGAGTGCGTCCTCGCCGTCAACCAGCTCCACGTCATAACCGGACCAAGTCGTGGAGGAGGCGGCCCGAGGTACCCTCCTCGTCGGTGTCACTTAGCGCCGCGAAGACCCTGCCATTTATTTCTGCGATTCACGCTCTATGCATTGACCTTCAGCGATAAATATCGTTGTCGTGACGACGAAATCTGGCACCAGGGGGTCTGAGTCGAGGAGTACCGCTATGCCAGCGCGGGCAACGCGTCAAAAATGGTCATTTTTGTGCGCTGAGCGCGCCGGGCTAGGCCACGAGCGCTGGTGGTGACAAGGTGACCGAGCCTCCGGGGTCGACCGTGGCCTGCCAACCAAGAGCCTCTAAATCTGCCAGTTTTCGTTGGGCGAGGCCCTGGGTCGTGGGGGGTGGAAGTGGTCGGGGCCGAGGTCGTGCTAATGGTCGCCGTGGTGAGGATGTGCCAGGCGGCTACGACCATGGAGGGGGCGCCGGCGACAGCGGCTTTGTTGGGGCGTCGGCGACGAGCGACGTGGCCGTACTGCGCGGCGAACGGAACCAACGGACCGTCCATGAGACGAGCTAACTTTCACGTCATTTCATCTGCCGGAGGGGGGACTTGAAGCGTTACTCCCCTCCCCCCGACGGCGTCATCGTCGGTCCCGAGCTATGGCTACCAGCGGCGTGACCAGCACTATCAGCCGACTCACCCGCGCCCCCGAAAATCAATCAACTCCTCCTGCTCACCACGGCCCGGTCCAGAAGGTCATTTGAAGACAAGGCACTACGGCTCGAACGCCGGTGGCGTCCAATCCTCGCCGCCGAACGTCCACGTTGGCAGGCGCACCCGAAGCATACGACGCAGTTCGACCCAGTCCTCTTCCGAGCTCGGAGCAAGCTCTTTTGGCGTGACGACGCCATCGGCCACCACGTAACCCCAGCGGAAACCGCACAGCGGTTCGACCACCGGCGTCATCAGACAGTCAGGCGTAAAAGTTAGGAACGACCTCGCCGTCCAATCCACGTCCTTCTCTGTGAAAGCAGGAGCGTCGAAGAGGACTGGGTCTATGCCAAAGGCGAGGTACGGGGTGTTCGCCTCGCGTGACTGCGGCGGCACATCCGGCACGACCCACACCTTCTCGTCGGGGATGCCGCCTCGCGCTACCACGTAGTCGACAACTTGGACCCAGCCGAGGAGCGCGGCGTAACCCTCCCGCGGAAAGGATGTCTTGGCTTGGACCACTGGGAAGCCTCGGGCCACCTCGGCCCCGAAGCTGAGGCCAAGGAGATTGAAACCCCACCGCGCCGGGTCACTGTTCACCGAGTAGGTGATCGTCACGCGGCCTTCCGCGCCACGCAGGGCGAAGGCCATGGTCGCAGTGCGGGAGGCGCTGTCGGTCGGCACGCCTCTATCCTGCCTCGCGCCCGGTACATCAGCGACTGACCGAACCGGGACGTGAGAACGAGGGGATAGTCATGGGAGCGCCGTCCGGGGCAACGCCCACCACCTCGCCATTGAGGCCACATTGAGCCCGCGTCCATGTGATCTTCGGAAACGGTCGGGGCCCGGTGACCTAAGTCGGGCAGCGCGATGGCAGCGGATCTGCGAAACGGCATCGGCCTGCGACCAGAAAGTGTCACGGCAACTCGAGCGCGACGCCGTCCAACGAGGTCCGTCCCGGCCACATAGAGGACTGTGAGCGATTAAGCTTTCGGGGCCCAAGCGAGCAAGGCCCATACGCGGTGCGGGACAAGTAAGGTTTCGCCTGGGAAGCGCTGGGCAAGCATCGCCGCATGCTCGTTGTCGAAGCTCTCCACGGCCTCGGTGGGCAAAGACGCCGCCACCCCAGCGCTTGCTCTAATGCGGCCTCGCCACGTGGCGTGCGAGTAGGGCAACTTTATGTCGTAACTGAACGTTTCTATCCCGGTAAAACCAGCACCCGCTACGTCGGCTGCCCAATTCGGGTACATGCCACAACCGCCGGCCCCGCCCCATTTCGGGTTGTGTTGCAAGATAAGCGACTCTGTCGCCTCTGGGACGCTCCCGGGTAAGGGCAGCCAGTCGAGATGGCAGATCACGACGGCGGCACCGGGCCGGAGCACGCGGCGGGCTTCGCTCGCAGCCGACGGCCTGTCGAACCAATGCCAGCACTGACCTGCGCTGAAGACGTCATAGGCACTGCCGGGCAAGCCGGTCGCTTCGGCGGTGGCGACACGGTAGTCAACATGCACGCCTGCTTCAGCGTCGAGCTGGCGCGATTGGTCGGTCATTTCCGGTGAGGGGTCAATGCCCACTACCCGGCACCCGCGCAAGGCGAAGTTGCGGGCGACAGTGCCCGTGCCCGTCCCCACGTCGACGACCTCCTGGCCGCTCCGGCCGATGCCGAAGGTCACGAGACGGTCGAACAAGGACTCCGGGAATCCGGCCCGGTGACGTGCATAGTCCTCGGCTGTTTTCCCGAACTCGATGGCCATTGGACGATTTACGCTACACGAGGGCTGCTCGCCGCGAACGGGTGTGGGCATTACATTGACGGCTCGCTCGACCAGATCGGGCTTCCTGACAACGGGCCGTTCTTAGCTCTTGGCCGCGATCGAGTCCCTGGCGTGAGGCACTAGCCCCGAAAGGAACCACCGTCCGGTCAACAACCTGACTTTCATGTCATTTCATGTGTCGTAGGGGGGACTTGAAGGGTTACTCCCCTCCCCCCGGAAGATTCATCGTCGGTCCCGAGCTGTGGCTACCAGCGGCGTGACCAGCACTATGAGCCCACTCACCGGCGACAGTAGGCCGCCCCCCGTGCGATCGCCAAGCCGCACGCCCGAGCTAGACCGCATTTCTCGCGTTCATCGGCCTCCCTCGTCTAGACCCGCATTAATCCTCGTACCACTCCTTATGAAACGAGACCCACTGCACTGGCTATTTCAGCTGTGGCTAAGGACTTTTATAGTGAAGTCCTGCCGGGCAGTACCCAACGCGTTTGCCGCGCTGATGGTAACAATGTAGTTGGCTGCGGCCACTGGTGTGCCCAACAGCAGGCCGGAGGGGGACAGGCTGACGCCCTTGGGCAGGGACCCCACCTTGGCGAAGGTCGGCTTCGGGTAGCCGGTGGCCATGACCTGGAACCGGAATGTTGCCCCATCCTGAGCGGTGGCTTGGGGACGGCTTGTGATCTTCGGGGCCTCGTCCACCACCAAGGTGAACCGCTGGGTGGCAGTCCCGG
>DATJUH010000119.1:0-11005 GCA_035502515.1 Acidimicrobiales bacterium
CGACAGTTATCACCGCCAGGGGACATTGGACGCGCACCGTGACAACACCTCAGGTCACGGAACCGTAACGCGTTGAGTTCCGGGCCAGACGACCTGGGCAGCAGTGCGATGCGGCCCCTCGCACTTCTGCTGGCTGGGCCAAACGGCGCCGGTAAGTCGACGTCTCGGCAAAGGCTCGTGCCACCCGGGGTCGTGTTCCCGAACGCTGATGTCGAGGCCGCGAGACTAATGTCTGAAGGCCACCCGGCCGCGGGTATGGACATAGCCGCCGGCCGAGCGGTTCTTGCGGCGCTAACCGCACTTGTGAGTGCCCGTAGGTCGTTCTGTCTCGAGACCAACTTGGCTGGCCGCGGCCTGGTCCGCTCAGTGACTTCTTGGCAAGCAGCCGGGTTTCTGGTCCGTTTACACTTCGTCGGGCTCCGTACACCGGAACTGGCTCTCGCAAGAGTCGCCGAGAGGGTGGCGGTCGGAGGTCACGATGTCCCAGAAGACGTGGTCCGTCGCCGCTGGCAGGCAGGCTTGAGCTCGCTGTTCCAGGTCTACATGGCGCTGGTCGATGCCTGGTCAATCGTGGACAACAGCGAAGAGGTACTCGCGCACGTGGGATGGGGCGAACCTGGCCACACGGAAATAGTTGATCCGCAGCTCTGGTCGTACTTCCGGCAACTCGCCGGGTTGCGACCATGAGCGTGCTGCGATAACCCCCGGGCTACGAACAGCTACGAACGGGTTTCTTCCTGGGGAAGGTACTCGACGCCGTTGCCACGGTCGACGGCGATTGGCAAGCCGCGGGCCCGCCGGTAGGCGACTTCGCGAGCAATTGCCTCCGAAGTCTTAGTGCTCAGGTCGCCTCCAGGGGGCGAACTTTCCTGTCTGACCTCATCTTGCCGAGCGTGGTTGATGTCCGTACTAGCCATAGAACGCCTCCCGAGGACTGCTCCCACGGTACCCGAGAGACGCAGCGACAGTGGGAGGTAGCGCTCACGAGTGGCCGTCTGTCGGCGTGTTCGGTTGCTCCAGGGCTGAGGAAGAGTGACCGTCTCTCTCAAGCCGGCATATGAGGGATGGCATGCTCCTGGTGTCGCTGGCAATAAGGGCCTCGCTGACAGCGTTGAAACTCCAGCCATCAAAAACGCCGCGGAGCGTCTCAATGTTGATGTCGTTGCGTTGCCCTGCCGCGCTGAGGCACGCTCGCAGGAGCAACCGCCCACTCGGACGCAGAATCCTCTGCGCCTCGGTCGAATACGTGGGCCTGAGCTCGACGGGCAAGTAGTGGAAACACCCGCGGTCGAGGAGGACGTCGACGGATTGCGCTCTCACGGATGCGGCGAGGACGTTGGCGTACACGAACAGCGGCTCGCCACCTTGCGTCATCGCCTGCTTGACAGCGGCGAAGGACAAATCGATCCCGACCGCCCTCCACCCTCGCGCTGCGAGGTAGGCGAGCTCGACGCCCAGCCCAGAACCGAAGTCCACAACGAGGGCCTCGGTGAGCAGGTCGGACACCACCCCCTGGTGCAGCTCGGACAGCGTCGTTCGGACTGTGTGGGGTCTTTAGTCCTGGCGGTTCGGGCCTAAAGGCCTTAGCGCAGAGGAAATCGGCGGCCCGAGACTCAAGCTGGGCGTGCTTCGCGCCAGCAAAGGGGGCGAGCCCGATGTGCCCGGTAGATCAAGTCTTTGCGCACGGGGTCAACGACCTTTCTGTCGTCGTAACGGCCGGCGCGAACGCCGATGGCGCTGGCGTCCGGTTTCTTCAGTCGGTTCCCCCCGCCGGGGCCTGATTTCGGGAGGAAATATGGTGGACCAACTGGCACCCGCGGCGCCCGCGCAACGGCCGCCGAGCCGTCAGGCGACCGTGCCTCTTATCGAGATGCGCGGTCTCGAGAAGGTCTACAAGACAGGCAAGCTCGAGCTGGTTGCCTTGCGTGGCGTGGACCTTACGGTGCACTCGGGGGAAATGGTCGCGGTGGTCGGTCCATCCGGGAGCGGCAAAACGACGATCTTGAACATGGTGACGGGGATCGACCGGCCGAGCGCCGGCCGGGTCGTGGTGGACGGGGTCGACCTCGGCGCCATGGACCAGGAGGGCCTGGCCCGGTGGCGGGGCCAGACTGTGGGGATCGTCTTCCAGTTCTTCCAGCTCCTCCCCACCCTGTCGGCGCTGGAAAACGCCGCCCTCCCGATGGACTTCGCCCGCCGCTGGAGGGTTCGAGAGCGCGCTGAGCGGGCGCGCCGGCACCTGGAAGCAGTTGGGCTTGGAGGGAAGGGGGACCACCTTCCGCTTGAGCTTTCCGGGGGCGAACAGCAACGGGTCGCCATCGCCCGCGCGCTGGCCTGCGACCCCAAGCTCGTGGTCGGCGACGAGCCGACCGGTAACCTGGACAGCGAGACCGGGTCCCGGATGCTCGACCTCTTGGAGGGCCTGAACGCTGCGGGCACAACGGTGCTGTATGTCACCCACGACTTGGCGCTAGCCCAGCGCGCCAAACGGGTCGTCACCGTGAAGGACGGCCGGGTCGTCGCAGACGAACCGAGTTCTCGTGCTTGGCTCTCGTTTTAGCACGATCACCCGGAAATCGTGGGCAGACCTCCGGCGCCGCCCCGCTCGCGCCGTGCTGACGGCGCTCACCATTTCTCTGGCTGTCGCCAGCTTCGGCATCTTGGCCATGCCTTCGCTGATGGACAGGGGCATGAGCTCAGAGGTGTCCAGTACACGGCTTTACGACCTGTCGGTCCCGGTCAACAACGTCGTGCTCTCGTCGGCTCAATTCAGCGCACTGACGCGGCTCCCCAACGTCGTGGCCGTGGCGGCACGCAGTTCGTTCGGTACCAGGGCGATGTCCGGGGCACACCGGATGAACGCCGAAATCTGGGGAGTGCCGGACTGGACCAGCGGGGCATGGGCCACACAACCCGTGGACCGCGTCGCCCTGTCGGGCCGGGTGGGCACGGGGCAGGTGCTCGTGGACGTCCAGGACTCCACGGACGGGATCTACAGCGGAGGGACGGGTGACACCTTGAGGCTGCAGGCGGCCGACGGGTCTTGGCGCCCGGTAACGGTCGCCGGGACCGCGCACAGCATGGCCTTTTCCATGGACACCCTCGACAACCGCCTCGTCCTGTACGCCACCGACCCAACTGTCCAGGCTTTGGGTGGTTTCCGGGGCGTCAACTACCTCGAGTTCCGGCTCCAGGACACGGGCCACTCGGCGGCCGTCGCCACGGCCGCGGAAGTGCGGAGCTTCCTCGCTCGCCAGTCGCCCCCGAGCCACTTTTCCGACCTCCCGAGCATCCGGGCACCAGGGGACTGGCCGGCAAAGTCGATTTTCGACCAGAGGAGCAAGGTCCTGGACATCTTGACCGGTCTCGCCGTCATCTCGGCCGCGCTCCTGCTGGCCAACACCGTCCGCACGATGGTCGCTGAACAAGCCAACGAGATCGCCGTCATGCGGGCCATTGGCGCCCGGCGGCGTGACATCCGCCGTTCTTATCTCCGCACCGCTGGGGCGTTCGGCGTCCTCGGGTCGCTGCTCGGCGTACCCCTCGGGATCGGGCTCGCCTATTTGCTGGTGGACACTTTTGCCAAGATGATCTTCGGCGCTTCGCCCAGCTTCTCCGTCGACTGGGCTGTCGCCGTCATCAGCGGGCTCGCCGGCATCGGAGGCTCCATGCTCGCAGCCTGGGCGACGCTTCACCGCGTGCTCCGGGCCCCTGTGAACGAGGCCCTCAACAGCGAGGGCTTGGTGTCCCGCTTCGGCGCCAGCCGGTTGGACCGGGCGTTGGCCAGCCCGGCTGGCTTACCTGCGCCCGTGCGCATGGGGCTGCGCAACGTGGCCCGCCAGAAAGAGCGCAGTGTCACGACCATTGTGCAGGTGGCACTGGCGGTGGCCACGCTCCTTGGGCTGATATCGCTCGGTCACGCGGTGTCCCAGACAACCAAGCAGTCCTGGGCCGTTTTGGATTATGACGTCACGTTGACCAGCCAGAGCGGCGGCCAGTGGTACGGCCCCGCGGTCGTGAGCGCTGTGCGCCGCCAGCCAGGGGTGGCGGGCGTGGAGGCAGTGGACGAATCGCAGATGAGCTTTGCCGGCCAGACCCTGTACGAGCTTGGTGTGCACTCGAGCACGTTCATCCACGAGACGCTCACGGCGGGCCACTGGCTCTCGCCCGCCGAAGAGCGCGCCGATGCCTCGGTCATGGTCGCCGGTTCGGCTTTCGCCCGCCTCGAGCACCTGCACCTCGGGTCACAGATCAGCGTCCGCGCCGCAGCCGGGCCAACCCGGTTCACAGTGGTCGGCATCGGCGGGAGCAACGCCAACAACGGTTTCAACGTTTATACGACCCTGGGCGCCGCCCAGGCCGCCGACGGCCGCCCGGGCGTGGCGAACACGCTCCTGGTCCGGGCGGCCAACAAGGCGCACCCGGCCATCGACGCCCTCGCCACCCGGCTCGAGAACTGGCTCGGCCGGGCCGGTTACCCGAGCAACTCCCAGGTGATCTACTCCGACCGCGCCGCGGGGCTGGCGGCGGCCAATTCCATGCTCGTCATGGTGCAAGGTATCGGGCTCGTCGTCGTGGCCATCAGCATGCTCGGCTTGGTCAACGCCATCACGATGGGCATCATCGAGCGCACCCGGGAGATCGGGGTGTTGCGGTCGTTGGGGGCGCGGGCGCGTGACCTGCGCCGCATGCTCCGAGCCGAGACGGTGACGCTGGCGGTCGCGGGCTTCGTGCTCGGGGTACCTCTCGGGTGGCTGGTCGCCCAAGCCCTCCGCTGGCTCATCCTCCTGCTCACCAACGAGCGGCTCCCGGCGCCGTACACCTTGGCCGACCTCGGGATCGCACTGGCCGGCACGCTCGTGCTCGCCGTGCTCGTCGTCGTGGCCCCCCTCCGCCGGGCCACGCGCCTGCGCCCTGGCCAGGCCATCCGGTACACCTAAGAAGGAAAATGCCCATGTGGCAAGGAGACCTTTGGCGTTATTGCCGGGTTCGCTGCAGCGGTGATGGCCCGTCGGCGGCCCTTGGTGGGAGAGTGCAGCAGGTTGGGCCCAACGCCCCGCGTGGGACGGTGCTCGACGTCCCGGCCCGACCATGCCAGAAGGGAAGAAATCATGCACTATGCTGAGAACCGCAATTATCGTATTGGCCTGCTTGCAGGGCCCCGCCGACCCTTTCCCGTCTTGGCCTTGGCCGCCAGCATCTGCGCCATCGTGGCGTTCGCTGCACAACCGGCAAGCGCTCACACCCTGGCTGTGACAAGTTCTCGACCGGGGGCCACGACCGACGCAGCCACGACAGCGACGACAGCCACGACAGCGACGACAGCCACGACCGTGCCACTACCGGCGCACCGTCAGTGGCTAAACCTTGCCTATGCGACGCTTTCACCCGCCGAGAAGCTCGACCTATACGTCCCCACCAGCAGCTCCGGGGCCTTGCCTGGCCTCGTGGTCTACGCGCACGGCGGGGCATGGCTCCAAGGCGACAAGCACGACCCGATGTCGCTGGAGATCGTGAGCTACGTCCTTTCGCAGGGCTTCGCCATCGCCTCCGTCAACTACCGCTTGTCGGGAGCGGCGATCTTCCCCGCACAAATCCAGGACGTCAAGGCGGCGGTGCGCTGGCTGCGCGCCAATGCCTCGACTTACGGCTACAGCGCTCAGCGGTTCGCGGCCCTGGGCGACTCTTCAGGCGGCAACCTCGTGGCCCTCCTCGGTACCTCAGAAAGCTCGAGCGTGTTCGATGACCCCAGCCTCGGCAACCCCGCCGTCTCCAGCAGCGTCAAGGCCGTAGTGGACTTCTTCGGCGACGTCGACTTGCTGTCCGAGAAGAAGTGGCTGGAAGCCAACCCGGTCTGCAACGGCCAGTTCGCCGACCCCAACCTTCCGACCTCGGCCGCGTCGCGCTACATCGGGGCTCCTATCCAGAGCGTGCCGGCTCGGGCCGAGGCCGCCAACCCGGTCACGTACGTGAAGGCGGGCGAGATGCTGCCCACGTTCCTCATCGCCCATGGCGACGACGACTGCACTGTCCCCTACCAAGGATCAGTTAACCTCTACCAGGCGATCGTGAAAGCGGCCGGCCCTGGCGCAGCCCGGTTGATGATCGTGAAAGGCTCGGAGCACGAACCGTATTTCGATTACGCGGCCGTCCTCCCCGTCGCTGTCCGGCTCCTTGACAGCACCATCGGGCCGCCGGTGCCGCCGCAACCGGCAGGCCCGCCCGCCCCCGGCCCAGGCGTTGCCCCTGGTGGCCCCGTCGCCTCGTTGACCGGCCCACTCCCGCTTAGCCCCTGCACCGTCGCCGAGCGCAGCGCCTTGTGCGGCGTGCTGATGGTGCCCGAAGACCGCCTCACTGGGACGGGGCCACAAATACCCATCCGGGTCGTGGTGGTCCCGGCCTCCGGGCCGGGCCGTCTCGCCGACCCCATCGTCTGGGCCGCCGGGGGGCCTGGCGACTCGGCCGTAGGCATGGCCCAACGTGTCATGCCCCTTTTCTTCTTCAATACTCAACGCGACCTGGTCTTCGTGGACCAGCGCGGCACGGGGGGAGCCAACCAGCTGACGTGCCCGGCCTTCTACTCGGTCTTGCCGGAGCTGAGCAACAAGCCGGCTCTCCGGGCCAGCGTGCACCAGTGCCTGCAGCACCTCAAGGCCAACCTTGCCTTTTACACGACCGCCATGGCGGCCGACGACCTCAATGAGGTCTTGGGCGACCTGGGCTACACCAAGGTGAACCTGGTCGGCATCTCCTATGGCACGACGGCCGCACAGGTCTTCCTCATGCGCCACCCACACCGAGTGCGCACGATGACATTGCTCAGCGGGACCCTTCTTACCATCCCCGTTTTCGAGCGGTTCCCTCTGAGCGGACAGAGCGCTCTCGACGCCGTGATCGCCGAATGCGCCCTCAACGTCTCATGCCATCATGCCTTCCCGAGCCTCGGCTCCGATTGGTCCAGGCTCTGGAGCTCGCTCCTGAAGGCTCCGATCATCGCCACGAACGGCCGCCAATCGGTCGCCTTGAGCGCTGACGCCGTCGCCTCCGACCTGCACGTGCTGATGACCGAGCCCAACACTGAGGCGGCGGTGCCGCTGATCATCCATACCCTGGCGGTGGCCAAAGACCGCGGCGCGGCGGCGGTCGCAATTGCAGGCGCCTTGGCTAAGGCTGGAACGGCAATAGGCCCCGGTAGTACGCAAAACATGATCAAGTACCCGGTCGAGTGTGGGGAAGACTGGGCTCGTGACCAAGCCAGCGGGCTGGTTGACAGCAGCAGCTTCGAGTACCACAGCGACCTGATGACGGCCGAGTGGTGGCAGTACGTCTGTCCGCTCATGCCTCACTCCGCCCAGGCCGCACAGTACGGCCCCCTGAGGGCATCCCCGGTGCCGGTCCTGGCTCTCAACGGGGACGCCGACCCCCAGGACCCGCCGGCGAACATGGACGGTGCTCACCAGGTCTGGCCGAACAGCCTCGAGCTGGCTGTGCCAGGTCAGGCACACGACATCAATTGGCAGACGTGGCAGTCCTGCACAGGCCCTCTCGTCGGGGACTTCATCGCCCGAGGCAATGTGACGAACCTCCACACCAGCTGCATAGCGACCGCCCACGGGCAGCCGTTCGCATTGACATTGGGGGCGATCGCCCCGGGGAATTGAACGTCCCGGTCCAAGCAGGCTCAGCATTAGCGAGGACTTAGCGTGCTGGGGTCGGCGCCGACTAGCCCATTGCGCTCCAGGTGCTCGGACACCTCTGTCACCATTGCGTCGCTCAGGTCGATGGCCCCGAGGTCTTGTCCTTGGTGGGGGAGAGCTCTTGGTCGCGGTCTAGCTGGAGCGCCACCTTGAGCGTGGCGGCGCCCAGGTCGAGGTCGCCCAGCGTTATGCCGACGCCCTCTCCCCACCGCAGGCCCGTCTCGGACGGCTAGCGGCAAGGGTAGTAGCTACCACAGTCATGGGAGACCCCGCCACGGTAGGTGGCCCACACCGCTATGGGGACGTGTCCTTGATCTATCACCTAAGACGGTCCAGGCCCGTGAGCTAAACAGCACGGGACCCGCCGATTCGCCGAGAGTAAAGCAAGAAATTACATCGTTCGGTATGGGTGGGCCAGCCCGGCAGTCCCGGTCTTGCCGCCGGCCCGGCGAAAATGGACGAGTGCTGCCGATGAGCGTCGCCATGCTCTGCCCGGCGGGCTTTGAAGCCATGGTGGCCGACGCGGCGCGACAAGAGCTACCTAAGTTCGCCGTTGAGCGGGAATCCAGCGGCTTCATCCGCGCTCGCACGGTTGCACCGGTGCGCCAGCTCCGCGGGTTTCCGTGCGCCAGCAACATCTTCGCCGTTCTGGACGAGGTTCCACGGTCGATGGTTGATCGGGAACTGACAGCGCTGGGCCGTCGAGTCCCGCAGATTGAGCGCCCGTCCGGGCTGCCAATGCGAGGATCGGTTCGGCTGCGTATTCATGATGATGGCCAGTTCGCCCCCACGAACGGGCGTCTTGCTGCAGAGATGGAACGCGAGATCGCCTCTTGGAGTGGCCTACGCGTATCGCGAAGCGGTGCGTCTTTAGAGGTCTGGCTGCTCCGCCGACGGGACGAGCCAAACACAATCCTTGCCACAAAGTTGTCCGAGGGCGTTCGGCGATCCGCCCAGGGCGTGCTAAGGCCGGAGATCTGTGCCACCCTCGCCCGGATCGAACCGCTTCGAGGCGCGTCACTAGTTATGGATCCGTTTGCGGGGAGTGGAGTCATTGGCAAGGCCTGCCTCGAGGCGGGTGCCCGGTACGTGTGGCTGAATGACGTCAAGGGCACCCAGCGGAGCGGAAATTGCGTGCGCTGGACGCATCAAAACACGCTTCGTCTCGCCGTTCCACCAGCCAGTGTAGACGTGATCGTCACCGATCCCCCGTGGGGTAAATTCTCCTCTGTGCCGGGCGGGGTTGAAGGGCTGTATTCGGGCGTGGGCAGTGCGGCGGCGCGGTGGCTTCGGCCGGGTGGAGCCATCGTCGTCCTGACCGGAGCGCCGGAAGCGGCCGTAAGGGCACTTGTCGAAGGCAGTGAACTGTCTGTCGAACGCCTGTATCCGGTGCTGATTAATGGCCGGAAGGCCCGCGTCATCAGAGCTCGGAAGGGGTTCTGTTAGGCCGAGTAAGTCAGCGTGTGGGCCCGGGAAGGCGCGCCTCGGTCGAGCCCCTGAAACAGGCGCTCACCGCCGCCGAGGATCACCGGTGCTAGGGAGATGTCGATCTCTTTGACGAGCCCTGCGGCCAAGTACTGGTTGACCGTCGCCGCGCCGCCCAGCAGCGAGATGTCGCGTCCGTGTGCGGCGTCCCTGGCCTGTTGGAGCGCCGACTCGATCCCGTCGCTGACGAATGCGCCTTGACTTTCCTTACTGTTTGACGCCTCGCGCTGCTGGATGCGAGCCCCGTGGCCGGTGCCGCACGAGCTCAGGGGACCGTGTAGGCCACCAGTTGCGGCTGTCCGCTTTTGCCCGTGCTCGACGTCTCCGGGGCGCCCGCCGGGACGAGCACGGTGTTGCCGAAGACCGCTATCGGCGCGTTGGCCGATGCGGGCAGCTGGTGGCGGTAGACGACGTCCCCGGTGCTGCGGTTGAGAGCAATCAGCACCCCGTTGTAGAGGTCAGTGAAGACCAAGTCGTTTGAGACGGTGGCCGCCCCGAGCGGCATCGTGGGGACCTTGGTGTCCCATTCGACCTTGCCGGTGGCGAGACTGAGCGCCTCCACTTCCCCGCTTTCGCCGGCGCTCTTACCGCCGTAAGTCGTCATGCTGGTGGCGGTGAAGGGGAGGTCGTTGGTGGCCACGTATACGCTGCCGTCCGCCACAGCCAGGTTCGACAGCACGCCGCCCAGGCCGGCGGGCTCCCAGGTATAGGGGAACGTGATCTTCAGCTTGTGCGCAAGCGCCAGGGCCGAGTCGTTGTCGTGGCCGTCGTGCTTGCCGACCGGGGTCTTCCACACGAGAGCGCCGGTACGGGCGTCCAGGGCGTAGACATAGCCCATCTTGCCGGCGGTGATGATCACGGGCGCCCCATTGATATGCGTCGAGACCGGCGAGGCCTGCAGGTCGTGGTCCATGAAATCGTTCGGCACGGCCTGGTAGTACCAGCGCAGCTTCCCGGTCGTGGCGTCGAGGTTCACGGCGCTGTCGGTGTAGAGCTGGCGGGAGGGGTGCTCGACCGCCTCTGCGATGGTCTCGTACGGGTTCCCGGTCCCAAAGGTCACCGAGCCGTCGCTGCCCACCAGTGGCGTCTCCCAGGCCCCGCCCGAGCCGATAGCGGCCACGCTCGGCGACGGGTGAAGGACCGTGTTGAACTCCCACAACAGGTGCCCGTTGGCGGCATTGACCGCCATGAGCACCCCGTTGCCGGGGCCCTTCGCACTGGCCAGGTAGACCCGGCCGTCGGCCACCTGCGGCTGGATCTCGAACACCCCTTGGCCCTTGCCGAGTAAGTGGCGGTCCACCCAGACCGGCTTGCCGTTCGCCGCGTTGAGGGCAAAGACCGAGCTCTGCGTGTCGCCGTACACCGCCCCGTCCGCCACCGCCACCCCGTCAGGCCCGGGGCCACTGCTCTCGGGCAGGTCGACCTGGTACTTCCACTCCAGCTTGCCCGTGGCCAGCGCCAGCGCGTAGACGTTGGCGTCCTGGTCTTGTATGTACACGACGCCGTCGGACACGACGGGGATGGAGGTCAGTGACCCGGAGTACGACACGCCAGCTGCGGCCTGACCCGTCAACTTGAACGACCAGGCTTCCCGTAGTTGCGACACGTTCGCCGATGAGATCACAGACCCGGGCGCCTGCCTGGTGTTGGCCAAGTCCGCGTTGGGGTACGGCCACTGCCCCGAAGGCGTCGCCGACCCCGGGAAAGTCGTGGTGGCCGGGATGGCAGTACTGCCTCCTGCGCCGGCCGCGGCCAGCATGGTCAGCGAAGCAATAAGGGCGGCCGGCAAGGCCAAGTGGGCCCCAAGCGGGCCGGCCAAGTCG
>DATJUH010000120.1:0-9011 GCA_035502515.1 Acidimicrobiales bacterium
GGCCCAATGCCGTCCTCGGCAACTCCCGCCTCATAGTTGATCGTGGCCAGAGCAGACATTAGGGCGCCGTCAGTGCCAGCTGGTCGCGACGTCCGGCCTGGGACCCGTCATTCGGCCGTGATCGCAGCCAGTACGTCGAGCGTGGCGGCGCGGCGGGCCGGCCAGCTGGCGGCAACGAGCCCGAGCACGGCGGAAAGTACAAGGAAGAGTGCGAGTTCGGTGGCGGGCACGGCCAGGTTGGTGACGCCCTGCTGCCTGAGGGACACGACCAGAGCGATCCCCAGTCCCGTGCCCATCACGATGCCGAGGATGGCACCGAACACGGAGATGACGACGGACTCGGAGCGGACCATGGTGCGGACCTGGGCCCATGACGGCCGTGAACCAGCCGCGCTCGAAGGTGAGGTCGATGCCGTCCAGGGCATTGAACACCGCTTGTCCGGTCCCATAAGTCTTGCGCAGGTCGACGGCCTGGGCCGCCGGGGGGGCCTGCAGCGGCCGACCGGCTTTGCTGGTCGACCTATCAGATTTGAGCACCATTTCTCCTCCGCACTAGTGAAAAATGCCCACGTTTGCTCGCACTTACGGGGGCGATGCTGACCGCGGGCGCCGGCGATCGGCAATCAGATGCCCAAACTTAGAAGGTCCAGCCGCCCGACTGGACCAGTTGCATGTACCAGTAGAACGGCAATAATCTGGACCAGTGGCTGGCCGGCACAATATTGAGTCGGCGTTCCGGGCGGCGATCCGCGAAGGCCGCCTGGCCCCTGGCGCCGCCGTGCCATCTACGAGGACGCTGGCGTCCCAGCTCGGAGTGGCCCGCGGGACCGTGGTCGAAGCGTACGCTCAGCTGGCTGCGGAAGGCTGGCTACGCACCAAGCAGGGCGCGCCGACCAGGGTGGCACCGTCTGTTTGGCTTCCCCACCCTCCGGTCACCCCCGCACGCAAGCAGGCACAAGCGTTCAAATATGACCTGTTCCCGGGCGAACCGGACCTTTCCGTCTTCCCTATAGCCAAATGGCTCTCGGCGTTGCGCAAAGTGGCCGGTAAAGGCCTGGTGTCGGCGTTGACTTACGCGTCCGACGAGGGCAGTACGGAGTTGCGCTCGGCTCTGGCCAGGTACCTGGAGCGGGCTCGAGGAGTAGTGGCCGACCCGGCGCAGATCGTGATTTGCAGTGGTTCGGCTGACGCATTGGACACGATCGCCCGGGTAATCGCGCCGGGGACGGTGGCGATGGAGGACCCGGGCCTCCCGTACCACTGCGACCTCGTCAGGTCAGCGGGGGCGGCCGTCGTCCCTCTCCCCGTTGACGATGAGGGGGCCTCGGCCGAGCCGGGTGACGCGGCCGCGGCACTGCTGACACCGGCCCACCAGTTCCCCCTCGGCATGACCTGCTCGCCGCGGAGGCGGGACGCTCTCATCGCGTGGGCGCGCCGGACCGGCGCGCTGATCATCGAAGACGATTACGACGGCGAGTTCCGCTTCGACCGTGAACCTATCGGCGCCATGCAAGGCAGGGCCCCCGACGACGTCGTCTATATCGGGACGGCCAGCAAGTCATTGGCCCCGGGGTTGCGCATCGCCTGGGCCGTATTGCCCCCCCGCTTCGCCGAGGCGTTCACCGCCGCCAGACGCTGGCACCGCACCGTCGCATCGCTGGACCAGAAGGCGTTGGCCGAACTGCTCGACGACGGGACCTTCGAACGTCACGTGCGCCATTGCCGCGCCCTGTACCGGCGCCGGCGGGACGAGCTCGTGGCCGCCATTGCGGATCTCGACCTGGGGCTCGACGTCCTCGGGGTGGCCGCCGGCCTTCACGCCGTGATCGCCCTCCCGTCCGAAGGGCCGGACGAAGCGGCCGTCCGGGCTGAAGCCCATCGCTCTTCGCTGAGGATCGTCACTCTCGGGTGGAGTTGGCAGACCGCCCCGAAACGCAAAGGGATTATCGTCGGGTACAGCAAGCCGCCGGCGCACGCCTGGCGGGCAGCACTGGAGGCGTTGTGCCAAACGCTTCGGCGGGCCTTGGCCTAAACCGGCCCGCATAACTGGCATCTTCTAAGCATGGGGACGTCGCTCTCCCGATCTATGGGGCACGCCCACGAACCGAAGGTGGGGTGCGCCCTAGCGCCCGTGCGCCGGCTGGCCCCCAATTGGGGCGCCGGCACCGAGCCGGCACTTCAGAGCTTCAGGCGTTGACAGGCCCCTGATTGACTTTCGCCTGATTAACGTTCGCCTGATTAACGTTCGCCGGTCCGGCGGCAGCCTCTTTGCGCACGGACGACATTGACAGCAAGTAGTAGCAAAGCGCGCCCACGAACAATCCGAATAGCCAGCTGAAGTCGGCCCCATGGGTGCGGTTGGAGAAGAACGAACTATAGGAGGGGAAATAGAAGGCGGCGTCGATCCACGTCATGGCCGCGAACATGCCCAGGCCCAGAGCGACGAGCGCCCTCCAATTGATGCCACCATTTCTCCAGTAGACGCCGCCCCTTTTGGCGGCCAGCGACGTGGTGTCGTAGCGCCCTCGGCGCAGCAGGTAGTCCACCATGAGGATCCCGAACCACGGCCCGAGCCATACCACGATGTAGTCGAGGAAGCCCGACAAGTCCGTGTAGAAACTCCCCTTGAATATCACCACGGCGGTCACCGCCCCCGAGATAACGGTGTCGAGGATCACTGCTCCCCATCGTTTGAGGGGTAGCCCCAGTGCCTGGAGCGTGACGCCCGACGAGTAGAGGTCGATGGTGTTGATGCAGAGCAACTGGGGGAGGGCCAGGATGAGGAACGGCCAGAAGAACCAGCCGGCGAAGGAGTCCGGGAGCCCGGTGGCGGCGGAGGCGCTCGGGCTGACCAGGTAAGCAGTGGCCCCGAGAAGTTCGAGCAAGACCGACGGGATCAGGCCGCCGAGCGCCGCGGCCCAGATCGTCTTGGCCTTGGGGGTGTTGCGGGGAAGGTAACGCGAGTAATCGGATCCGTTCTCGGTCCAACCCAACCCGCCCGCTGAGACGATAAGGACGATGCCTGTGGTCCACAACCACCACGAGTCGGTGAAGCCTCTTGGCAAGTGGAGGTGGCTCGGGTGGGCGTGAGGGATGACGAGGCCGGCCATGATGGCGAACACCACGATGAAGACGTAGGAGAGGTAGCGCAGCACCCGGGTGATCGTGGCGTGGCCGAGGAACGGGACCACGAACTGCACGGCAACGGCGAGGACGATGATGATGGCCTTGCCCAGGTTGCTGACGTGAACGCCTTCGTGGCTGAACATGGCCACCACGATCAGCACGATGAGCACGATGCCCTCGATCTCGAAGCCGACCTGCGTGACCCAATTGAACAGGGACGGCACCCGGTTGCCGTTGCGGCCGAAGGGGGCCCGGCTGACCATGAACGTGGTGGTGCCGGTCTCGGGGCCGGGAAGGCTGGCCCAGCCGAGGAACAGGTAGGCCAGGTTGCCGACCAGGATGGCACTGACGGCCTGCAAGTAGGAGAGCCCGAAGGACACTATTAGGGCTCCGTAGACGACAAACTCGACGTTCCAAATCGCTCCGGCCCACATCCAGAACAGGCCCGAGGGCTTCATGGGCCGTTCGGCCTCGGGGATTAACTCGATGCCCCTTTGCTCGAGCGCAAAGGCTTCGTACCGCTCCGAGCTCGGCGCCGCGTCGAGTTCGATCTGGCCAGTCGTAGCACTGACGGTGGCCACGTTTGGAGCGTCAGACATGGTCCTCCCTTCCCACCGGTGCTCGCCCTCTCGGGCCCCCGTGCCTCCTAAGCGTCACCCTCAAAAGAACCGCCGCAAAACCTCTTTGGGCCTTTTTATGGCACACCTCGACGTCCTCGCTGAGGGACGTTACTACGGGGCCCGCCCGGGACTACGGCTTTCCCGGGCCCAGTGACGACGGCCACCGTCCGCTGATGTCCCCGCAATATTCGGAGGCGGCCATCACCAGGGATAATAAGCAAGAGCGCGCAGCTGCTCCGGACCACCCTGTTCAAGGTCGAAGAGGCTGGCGCCCACGGCGCCCATTCGCCGGGCGACGTCGAGAAAGCGCCATATCTCTTGGGGACTGGGCAGGCCGGGCGGACCGCCAATAGGTCCCATGTTGAAGTCCTGGCCGATCGGCGCCACCGGGCGCCACCTGGACAGGACGGTGATGGCTTCGGACACGGCCGCGCCCGGCTCCGTGCACGACCAGTAGACCATGGGAGCGAAGGCGTCCACGAAGGGGGCTTCGGCGCTGTAGGGGTAAACGCTCAGCCAATAGCTATCGGGCCGCGGCACTGTGGCGATGACGGGCCGGGCCCCGGCGATGCCCCGTACCAGCGACAAGTAGTAGCGCACTCGCCGGGCCGTCAGGTAGGTCCCTTCCGCCGGGCTTTCGATGTCGGGGCTGAAAGCGTCGGCGCCCATACGGAAGGCCAAAGCAGCCCTGGCCGCGTCCGCCGCCGGGTCCGAGAGGGTGGGGAAGTCCCAGGCGATGACGGAGATCCCGGCTTTGTGCGCGGCCGGGACCAGTAGCTTCAAGAGCGGCCCGCCGTAAAAGCCGTTCTGGGAGCTGCCCGTGCGCAACCACAGCTGGCGCAGGCCGGCTGACCGGGCGGTGGCGATGACCCTGCCCACATTCAGCGGCGAACCGGGCCAAACCGTGAGCCACATCCCCTTGCCGACGACGGGCGACAGGGAGACGTGGCGTGGTGGGGGAGGCCCGGCCAGGGGTACGGCGGCCTCCCGGACGACGGGTGGTCCCAGTGGTGCTGGCGGGGGGAGTGGCGGTATCGGTGGTGGCGGGCAAGGTTCGGGCTGGACCGGCGGCGCCGGCAGCGACAAGCCCAAAGCCCGTGCCGACGCGGCAGGAGCCGACGCAGTACGGGCCGGCGCAGTACGGGCCGGCGAGGTCTGGGCCGCGGAGGTCTGGGCCGGCGGGGTCTGGGCCGGCGGGGTGGCGGAGGAGGCCGTCGCCGTGGCCGGCCCCACCAAAAGGGTGGCTGTCGCCACTGCCAATGCGGCCACGGGCCGAGCGCATCCTGCCACCAGTGCTCAATTATTACCTGGCGGCCGGTAGCCCGGCGAGCACTGGCCGGCCGCACCCGCTCTTGGACCTCAACGTCGACCCTGATGAGCCGGGCTTCGAAAGTCGCGACTTAGTCGTCGGGCGGGCCCGAAGTGGCCTGAACGGCGTGCCCGGCATCTGAGGCCGGAACTGCGGCCGTTCCCTGGTGCTCGAAGTCGCTGACCGTATCTGGAGAAAGGTAAGCTACGGGGTCTTCGGGAGGCAAAATGAACCGTGAACGGGTCCGCGTCGCCATTGTCGGCTTGGGGTTCGGTGCCGAGTTTATACCGATTTACCAAAGTCATCCTCATGCCCAGATGTACGCCATCTGCCGCCGTAACAAAGATGAGCTCGACTCGTGTGGCGAGGCCTTCGGCGTCGATGTGCGTTACTCGGATTATGACGAAATGTTGGCGGACGCCAAAATCGACGCCGTCCACATCAATACGCCCATCGCCGCGCATGCGCCACAAGCGATAGCGGCTTTGAAGGCGGGAAAGCACGTCGCCAGCACGGTACCTGCGGCCACGACGGTCGACGAATGCAGGCAGATCGTGGAGTCGCAGCGGGCCAGCGGCACGGTCTACATGATGATGGAAACGGCCGTTTATACTCGGGAGTTCCTGTTTGTCAAGGAATTGCACGATAGGGGAGAGCTCGGTGAAGTGCAGTTCCTGCGTGGTAGCCACCAGCAGGACATGGATGGTTGGCCGGACTATTGGGCCGGTTTCCCGCCCATGCACTACGCCACGCACTGCGTGAGCCCGTGCCTTGCACTGCTGGGGAAGCAAGCGGAATCCGTGGTCTGTCACGGGTCCGGTCGAATTGACGAGGCGCTGGCAGAGAAATATGGCAGTCCGTTCGCCGTCGAGACGGCCAGTTTCAAGCTCCGTGGCTCGGATGTGTGCGCCGAGGTCACCAGGAGCCTGTTCAATGTAGCTCGCCAATACCGGGAGAGCTTCGACGTATACGGCTCACGGAAGTCGTTCGAATGGCAGCAAATCGAGGAGGAGCAGCCGGTGCTGTACACCAAGAGCACGGCCGCCCACCCGATCTCCGAAGCCGACATCCCCCAACGGGTCACGGTCCCTGACTACGCCCACCGCCTGCCCGAGGAGGTACAGCGTTTCACGCGGCCGGAAGCCATCCAGGATGCAGACCACCTCTCGTTCGTGCAGGGTGGGGGCCACGGAGGATCTCATCCCCACCTGGTGGATGCCTTCCTGGCCGCCTGCACCGGCGAGAGGCCCCCGATGCCGGACGCGGAGACGGCCGCCAACTGGACGATGGTCGGTATATGCGCCCACGAGTCCGCCTTGCGGGGCGGCGAGAGAGTGCTCGTCCCGGGCTTCTAGGAACGACGCTCGGATCGGTCAGTTGACCATCGTCAAGGCCTGCGGGAGCGGGTCGGCATGGACGACGCTCAGGTGCTGGACCGCTCTTGTCAGCACGACATAGAGCAGACGGAGGTCGCCATCGCTCTCGGCCACGATCTGGCTGGGTTCGACCACGACGACGGCGTCGAACTCGAGGCCTTTGACTGACGTAGCAGGCAGGAGGGTGACGTGCTCGCCCAGTGCTGCCAGGCGGACACCATCGACGAACATCACTCCGGCGCGTTCGAGGGCGGCGCCGAGATCCTTGCCCATGGGCCCCGGCGCCACTACACCCGTCAGAGGCCAGACCGACGCCACCGCGGACACCTCGGCGGCAGCCATCGTGACCAGTTGGAGCGGGTCGGCCGGGACGATCTTCGGGCTCTGGCCGACGCCTCGCACCGAGCTAGGCGGACGCACGTTGGGCGCGGTATAGGGCAAAAGGCGATTGGCGAAGGCCATTATCGGTTCGGGGACGCGGTAACCGATCGTCAGTTCGTCAAGCTGCGCCCCCGGTGTTCCGAGGTCGCCTACGGCCTCTGCCCAGTCGGTCTGGCCGGCGGGCGAAGTGGTTTGGGCCAGGTCGCCCAGAGCCGTGATCGAACCTCGCCGGCTTCGCCGGCCAATCATGCGCAGCTCCATGGCCGACAGATCCTGGGCCTCGTCCACGACGATGTGCCCGTAGCTCTGTCTCACGCCGGAGATCAACGTCTCGGCTTCATCGAGCAGAGCCAGATCGGCCCGGCTCCACCTCTGCTCCCCGGCCCGCTTGGCTGCGGGTCGGGCGAGGCGAAGTGCCTCTTCGGGAGTGAGCAGCCCTTTGGTAGCACGGAACAGGAGCGGTTTATTGGCGAACAGCCGGCGCACAACACCCGATGGGGTGATGGTCGGCCACGCTTTGTCGAGCAGAGCCTTGAGGGCGGGACTGGACCTTACGTCGCTTTCGAAAATAGCCTGGCGGGTAACGTCGGAGGTCGACTTGGCGACGTGCACGTCCCAGGCCAGTTCAACGAGCTGCTCGCGCAGGAGCTGCCGGCCATCGCCGTAACGGTTGAAGCGCTCCAATACGGTGGCCACCACCGCGGCAATGTCGGTCGCGGCCAGCCTTACGGTGCCGAAGCTGGTACGGATATCCACATCCAGGGCGGGAGCGGTCACGTTATCGAGCACGGCCCTGTGAATGACCTCGGCCATCCGCCGGTCGCCCTTCAGGCGGGCAACGTCGCTCGGCTCAGGGCCATCCACCTGGTACTTGACCCCGGCCAGGCCTTCGATCGTCAACTGGGCGGAGGCGACCTCGCCGAGGGATGGTAATACTTGCGATATATAGCGCAGGAAGATGCGGTTGGGCCCGACAATGAGCAGCCGTTGTCGCTGGAAAAAGTCCCGGTGTTCATAAAGCAGGTACGCCGCCCGGTGCAGGCCGACCGCCGTCTTCCCGGTGCCGGGCCCGCCCTGTACGACGATGCAGTTTTGCAGCGGGGCGCGGATAATGACGTCTTGTTCGGCCTGGATGGTCGCCACTATGTCCCGCATGGAGCCGGTCCGGCCCCGGCCCACTTCGGCCAGCAGAGGGTCCGGGACATAGGCGCCGGCTTCGACGGCCCCGGGGGCAGCCAGGTTTTCGTCGAAGATGTCGACTATCTGGCGAGATTCGACCAGGAACCGTCTGCGCAGGTCGAGCCCCATGGGGTCGGCGACGGTGGCGCGGTAGAACGGCACGGCGACGGCCGCCCGCCAGTCGGCCACCAGGGGTTCCCCGTCTTCGTCTTCTATGTGGCGCCGGCCGATGTACCAGCGCTGAGATGAATACCGGTCGATGCGCCCGAAACAGAGGGCGCCGGCCTTGTCGGTAAGTTGGTCTATCCGGTGTTGCTTGTCCTGTTCCCATTGTTGGCGGTCATGGGTTTCCACGCCCCCTTCGGTGACGTTGCCGCCCAGGTAGCCGAGGTCCTTCAAGTACTCGGCCCGCCGGCGCATGCGGTCCAAACAGCTGTAGGCGCGGTCCAGGAGCGCCTGTTCTTCAGCTAATTCAGGATGGTTCCCGGTTGTGACCCCCGCAGTATTCATAATCCGGGGAACCTAAACCAAAACTGGGCCTAATTCAAGGCAAATTCCGCGCATAAAAGGAGCCGATTTTTTCCGGCTACAACCTTTATTCGGGCCGTCAAGCGACTTCATAATCAAAATAGTTCAGCCCAACTTCGGGCGCAAGTTAATTTCTGTAGCTTGGCCGCGTATGGTCAGGCTGCACCTCTGGGTGAGCGGGAAGGTCCAGGGTGTGTGGTACCGCGGCTCGTGCGCGGACCAGGCTCGCACCTGCGGCGTATCCGGGTGGGCACGCAACCTTCCCGACGGTCGGGTCGAAGTCGTCATCGAGGGTGAACCCGAGGCCGTGGACAAGGTCGTCGAGTGGTGCCACCTGGGCCCGGCCTACGCCCGCGTGACCGGCGTCGAGGCCCAATCAGAGATGCCCCAGGGCCTGACTGGCTTCGAGGTCCGCTAGCCCTTCGGGCGGGCCGGCCCTGACCCCGCCGGCACCACTCGGCTGCTGCTCGGGACGGCAATGTTGACCCCGCC
>DATJUH010000121.1:0-19061 GCA_035502515.1 Acidimicrobiales bacterium
CTGCCCATGAGCTCGCAGGCCATGAACCTCATTTTGGGGCTGGCCAATTTCGCCTGTGCGATCGGCACGGTTCCTGATACAAACCAAATCCGCTCCGCACCGGTGAGCACAGCCGCGATCGGCGCGGCCGCGTCGATGGAGCGGTCAAGGAACGCCATGTCCTCCTACCTTGACGGAAAGGGCACAAGCGCTAGCTGGCCTCAGTTCCTGAGTGGCAAAGCCAGGTCAACGACCTGATGGACGAACGGTGGGCAGCACCCCGGCTGGAACGAGCGAGTCCCGCTCGGTTCTGGAGAGCCGTCTCTATCTCACACTGGTTCGATGAGTTCGGCGGCTCGCACGACAGCCCTGAGCGGTTCCTCTCTCTGCTGTCGTTCGTAGGAGTCGATCGCAGTGTCGGCGAACTTGATGACGCGTACGTCTCCGTGCTCGACTGCCCGGGCAAAAATGTGACGGGCGTAGTGCGGAGCGGGCAGCGTCAGCCGCGCAGTGCGGAGCCCTCGATCCGGAGGGACACCGGTGGGAGTTCGTCACTGTACAAACGGATTGCCGGGACCCTCCCGCGAATAAGGCCGAAGACGGCGACCAGCCGCCAATACACATGCCCTCGCCATAAAACGGCCAGGCGAGCCGGCGAGCCGGCCGTCCTCATCGACTTGTACCCATCGCCAACGTAGCCGGCAGGAAGACCCCTGCCAGGCTCGGGTCGTGAATGAGCCCCTATCAGGGCCAGGGTCTTCCAGGACTCCGAGTTGGATAAACAATCCGAGTTTGTCGGCACCGACCCATTCCCGTACGACTCCATCGGCTTCGAAATGCATAATCGTGACCACCCACTCGTGCACCGCTCGCCCGGTTGGGGCCCTTCCCGCATATCCACCGGTGTCCGTCCCGCGAAAGGTGGTCCTGAGGACCACGGTGTCAGCCGCGACAATCAGTTCCTCGATGTCGATGTGTAGGTCGGGGAACGCCTCGTGGTAGCGGCGGATCGGCTCTACCCTGGCGGCCGGCCCGGAGCCGAACGGGTTGACGTACGTCTCTCCATACAGAACGGCAGCGGCCGCGTAGTTCCGGGCATTCCAGACTTCCTCGACGAAGGTGCGCACCTGCATCTCGCGTTCGACGGCGGCCACGGCTCACTCCAATATTCGGGGGAGATGGATGTACC
The DNA here is from genome assembly GCA_035502515.1 of Acidimicrobiales bacterium. GTDB lineage: Bacteria > Actinomycetota > Acidimicrobiia > Acidimicrobiales > Palsa-688 > Fen-671. The sequence continues at coordinate 1,169 of DATJUH010000121.1, forward strand.
TTAGTGCCGACGACGATCCTCCCAAAGGCCCCGGCGGATGTAAAAGTGCCTGTATTCATTTCGGCGTTTCCACCGTCAAGGCCAGGCTATGTGCGGCATCCGTCATGCGGAGGTCATACGTCACCACGGCGCGAAGCTCGTCTCCGATAACCTGTGTCGCCGCTAGGTGGATCGCATCAAGGCTCCTCAACTTGAGTCCGGGGGCCAATGTGGCGGCCCGATCTAGCAACTCCGTGCTCAAAACAATCTGGTCGAGCCGAGAAAGTTGACGACGCGCCTTTGCAACGGCGAGAGGGCCGCCGGTCAAGACGGCTCTGACTACCTCGACCCGGGCCAAGGTGCTCGTCACGAACTGGTCTCTTCGCCAACGGCGCAGGAAACGCCGCAACGCGTCGGACTCGGCTTCTCGCTGGACAAGCTTCACGAGTGCCGACGAGTCCAGATATAGCTTCACCGCTCGTCGTCACGCATGGCGGCCAACTCGGCCGAAGCGTGGATGCCATAGTCGTGCGGTGCCTCGTCGAGCAGATTTCCTTCGATAGCCGCGGGGACCACCTGGCCGCTTGCGACAAGGTCCTGCCACCGGTCGTGCTGGGTGGGTACCAGCAGCGCTACCGCCCGGCCTCGGTCGGTCACTTCGATCGTTTCTCCGGTGGCTACGCGGGCGAGGTAGCGACTGGCGTGCTGGCGAAGTTCTCGTACTCCGATCCTTTCCATAGTGCTACATGGTAGCACTACCAGAGTTCTGCGGTACAGCCGCGCCCGTTCGGGATTGTGAGGACTCCCCTGCTTAACCTGTGATGGCTTAAGTGAAAGGGCGTAGGGTGATGATCAGGCGATTTCGTGAGCACCCCGCGACTTGTAGAGTTCAAAAGGGCTGGTAGAGGCCCATATTGGGTCTCCCGGCGGCCACTGAGGACGTATGGAGGACGATCTGGTGCCCGGCCGCCGCCTCGTCATTGCGGGCGTTGGACGCCCGGCGCACTCCATCACGAGCGATGCGACCCTGCGCTTTGTGCCTGACGAGAGAGCGTGAGTGACAGTTCCCTGGTTGCCCGGTGGGGAGCGGGCGGCACCCCCTCGTGGCGGAGCCCGTGACTGAGGGCACGTGAGCCAGGGGCATCCAACACGCGTTTGCTCATATCGGGAAGACTACTGAGGTGACATTCGGTCAACGGGCGGGGCCGCCGGCATCGCCTAGACAGATACAGCGGCTGCTTGCCCTCCTCAAAGAGGCCGGCCAGGCTGACTTCCGCGACGCACGCGGCCCGATGGGATTCACCCAACGGCAGGCGGCTGGCAAGTTCACTCGAGACGAGGCATCCGCGTTTATCGACAAGTTAGAGGAGGCGGAGCACGAGAGCCGTCTGCTCGACGCCGTGCCGGTGGCAAGGCTGTCCGCACAACAACAGCTGCTCAGGCATTTGCCGGCGGAGCAGCTTGCCGTCGAGCTTCGACGTCGCGGCTGGACCGTTATCGGGCCTTAGAGGATCACTCGTTGTCCGCCAGGCCGTACCGGGTCGGATGCAGCGGCCGCGAGCCTCGGCTTTTTATCTCATCCCGAAGTCGTACATCGTGCCAATATCCGTTGCAGGATAGATACTGGCCATTTCACCACGGGACCGTACCCACGAAATTACTTTGCTTTTCTTCGGGCGCATCCAGCCGGACAGCCATGGCCGCGATCGACCTGGTCGCCCGCAGCGGGCGACCAGTCCTCATAGCTGGCACCGTCCAGCACCAGGCGTACTTCGACGTTCGACTTCGGACAGCGCACAAGCCCACGTGCTCCGTTGGGGGGCGGACATTGCCGAACGTCTGTGGCCGGCAACTCCTCGGGCCGGCGTTCCGGCCACCACGACACCCCCTAGGGCCAGCGCTGGGCCGCCCGGCGCACGTCAAGGCTGGTCACAGGCTAATTCTGCGGCGGCTGTCGGTCGCAACTAGCCTAGCGCTGATGGACTGCGCTTCGGAAGTGCCGCCTCCGACAGGCAAAATGCTGTGCTTGGTTCTGGCCAACGATGGTCCCAGGATGCGCCAACCTGGATAGGGCGGCCAAAAAAGATGACAACGGAGCCACCTGGTTACAGCCACTTTACGAATAACCCGATCTATCGCGCTGCCACAAGCCATTTAGTGGACCTCGCCGGGAGCGCCGACGGCCGGGTCGTCATCGACTTGGGGTGTGGGACGGGCGCCTGTGGTTTCTACCTGCTGCAGCGGTACAAGCTCGCCGAGTTGATCCTGGTAGACCCGGACAAAGATGCGCTAGCGAAGGCACAAAAGTTGTGCTCAATGCCGTCGCGCGTCTTTTGTGCATCTGCGGAACAGCTGCCTAGCGTAATCCCCGAGAATGTGGCGGACATCGTTATAGTGGGTAACGCTTTACACCTGTTTAGCGACATTGGCGCGGCGGCGAAGGGAATACGCCATTGTTTACGTCCCGGCGGGGTAGTGGTCCTGAGTACAGCGTTTCATGTTGATGCGGCTGACGATGACGAGCATACTTTTATCCGTTTGGTTTTCGTGGAGGCCCTCAGAACGTTGCGCGGGACAGCGAGAGCGAAACGGGAACAGTCGAGCCGCGACAGTTCGGCCCGAACCCATTTGCGGGCCGCCGAGGTTGAAGCAAGCCTGACTGACGCGGGACTTGTTGAGATCGAGATGTCGGAGAGAGGTTTCTTACTGGATGGTGAGTTTTATTCGGGCTTCGTGGCCACGAGAGAGTTTGCTTCGGCGGCGTTACCCGGTTATCCGCCCGCCCTGGCAGCGGAAGTTCTGTCGAGGGCAGCGTTGAAAGTGGCCGCAGCCTACCCATCCAAGTGCGTGTTCGAGCGCAAGTGGCTATACGCTCGAGCGTTTGTCCCGCCGGACGGCGCGGATAACGAGAGGTAGCGAGCGAGCCGCGCCGATGGGCGCCGTGACATGACCGGCAATCCAACGCGGTGCGGATGCTGGTCGTGATGACTGTCGCCTTCTCCGGGCCAACTCGAGGTTGACCACCTCGCCGGCGCCGGCGTCGGCGCCCAGTACAACTCGACGAGCACCGCCTGCGGAACCCCACCGGTTCCAGGCGTCACTGCGCCTAGACCCTGCATCCGGGGGGAAGTTCGGCCTAGCGCATGGCCGCCCGCACCCGCTCATGGCGCTGTGGCGCCGAACGGGCAAAGTGGTCAATTACCTGGAAAAGGGCTGAGAATTGTGCCCCATGCGGGCGACGAGGCCGAACCCGCCTAGTACAACCGACAGGCCTTCCATCGGGCCAAGGAGTGTCCTGCCGAACCGGGACCTCTCTTCTCGTCGCCTATATGCCGGTTTTGGCGATCAGCCGTCCTGATCGCACGGCGGCGGCGAACGCCTCGTAGTCTTTTTCGTTCTGGTCGGCGTAGACGCGGGAGAAGTCGGCAATGGCCCTGTCGAAAGCATCCCCGTTGCCCAAGTAAGAGGCGATGGCGATCCGGTCGCCCCAACGAGCGTGGGCGCGGGCGAGCGTCGCCGCGCAGAGGCGCGCGTACAGGGCGGCCCCTGGCGCGAGCATGTTGTCGACGTCGGCGCTGCCTTTCCAGTCCTGGAACTGGCGTACGTAGTAGTCGCGGGTCACGCCGTCGAGGCCTTTGATACGGACCCAGCCGAGGAAGATGTCCGTGGCCGCCTGCATCAGCCGCTGGCCAGAGACCACCCGCTGGCCATGGTGGGCGTAGTGGCTCTGGCCGACGAAGCGTTCCAGTACGGAGACTTGCGCCTCCTTCACCTGCAAGAACAACGGGTCCTTGTTGTCGCGGCCCAGCATCAGCATTATGTAGCAGCGCGTCCCCACGCTGCCCACGCCGACCATCTTGTAGGCGGCGTGGACGTAGCGGTACTCCTCCAGCGGGTGGTGCTGGTGCCCCAGCAGGGTGCGCCGGTACGTGCTGAGCAATTTCTTTATGAGCGGTACCGGGTCTTCCCACTCCGACCCCGGAGTGATGAGGTCCTCGATCGGGATGATCACGGGGGGGTCGGCGGCGATCCGCAGTTCGCCGTTGACCTCGGCGGCGCGCTTGGTGAGCACCCGGGTGTTATCCCGGGCATAGGCCTTGCCCACGTCGCGCTCAAAGGCCCGGGCGTCGACCTTGGTGACCCGTTTGATACGGGTCTCTTGGCGGACCAGCTTGAGCAGCATCCCGACTTCGAGGTGGTCGTACCAGGCGTCGAGGCCCCCCATCCCGGCGGCCTGCCGCATCCGGTTTCGGTACTCGCCCACTCCCGCGGTCACGATGGAACGACGGTCGGCCGTAGAGAAACCGCGGTCGCGTCCCATGATCTCGAAACTGGCCGCCAAGCGCTTTACGTCCCACTCCCACGGGCCGGGAAGCGTCTCGTCGAAATCGTTGATGTCGAAGATCATCTGCCGCTCGGGCGTACCGAAAAGCCCGAAGTTCGACAGGTGCGCGTCACCGCACAGTTGCACCGTCACCCCCGATACCGGAGTGCCCGCCAGGTCGGATGCCATGATCAAGGCCGCACCCCGGTAGAAGGTGAAGGGCGAGGACAGCATCCGCCCGTAACGGACCGGGACCAGCGCGGGGACTCGCGACGCTGCTTGTTCCTCCAGCCAGGCCACGGGGTCCGGACGGTCAGGCGCGGGCTCCCACTTTCCATGGGCTGACCGTGGCGCGGTGGCCCGGGCGGCCCGTCCCCGGGCCACCCGCTGCTCTACCGTCAGGTGGGCGCGCCGCCATGCAGACGCGAACGGCGCTCGCCGCGACCGAGCCGTGTCAGCCAAAGCTGGCCCCTATGGGCCGCGACGTCGTAGAAGTGCTAACCGACGCCAGCTCTGTCGCGCCGTCACCAGTACAGTTCATCGTCCAAGAAGTTAGCGAGGGCAACGTCAGATCTGTTGGAGGTACCACCTCAAGCCGAGAACTGGTCCCTCGCTCTCGGAGTTATGACGGAACGGTCAACCACCCCGCCTTGGCCCGTCCGACGAGCCGTGTGCGCCGGTGAAGTTGGCAGCACCTATTGGGAGAGCGACCACCCGCGAGCTCGATGTTCTCAGGCCTCGTCCCCGGCGGAGCCGGGCGGCCCAGCCAGAACCGTCGGGACGTACTCGAGCAATTGGATGCGTCCATCGAAGGTGCGGCTGTTGAGCATGTCCAGAGCAACATCGGGGTAGCCGTCATAGATCCGCTCCCGGCCGCTGCTTCCGGTAATGACGGGAAAGACAACCACCCGGAAGCGGTCCACAAGGCCCGCCTTCAGGAGAGACCGGCACAGCGTGAGGCTTCCGATGGTACGCATCGACGTGGAACCCGTGTCCTTCATCTCCCGCACAGTCTCGATCGGGTCTCGAGCCACGAGTTGTGTGTTCGCCCAGGAAAGGGGCTCGCTCAAGGTGGTGGAGAAGACGACCTTCGACATGCGCGCCAGTGGTTCGGTGCCTGGTTCGCCTCCGGCGGCGAACCCGGACATCAGGCGATAGGTGGTTGCGCCCATCAGGACCAGATAGTCCGCTTCGGGCTGCTGTCCCAACCACGCGAGGTACTCAGGCCCTTGCAGCCCCCACCAGCCCGGCCAGCCGTCGGCAGCCGCGTAGCCGTCGAGCGAGGTGATGAAGTCGATGAGGAGCTCTGGCATTTTCTGTCCTTTTCGTTGGACCGGGGTTGGCGCCCCCTCTTTACCACGAGACCGGAGCGAGGACTGGGCCCATCGTGGTTTCTGCATCCGGCCTTACCATAGGGAGCTGTGAGCCGCTCGGCGGCTCCGGGAGCCCAATAGCGTGTGCCAGCGCTACGCTCTGCCTCGCAGCTGTCTCGGGCGCCTCAGGGACCAAGCTCGTACCGCTCGCTGGCCTGTGCCCGCAACCGGGACTGAAGTGGGCTGGCGGTCGCCTGCCCTGCGGTAGGGCCCGAACGGCCGGCGTTCGCCGCCAAACGCAGAGCCCGGAGGTAGATGTTCGCTGCCTACGGCCCTATTTCCCGGGAAAAGTCGTTATGGGCGCGTCTCCCGTTAGCGTCGGCCGAGACCAACTAACCCCAGGAGACGCCAACATGATGCTTGATTCTGACTACCAGATGAACGCCAGACCCGCCAGCAGCGTAGACGAGTGGCTCGACCCGACCCGCAACCTGGACTGGATCGCCGCCGCGGTCCACCCGGACTGACCGATGACGACCGTCCCGATGCTCAACGAGACCAGCCTGGTGGCGCCGGACATCCAGGCCCGGTATTCGTCGACGAGGGCCCTCACCGAAGCGCTCGCCGCCCCGCTCAGCCCCGAAGACCAGACCGCACAGCCGATGCCGGACGCCAGCCCCACCAAGTGGCACCGGGGCCATACCACCTGGTTCTTCGAGGCTTTCCTCCTCCCGGGTCTCCCCTCCTACCGCCCTTACCACCCTCTGTTCGGCTACTTGTTCAACTCTTACTACGAGACGATCGGCCCCCGTCACCCCCGTCCGCAGCGAGGGCTACTAACCCGGCCGGGCACCGGCGAGGTGGCCTCCTACCGTACCCAGGTCGACGAGGCCATGAGCGAACTGCTCGCCGGCCCCCGCCAGCCCGGTACGACCTTTTTGGCCGAGCTCGGTGTCCAGCACGAACAACAGCACCAAGAGCTGCTCCTGATGGACATCAAGAGCCTCCTGGCGCTGAACCCCCTCCGCCCCCGCTACCACCGCGAAATTGCCGACGACGCTCACCCGAGCCCCGCCCTAGGTTGGGTGGAGCTGGCCGGGGGCACCGGGCTCGTCGGCCATGACGGGACGGGCTTTGCCTTCGACAACGAGCAACCTCGCCACCGTGTCGTCCTCAGGCCCTACGCCGTCGCCGACCGGCCGGCGAGCTGCGGCGACTGGCTGGGGTTCATGGCCGACGGAGGCTACGAACGGCCGGAGCTGTGGTTGTCCGACGGTTGGTCGACGGTCCAACGCGAGGGCTGGCAGGCCCCCCTCTACTGGGAGAGTGGCGAGCACGGTTGGGCTGTTTTCACCCTGGGGGGCTTGAAACGGGTCGATCCTGCCGAACCCGTGTGCCACATCAGCTACTACGAGGCGGACGCCTTCGCCCGCTGGGCTGGTTGCCGGCTACCAACCGAGCACGAGTGGGAACTGGCGGCCAGTGAGGTCGGCCTGGCCCACCGTTTCGACCCGGGCCGGGCCCACCCGCGCCCCATGGGCGTGGAGGCAACCGGAGCCGCCGGGCAAGTCTGGGAGTGGACGGCGTCGGCGTACCTGCCCTACCCCGGGTTCCGGCCCTCGGCCGGCGCCGTGGGCGAGTACAACGGCAAGTTCATGGTGAACCAGCACGTGCTGCGCGGCGGTTGCGTGGCTTCGCCGCCTGGCCACCCGCGGGCCACCTACCGGAACTTCTTTGCCCCCCACTGCCGGTGGCCCTTCACGGGCCTGCGCCTGGCGCGCGACCTGTAGGCGCCGGGCCATGTCCATAACATGCCAGCGTTACCTCGTCGCGTCCGCACGGCGGGACGCCCTGGAGCGCGACGCCCGCATTGGCCTGGCGTCGGTCCCGAAGTCCCTCCCGCCGGTGTGGTTCTACGACGAGCGCGGGAGTGCCCTCTTCGAAGCCATCACCGAGTTGCCCGAGTACTACTTGACCCGAGCCGAGCGCAGCATACTGTCCAAGCACGGGCACCAGATCGTGGAGCGGGCCGGGTGCAGCACCCTGGTCGAGCTCGGCTCAGGGAGCTCGCAAAAGACGCGGCTGCTCCTGGACGCCATGGCGGCAAAGGGGCTCGACCATTTCGTGGCCCTGGACGTGAGCGAGGAAATCCTGGTCGGGTCGGCGCACAGGGTCCACAGCGACTACGGCGTCGACGTGACCGCCATCGTGGGCGACTTCCATCACCACCTCGGCACGCTGCCGGCGACAGGCCGCCGGCTGGTGGCCTTCCTCGGCAGCACGGTCGGCAACTTCGAGCCCACGGTGAGGCGTCGCTTCCTGCACAACGTCGCCGCCACCATGGCCCCGGGCGACCGCTTCCTGCTCGGCGCCGACCTGCGCAAGGACCCGGGCCGCCTCATTAGCGCGTACGACGATGCCGCCGGAGTCACCGCCGAGTTCAACCGCAACGTCCTATATGTCCTCAACCATGAGCTGGGCGCCGACTTCGCCCCCGAGCGCTTCGAGCACGTCTGCGTGTGGGACGACGCCGCCAGCCGCATCGAGATGCGGCTGCGAGCGGTACAGCCCCAACATATAAGCGTCCCTGCCCTCGGGATGGAGGTGAGCTTCGCCGAGGGAGAGGAGCTCTTGACCGAGATCTCCACCAAGTTCGCCCCGGGACAAGTCATCTCCGAGCTCGCTGATTGTGGCCTCGGTACGCTCGGCACGTGGACGGACGAGGGGGGTGACTTCATGCTCGCTCTCGCCCGCCCTCTACGTTGAAGTCAGCCGTCGAGCACGCTGCCCTGTGGGCAATTCGTGAACCCTAATCTCCGAAGTCGGCCGCCAGTTTGGCTAGATCGGGCATACCGAGACCGACCCCCTCGTTATAAAGCTCGCCCGGGTTTCCGGTGTAGTAGATGTTGTCGTTGCCGGTGCCCACCTGGTTCAGCTGGGTGAAGGGCGAGTTGAAGCCGTGTGCCGCGGCGTAGATGGTCGGGTTCCAGAACCCGACCCGGTGGCCCAGGTACGAGTCGATGACGGCGGAAGAGCCGTTCAGCTGCGGGTCGACGAAGCTCGTGCCCCCATACTCGGAGATGCCACTGCCGCCAAGCGATGGAGCGTAAACCAGGTACCCCGTTTGCGGGTCTGCGTCTGTAGCCAGGTCGGGGACGGCGCGACCGCTCGCAAACCCAGATGTCACCCCGGGCGTGGGGTTGAAATTCCACGCCGTCGGCTCAGTCAGCCCTGGAGCCACCTTCTGGTAGCTAGTCGGGGTAAGGTACGGCACCGCATGGAAGTTCTGTGCACCTAGCACACCGCGTTGGTAGATGGGGGTGGGCTCGATCGTGCTGAAACCCCCGCCGCTGCCCACGACAGTGGACTCGGCGGCCTCGGAGAGCGGTATGCCTTCGACCTGCGCGATGGCTGCCCATAAATAGTCCCAGCCCCAGATGCGCTGGGTCGTGGTCGTGGCTGTCGCCGTACCGCCGGGGCCGGAGAGGTACGTGGTGCCTGGCAAGGTAGTCCCGCCGCATGCCGTGATGTACGGGCTGTCCGCCGGCTGGTCCGCGGACAAGTTCGTGGTGCCGATGTCCTCGCTGGCCGTGTACGCGCCGGCGTCGCCTGAGGAGGTGAACGCCGACTGTCCCTGCGCGCCCATCTCCAGGAAGGCCTCGTCGAACGCCTGGACATAGCCCGCGGTTTCCTCGCCGGACAGGATCAGGGCCAACACCGCCGTTTCGGATTCTCCCCAGCTGGCGGAAACGCCGCTGGCGATGTCCTGGCTGGCTGCGGTGAAGAAAGCATCGACGAACCCGTAATCGGTGTTGGGCGCCTGGTAATCGATCACGTTCGCGCCCGGGGCCAGCGCACCGGACTGCTCGACGTCGAGGTCGGTCTCGACTGTGCCCGACGCTGCGCTCGGCGCCCCGGGCCCGCCGTCGACGTTGTCGACGGTAAAGGTGCCGGTGCGGTCCACACGAGCGATGTTGCTCCAGAAATACTCGGGGGCGCCCGGGTCCACCGCCGCCAGGGTGACAATGCCGACGGTCTGGCCGGTGCCGTTCGCCCGCGCGTACAGGGGGCTCAAGTCGTACATCCGGGCGAAGTCGGCCGGCAGGTGGCAGCCGTTGGACAGGCCGAACTCAGCCAGGCAACTGTTCGCGCTACCCGTCTGCGGCCGGTCGTCGCTGGCCGGCTTGGCGATGTCGCTGACGTATGGGCTGTAGTCCGACAACCCGAGAATGGCGGTGACAAAGCTGGCCAGCCGGTACGGCAACAGTGGCTGCTGGGTATTGGTGTAGATCTGCTGGCGGCGCACCGGGCCGAACCCACTGGTGCCCGGTTGCTGTGGCACTGTGGCGTCCTATTCGGTGATGGTCAGTGCGCTGTTGAACTCGCCGGCGGTGCCGGTCGCCACCACGACGATGTTGTCCGGGTATACGTCAGTCTGGATGCCAAAGCTGGCCAGGTAGCTGGTCAGCGCACTGACGTTATACGTCGGCTGTCCGTACTCCCCGGCGAACTGGCCGACGGTCAGGTAGCGCGAGCTCGGGATGCCCGCCTCGACCTGGGCCTCGAGGGCGCCGATGTTGCGCTCTTGCAGGATGAACGAGACAGTTACCGGGGTGTCGGGCGGGGTGTCGCCGAAGACTTGCGTGCCGGGCAGGTCAGCCGCGCTGATCCCCGAGGGCACCGGTGTCGGTGCGTTAGGGCCGGGGGAGGCCGACGCCGAGCCGGAGAGCGTGGCCACCGGGGCCATGGCGACCACCACCGCTGTCAGTACGCCCGCCGACAACCGTGCCTTTCCGATGCAGGTCATGTCCTCTCCACCATCCTTATGGTCGGGCCTTATGGTCGGGCCTTATGGTCGGGCCTTATGGTCGGGCCTTATGGTTCGGGATTGCCATGCTGGTTCTTCCCATTCCGCAAGCGGATTACGCAGCCATTCCTCTGCGACACGAGTCGTTCAGGCGGCGTGCACGAGGGGACGAGGTAGCGTCCCTCTCATGTACATCGCGGCGCCGGACCGGGCCCTGAGCGAACAGGAGTGGCGTCCGTTCGTAGAAAAGCAGGCCTTCGGTCACTTCATCGCTCCTGGTCTTGGCCTGGAATACCCCGTCGTCTCGCCCACTCAGTTCGTCTTGGCCGGGCCCGAGGTCATTGCCCACTTCGCCCGCCCCAACCCCGTCCTCGACGCGCTTCGAGCCAACCCGAGAGCTGTGCTGTCCGTGGCCGGCGACTGGGCGTTCATACCTTCGGACTGGAAGGCCATAGGCGACGAAGACCCGGCGCTTGGCATTCCGACCACCTATTACGCCGCCGTGCAACTAAAAGGGCGCGCCGAGGTCAGGGCTGACCCGGCCGGCATCGCAGACGTTCTCCGCCGTCAACTGGCTGTGTTCCAGCCGTCTACGGCGATCGCCGACCCGCTCGTGGCGCATGCCGGCAAGCTCAATGCCATCCGGGCAGTCGTGCTCACGATCGAAGAGGTGGCAGCCAAGTTCAAGTACGGGGGCAATGTCGATCGCGAGCACCGTGAAGCCGTCATCGACCGCCTCCGGGCCCGCCGCGCCGCGGGAGACTTGTCCGCCGCCACTCACGCCGAGCGTCGGCTCAAGCCTCAGGGCTCGTAAGCCGGCGAGGCTAACGCACTTCCTCCAGCAGATCCCCTTCGTAACCAGCGCCAGATCCAGCGGCTTGTACCCTGCTTGGTCGAAGTCAAGCAGGATCCGGTTACGGCGTAGCCGATGACCTCGCCCTCTCCGCAAATCGGGTGCCGCACCCGACTGCCTCGACGCCTTGGCCCGGCCACGGGCCGGCGCAGATGCCCCCGGCCACGCGCCGGCGCTGATGCCCCGGCCGGCCCACCTGGTCATGCGCCGTACTCGGCCGGCGCCCCGGGCGACAATGTTGCCCTGGCGGCCGAAAGCCACGTCGTAGACCCCGCTCGCCGACGTAGGTCGCACCTGTGTTTTCGCCAGTTCCTCCTTTGGAAGCGCCCATCTGCCGCCCCGCCGCGCCCAAGGTAGCTTCGGCCGCCCGAAAGCGGAGCGGAGCGCGCCCGTGGGAGTGAAGGTAGTTGTTACCAACGGCATTTCCCACAGCTCCTGGTAGGCACCTCGGGACAAATAGAGGGACTCTGCTAAGGGTTTCGGTCGTCTTCGCCCGGGCATGTCGGCCACGACGACGAGGCCCAGCACGTCCGTCGCGAAAGATAAAGCCTTTACAGCAGCTTTACGAGCAGGGACGAGCCCCAGGCGGTTGGAACGGCACACCACAACGGCCGGCAGGCCCGGCGCCCCGGCCTGGGCAGGGAAGTCCCGGCCGAAATCGGCACCACCGGGCACGGTTTTCTGCCCCCCGTGGTGAGCTTCGCGTCCGTGGGGTGCTGGAGCGCGGCCGGTTTGGCCCTCCCGGTCGGGAGCGCAGGGCTGCCGGCCGGGTGCCCGGAGGCAAACTCAGTGCCTGCCCAGGCCCCAAACACACAACCGGCAATGGCGCAAGGCCAGGCCATGCCACCGGCAAGAATAAAGGGAATTTTCATTACCCGAAGCTCCGTACGTCCCACTCCACCGACGCCCAATAAGGCGTGGCCAGATTGGTAACCGACACGACCTGGCCGGTCTCGGGGCGTCGATCATCTCCCCGTTGCCCACGTAGACGCCGATGTGGTCCCACTGGTTGTCCGCGTCGAGGTTGTAAAAGCCGATCACATCACCGGGCTCCACAGACCCCGAGGCCATGGCTTGGCGCCCGTGCCGACGACCACCGCCTGGCCGAGGGTTACTTGTTCCTCGCTCAACTGCGGGAGGGCGATGGCCCCGCTCGAGGCCTGGTAGACCGCGTACACGACGAGGCCGGAACAGTCGAAGCCCGGTTGGCCCAGAAGGGCCGGTGGGGCTACAGCCGAGGCGGCGTCTCCTCGACCACGTTGGCGCCCGCAGCGGAGCGGCCGGCGGTCCCCAGTACAGTGGCTGGTGATGATTGGTGACGAACGCGCTGCCGCGGCGAACTCTGATTTCATCCGCGAGGTGGTCCGGGACGACCTACGGACGGGTAAGCATGATGGCCGCGTCGTCACCCGCTTCCCACCGGAGCCGAACGGCTACTTACACATTGGCCACGCCAAGGCGATCTGCCTGAACTTCGGGGTGGCCGAAGAATATGGCGGCCATTGCAACCTTCGTTTCGACGACACCAATCCTCTGAACGAAGGCGTCGAGTACGTCGATTCGATCGTGGCCGACGTCAAATGGCTTGGTTTTTCTTTTGGTGACCGAGCCTTGTACGCGTCCGACTATTTCGACGAGATGTACCAGCTGGCCGAGGAGCTCATTGGTGAGGGGAAGGCCTACGTCGACGACCTAAGCGACGAAGAAATCAAGGAATACCGGGGCAGTCTCGCCGAGCCCGGTCGCCCGTCGCCGTACCGGGAACGGACGGCAGAAGAGAACCTGGCCCTGTTCCGGTCGATGCGGGCCGGAGATCTGGCCGACGGGAGTTGCGTTCTCAGAGCCAAGATCGACCTCGACGCGCCCAACATGAAGATGCGCGACCCCTTGCTTTACCGGATCCGCCACGTCCGCCACCAGCGAACAGGCGACGCTTGGCCGATCTACCCGATGTACGACTGGGCCCATCCCATATCCGACGGCATCGAAGGCGTCACCCATTCGCTGTGCACGCTGGAGTTCGAAAGCAACCGCGAGCTGTACGACTGGGTCATAGACAATACGCGCGTCTCGGAGCGCCACGGCTTCAGCCGGCCGCACCAGTACGAGTTTGCCCGTCTCAACCTTGATTACACCGTTATGAGCAAACGCAAGCTACTGGCGCTCGTGGGTGAGGGGTTCGTTAACGGCTGGGACGATCCACGGATGCCGACGATCGCGGCGATGCGCCGGCGAGGTATCAGCCCTGAAGCCATCCTCGCCTTTGCCGACCTGGTGGGGGTGGCGAAGGTCAACTCGACGGTCGACATCGAAAAACTTGAGTTCTGCGTCCGGGACGATCTCAACTGGACTGCGCCGCGGGTTATGGGCGTCTTGCGGCCCCTTAAGGTCACTATCACCTCCTGGCCGGAAGGCCAGGTGGAGGAGATGAGCGGGCCGTACTTCCCACCCGATGTCGGCAAGCCAGGCCAGCGGAGCATCCCCCTGGAACGGCAAATCCTGATCGAACGGGACGATTTCGTCTTCGACCCGCCGCCTGGTTATCAGCGGCTTTCGCCAGGCCGGACGGTCCGTCTGCGCCACGGCCCCTGCATCACCTGTGACGACGTTGTCACCGAAAAGGGCGAGGCTGTCGAACTCCTCTGTCACCACGTCCCCGGCTCTGTAGGAAAAAACCCGCCTGGAGTCAAAGTGTCCGGCGTCATCCACTGGGTGCCCGCTGCTCTTTCCGTACCGGCCGAAGTTCGCCTCTATGACCGCTTGTTTTCGGAGGCACGACCCGACGACGGCACTGACGACGCGCTCAACCCCGAATCTCTGGAGGTCGTAAGGGGCGCCCGCCTCGAGCCCAGCCTGGCCGGCGCCGCACGGGGAAGCCGCTGGCAGCTGGAACGCGTCGGTTATTTCGTGTTCGATACGGTCGATTCCAACCCCGGTGCGCTGGTATTGAACCGGACCGTCAGCCTGCGAGATTCGTGGCAGGCCAAGACGCAGGTGCCGGAGCCGGCGCCGGTGCCGGCGTCGGCGTCGGCGTCGGCTCGAAAGACGGCTAGGGCGAACACTCGCCCTCCGAAGAAGAGCCGCGTCGAGTACAGGGCGGAAGCTCGGGCCCGGGACACTCTGTTGGCCGACCGCTTCGCCGCCTGGCCCTCGAAGTACGGGCTGGCGGACGGCGAAGTAGATCTCTTGACGGCCGACCGGCCGACCGGCGACCTGTTCGAGGACGCCATCGGGACCGGCGCCCCACCGGACGTCGTGGCCCGGTGGATTATCAACGAACTTCCTCGCGAACTCGGTGACCTGCCCCTCGACGGGACAAAGCTCACCGGCACGGGGCTTGGCGACCTCGTACTGGCCGTTGACTCAGGTCAGATTACCGGAACGGCGGCCAAAGAAATCTTCGCTGAGCTGGTCCAGCACGGCGGTGACCCGCGCCAGATTATCGTCGAGCGTGGTCTGGCCCAGGTGGATGACGAGGAGGCTATCGCCGCCATCGTCAACGACGTGCTGGCTGCCAATGCGGACAAGGTGGACCAGTACCGCGCCGGCAAGACGGGCCTGCTGGGGTTCTTCGTAGGCCAAGTGCTAAGGTCGTCCCAGGGCAAAGCCAACCCTGTGGTAGTCCAGCGGCTGCTTGCCGCTCGCTTGGGCTAATTTGCTTCCGAACCAAGGGAAACTAACTGCCGAGCCGGCCGCCACGCCGGGTGTGCCAAGCCGGCCTATTGGGTGTTGCCGTCCCGGGGTAGACTGTCGAGGAGATCGGGGTCGAGGATCCCGGTCCTGGCTAGCCACCTCCCAATTTCACCCGACACGTTGCGACCGGTGGCGATGGCAGGCGCTTCGCTGATCGTGCTGATCTTTTCGTTGACCCGTTCGATAGCTTTGCGAGCAGAATCCTGCGAACGCCCCAGCCGGCGGGCAGCTTCCTTGTGGCTCCGGGGCCCCAGGGTCGGGGGCCGGGGGAGGAGCGCGAAATCAGAGTAATAAGCCAGCAAGACGTCTCGCTCGAGAAGCGTAAAGCTAAGCGCGGCAACCCCTTCGAACAGGGCGGTTTCTTCCTCATCGGCGCTAGTGGTCCCGGACGCGGGCTCGCCCTGGCCCCAGAGGATGGCTGGTCCTTTGTGGTCATCGGTGTGGCAGACGACATGGAAAGGGTGGTCCGGGTGGCCGACGTCATAACACCAGCGGTGCCGCACCGGGACCCACTGGCGACCGGGCTCTAGAAGCACCGGCTCGTAGCCGGGCTCGTAGACCTGCAGCAGGCCAGGTTTGTCGCTTGTGTTGAGACTGCTCCAGCGCGTCCCGTCCCAGCGCACCTCGAAGTGGTATTTGGACACCGTCCACCGACCTTGGATGAGCTCATGGCCGACACGGACGTCGCTATTGCGAGCTCGCCCGACCCTTACGATCTGGTCACGGTTGAACTTAGAGGCCCACCCGCCGGGATAAACACGGACCAGGACCGTCACTGCCTAACTTGTCCTTCCCACGGCGTCGGGCCCGGCCCGCGTTCGGTGGGAGCAGGTACGCGGTGCCGGAGCACGGCGACTGTCACGTTATCCGTGGCACGGGCAAAAAGCGCCGAGTCAACAAGGCAATGTGCCGTCGCTGGCGCGTCGAACGGTTTGGCGATGAGATCCAATATCTCCGCTTCGGTGAGGACCTCCACGCCGTCGGACGCCAGCACCAGGAGTTCACCCGGCCGGAGGACGGCGTGGCTGACGTGGGGTGCAACCCCCTCGGCCATACCGAGCGCCCTGGTGATCATGTGACGGCCAGGGTGGTCCCGTGCGCCTTCCGGAGATAGTACCCCCGCCCTCACCAGCTCGGCTGCGACGTTGTGCTCTTCGCTGAGACGGTCCAGGTTTTCGCCACTCGAATGCCACACCGGTGAGTCTCCCAGGTTGGCAACGAACCAGCGGCTGGTGGCCGGCTGTGATGACGTGCAGGCGGCAATGGTGAGGGTCGCTGCGGCATCGGCCAGCCTGTGGTCGGTTCGCCGCCGGGCCCGCACTGCCGAGTTCGCACCGGCTAAGGCCTCGAGCACCAGAGCCTCGTCGATATCTCGACCCGATTGGCCTAGGCGCGACACGACGTGTTCGATCGCCAGCTCGGCCGCGATTTCGCCTCCAGCATGGCCACCTGCGCCATCGCTGATGGCGGCCCAATCGGTCGATACTGCCCCTCGGTCCTGGTTGGTGGACCGTGGCCCGGCGTCGGTGGCATACCCGGCCTCGATAAAAGGCCGGAGTTCAGAGCCGAGCAGAGGCGCCCGGACCGGGTATTGCTTACGTCTGTGCCAACCGACCAGGACCATACCTGATAGCTACACCAGCGCCGGCAGACTGCGAAAGGGCCACTTCTGGCCCCTCCGCCGTGACCCCGGTCAAGACAATCAACTCTCTTGGGTATGGACTCGCGCCAAACGTCCCTGCCGGCTCCGGACGTGTTCTCGCACTGCGACTTGCTGCCAACAGTCAGCACTCTGCCTGCGCCTGACCAGGTAATGGCCAATCACACACGAGACAAACGGTGCTGCCACTGACCGGCAAAAAGGTGTCCCCGGGGCCACCAAACTGCGCTCAGTGCCGCACAGCGGAGCCTCGACGGTTGACCAAACCCAACGATGCCAGCGTCACGGCCGCCAGGGTGCTGCAGGCCATCGATGCCAGTACCAGTGTGGCCGCGTGTTGCAGGCAGCCGATTGCCAAAACGGCGGTGGACGCCAGCGGCAGAGCGACCACCACCGCGTAAAGCACGTATCCGAAGCCCTGGGCGATATGAGTTACGCGGGGAGCAGCCCAGCGGGCCGCCAACCGTCCGAGGCGAAACACGATCAAGCACCCAGTGAGCAATATGCCCGCCCCGGTCGCCACCAGGATCAGCGCACTGATGCCTCCGTTTAGGGCCTGTACGACCGCTCGGTGATCAAGAGCGGTGGACGCCACGCGCTCTTGTCGCCACGCCGCAGACCACAGGGTGGGCAGGACGCGGGGGGCGACGGTAGCGAAGAAGCCCACATTGACCACGAGGATGGGCACCGTCAGGCACACCCAGACCGTAATGGCAATACGCGCTCCCCGCCTGAGTTGACTCAAGGGGCCACGGTCCGGCGAAGAAAAGTGCGACAGGTTCTGGGCGACCGGTTTCACGAAAGCGAACAGGTTGGGTACCCCGATAAGGTCGCTGACAACGTAGTAGCCGTCCATTCTCACAGTGGGCAGGAACTGATAAAGCACCTGGAGTTGGGATACTGCGGAGAAAACCAACAAGGGCTTGAACCCGGTGGCAAAGTAGCTTATGCCAGCCAGCACGATGGCGATCGCATTGAAATAAACGCCCCCGAGGTCGGTGCGCAGGCGGCCCCGGCGATCCAGACGATAACTGTCCGAAACGTCGGTATACAACACGGGCAGCCCCAGATAAAGGCCAACGCCCATGGCCCCCGGCTGGGCACCGCCGTAGCGAGCGGCCGTCGCATGCCCGAACTCGTGGAACACACAAGCCGCCAATACCATTGCCGTCAGAAGCAAGAATTGCCAGGGGTGCACGATAACTTGACGCGTCAGCCCGAAGACACCTGTGCCCCGCGCGGCAAAGAGCCAAGTATCCAGGGC
>DATJUH010000122.1:0-14022 GCA_035502515.1 Acidimicrobiales bacterium
CCCCGGTTGACGCTACCTTTGCGCGCCAGGTGCGCTTATCGTTACCCTAGCGCGCACAAGTCCCCAGTTGGACCCGCGCTAAATTTCCCCCCGCCGGGCCTTGGGGCGATATCCTGGCGGCCGTGTAGACGTGACTAGTGCTTCGACGGGCGCTGTCACCCGTTACCGGCTCGGATGCTCGGCGACACCCCTGAAGACGGCACAATCTCTCCGTTAACGCCGGCGGCGGTATATGTACTAGGAGGAGAAGCTCGTTGCGTCCGCATTTCAGTGGCGGCTGGTCCCCGGGGGCCACTTTAAAAGCCAACAAATTGAGGCGTGAGCGTTCAGGGCACCTGATCTTGAACGACGTCTCGCTAACGGTCGCCCCCGGCGACCGCATCGGGGTCGTCGGGCCGAACGGGGTGGGCAAGACCACCCTCCTGCGCGTCCTGGCCGGCCTCGAAGCAGCCGACGCAGGCAGTGTCGATGTGGCTCCACCGGGGGCCACGGTCGGTTACCTGGCCCAGGAGCGGGAGCGGCCTCGGGGAGAGACCGTGGAGGAGTACCTTCGCCGTCGCACCGGCACGGCCGACGCCGAGCTGGCACTCGAAGAGGCGGTACAGCGCCTGGCCGACGGAGACATGAGCGAGAATGTTCAAGTCGCTTACGCCCAGGCCCTGGAGCATTTCAACCAACTCGACCCAGGGGGCTTCGAAGGGCGGGCGGCCGAAACTTTGGCCGGCCTGGGGGCCGCCCAAGGTTTGTTGACCAGTCCCGCAGCCAGCTTGTCCGGCGGCGAGGCGGCCAGGGCCGGCCTGGCCGCTCTGATGCTTTCCCGCTATGACGTTACGCTTCTCGACGAGCCCACCAATGACCTCGACTTCGACGGACTGGAGCGCCTGGAGGAGTTCGTCCTCGGTTTGCCGGGTGGCCTCGTTGTGGTCTCACATGACCGGGAGTTCCTGGCCCGCACCGTGAATGCAGTGCTGGAGATCAACGAGCACTCGCGCCAGGCCACTTTGTACGGGGGTACCTGGGCGTCATACCTCCAGGAGAAAGCGGCCGTGTCGCGCCACAAAGAGGAAGCGTGGGAGAAATACCAGCAGTCCCGTGAAGACCTCATGGGCCGGGCCCAGCGAGAACGGCTGTGGGCCACCGCCGGGGTGGCGCGAGAGCGAAAAGCGTCGAGTGACAAAGACAAAATGGCCCGCGACTTTCGCGTCAACCGGACCGAGCAGCTGGCGGCGCGCGCGCGGCGCACGGAAATGGCGCTCGAGCGGCTCGAAGAGGTCGAAAAGCCCTGGGAACCCTGGCAGCTTCAGTATTCCCTCCAGCTGGCACCGAGAGCCGGAGCGGTCGTATCCGAGCTGACCGATGCGGTCGTGGCCAAAGGCTCGTTCCGCTTGGGACCGGTGGGCCTGGTCATCGCCTGGGGCGACCGGGTGGCGGTCACCGGGCCGAACGGGTCCGGGAAGACCACGCTGGTAGAAGCCATCCTTGGCCGTGTCCCATTGGCGGCGGGCAGGAGGGTGCTCGGGCCGAGTGTGGTGCCTGGCGAGCTGGGCCAGGAAAGGTCGGGCATCCTCGACGCGGACGCGGACGCGGACACTGGTCCGGACACGGGCACGGGGCCCGCCCGTGGCCCGGACTTGCTGGCCGGCTTCATCAGGGCCACCGGCCTGACGGTGCCTGAAGCACGCTCGTTGTTGGCCAAGTTCGGTCTCGGCGCTGCAGATGTAGACAGGCCGATGGCCACGCTTTCCCCGGGCGAACGTACCCGGGCCCAGTTGGCCTGCTTCCAGGCTGTAGGGGTGAACTTCCTTGTGCTCGACGAGCCGACGAACCACCTCGACCTACCCGCCATCGACCAACTGGAATCCGCCCTGGCCGCTTATGAAGGGACGCTCCTCATCGTTACCCACGACAGGCGGCTCTTGGCCGGCCTCCGGCTGACGCACCGGGTTGAAGTAGCTGATGGGAAGGTGGGCGTCACAGAAGTGTGATGCGCCGGCCGGCATGGAAGTCGTCAGTGACGGGGGGGAGCCGCCGGCCGGGCCGGCGAACGTCTTCGCCGTTGCCGGCCTCGGAACAACGAGCCGGACGACTGCTAGGTTTCGACCAGCCGGGCCGTCGCCCGCCGGCCCGGCCGCTTGATTACTTCGATCGCGTTTGGCAATTGCTCTTTGATCTCCGCCGAGTGAGTCACCACCAGGATCTGGCGAAAACGCCCTCTGAGCCGCTCCAGGGCGAGGAGCATGCGGGCTTTTCGTTCTTCGTCGAGAGGGCCGAAGACTTCGTCCAGGACCAGCAACCCCACCGCGCCGCCCGACTGGAACCGGATATGTTCGCTGATCGCCACCCGCAGGGCCAGGTTGGCAAGGTCGATTTCCGAACCCGAAAAACGTTCCAGGTCATAGGAAATGCCGCCGTCACAGATCTGTAACCCGTAGCTCTCGGGGTCGACCTCGAGGCGGTCGTACTCCCTGTCGGTGAGCTCGCCGAATAACTCTGCGGCCTGCACAGCCAGACGAGGGCCAACTGATGCAACGACGCTGTTGCGGAAGCCGTTCAGGAGCTCTGAAGTGCGGCCGAGGTGTACGGACGCAGATTCCAGTTGCCCGAGCTGGGCATGCTGCTCCTGAGCTTGCGCATAACGCTTGGCTTCAGCTTCGGCCTGCGTCCTGGCTCTGGTGGCCGCCAGGCGCGCTGCCCGCGCTCTTGCGTCTGCCTCGCCAGCCGCCTTCTCGGCTTCCGCCGACATTTTTTGCGCCTTAGCCAGGGCGGCGGAGTCGAAACCGAGCGATTTCACTTTGGAACGCAAGGCTTCCAGCACAGAAGTGGCCGTGGCCGAGCGCGACTGGGCGTCGGCCAGGGCCACTTCGGCCTGCGGGCGCCGCTCGAGACGACCGCCAAGCCGGCTGGCCTCGTCGGCCGCCTGCTTCGACGCCGAGAGCCTGGTCTTCGCTTTTTCCAGCGCGTCTGCCACTTTCGCCACGCCCGGGTTACGGCCGAGTGCACGAGCGAGCGGTGGGTCGCACTCAGCCAGCGTCTCAACGGACAAGGCCATGCGCCTGGACGCTGCCTCTCTGGCCGCCCGGGCCTGCTCGTACTGGGCTAAAGCCTGGCGAGCGGCACTGATCTTTTGGCCGACTTGCTGAAGGGTGGCCTGGGCCGACGTAGCCGCCTCCGACGCTCGGGCCAGCGACTGCTCGCAGGCGGTGAGCTGCGCCCGGGCCTCCTCCACCTCCTGCTGCCGATGGGCCTGGACGCTGGCGAAGGCGTCTCCCAGGGGTTGCCCGCACAGCGGACAGTCCTCAGTCCCGGAGAGGGATGACGACCGGGCGCGGGCGTCCTCGGCCCGCTTCAGTTCGCCGGCCGCGGCCTGACGCCTGGCCTCAGCCGAGCCGAGTTCGGCGCGGGCGGTCATGGCCGCCCCTTCGGCCGCGGCCATCACCTCGTCATCGGGTAATGGCGGGGCGGCGCCCTCCGGCTGGCCGGCTAGCTCCTTGGCCGCATCGAGCAGGGAACGCAGCAATTGCACCCGCCGGTCCGCCGGCTCGACCTCGGCCGCCTCCGGGCCTAGGAGCTTCAGTTTGGCTTCTGCTCCGGCCAGGTCGGCCAGTTCCGCTTCCAGTTCGGCCACCCGTTTATTGGCTGTGTCGACCTCGGAGCGCGCCGCCTTGCCTTCGAGGACGAGCAGATCGTGTTCCTGTCGGACCAGATCCAGCATGGTAAAGCTTTGCCTGGCGGACAGGGCCAGTTCGCCGGCCGTCGCCGCCGCCTTTTCCTCGTCGGCGGCAGCCACATCTGCGGCTGCGGCCCCAGCCTCGGAGTCGTCGGCGGACACTTTGGCTTCGTCGAGATCGGGGAGCATGCCCCGGAGTTTTTTGTGTTGTTCGGCGCTTTGCCTGGCGTCGGCGCGCGCTTTGTCGCGCGCTGAGTCCAATGGAGTCACACCCAGCAGAGCCAGCACCAGCTTGCGCCGCTCGGCCGGGCTTTGGCCGGAAAACGCAGCCAGCTGCTTTTGTTCGGCAAAGACCGAGGCCCGAAAGGCGGCGTCGTCCATGCCGAGCACGGAATGGACGTAGCGACCGGTGTCTCGCGCCCCTTCTGCCACCGTCAGCCCGTCGCACTGAGCTTCGGCTTTCACCGTGTAGTTGGCCCCGGAAACCGTGCGGCGCACAAGGTAAATATGGCCGTCGTGCTCGAAGGTCACTTCCGCGATGCACTCGCCGTGCGAGCCGGCAGAGGGCACCTCCTCCTTGGCTGTGCGGGCCTTGCCCCACAACGCCCAGAGCACTGATTCGAGGAGAGTGGACTTGCCGGCGCCATTTGGCCCGTACACGCCGACCAGCCCGGGTGGCAGCGTAAGGTCGAGCTCTTCTTCGAAAACCCGGTAATTGCGAAGGTATATGCGATCGATCAGCAATTGGTGGCTCCGGTTAGCCCGCGGACTCGACCGCTTCTTCGATGTAGTGGCGTCCCAGGTCCCGCACCCGGTCGCGGTCAAGGCCGGTGAGGTCCTGCTGCGTGAGCCATGAGTCCCACTGGCCGCCCAGCGTCTCGACTCTCGGCAACTCGGCGGGGACGGCTATGTCCTGGAACTGAGGCTCGAGGCGCAGGTCGAGAGCGGCACCGGCTGCCTCCCGCACCTGCTGGCGGTCGAGGAGCCGATAGGCCTCGGGATCGACCCCCTCCAGGTAGAGCCGGGCCACCGCTCCAGGGGGGACCGTGGCCGCCCGAGCCATGACCTGCTCGGACAGTTCGGAGGGGGAAAGCCCGAAGGCGTAGACGCTTTCCAGGGTGACCAATGGCCTTTGGCCCGTGAGGGGCACGTGCCGGCACTGGCCGCTCACCGTGTCGAGCACCACGATGCCCTTAGGCTTGTCGGGGTCGTCGGCAAAACTGAACGTGTCGGTCGAGCCGGCGTACCAGATCCGCGGCGCCACCTCGGCGTGGAAATGGTAATGCCCCAGCAATACAAGGTCCGACTGCAGCGTGGCCACGTCGACCTCGATCTCGTTTATGTCCGCGTGGCGGGGCTCAACTTGCTTGATGCGGGGATGGGTGATGAGCAGGTTTGTGTGGTCGGCACTACGGGCCTGGCCCGCCTCGGCCAGCGCGTCCAGGGTCGCCTCCACGCTCAGCATTTGCGGGACGGCATGGACTACGAGCTTCCCGTGGGGAGTGGCCAGCTCGAAGCGTTCGTAGGCGAGCCGGTGGGCGAAATGGACTTCGGGGAAGGTGTCTGCCAGCGCGCTGTACGGGCTGCCACGTCCGGGGAGCCTGGGCGTGTCGTGGTTGCCGCTGATCACGACGGCGGCCACACCGTGGTCCCGGACGGTGGCGAGAGCCCTCTGTGCTACCCGGAAGGAGCGGTAGTGGGGCGCCGGGTGGTCGAAAATGTCGCCCAGCCAGATGAGCACGTCGGGCTTCTGCCCCAGGGCCAGTTGCACGGCCGCCTCGAACGACCGCTCGAAGTCCCATTCGCGCTGGTTGACGCCCCCCTCGACGGTGTACGGGAGGTACGACCGGCCGAGGTGAGCATCGCCGATGGCAACAACCTTCATGAGACCAGTACAGCACGGGCCGGTGACGCTTAAGGGGACCGGCGAGGGCCGGGGACGGACCACGTCAGGTGGTCAGGAGTTCCGCTGGTGCCAGTAGCGGTCGAGCTTCGACGGCATAACCGTCACACCTTGCTGCCATCATCACCGTGTGCCCCGCCCACCCCCAACCTGGCCACCACGGACGGGGAGCCGTCGGACGGGTCCCACGTCGCCCCGCGCCCCGAGCGCGGCGGGCCGTTCCGCCCTCGATGTTTGGAGGCAAGAGCGCCGCTCCCGCCGGCGGCGGCTGGGGCTGATCGGGGTATTGGCCCTCGCCTCGGTGGCGGCCATTTTCGCCTGGTTCGCGCTGAGCCTCGGTGTCGTCCGCGTCGGCGGCCCGGCCTGGCCTCTGCTGATGGTTGCCGGCGCCGGGACGGTGGCTTGCGTTCTCTTTTGGCCCAGGTCCGACCCGAGCCGTTGGGCCAGGGGCGCAGCCGGCGAGGCCGTCACCGCAGCCATCCTGGAGTCCCTCCCCAGGCGCCGGTGGGTGGTGTTGCACGACCTCGCGCTGCCCGGTAGCCGGGCCAACGTGGACCACCTGGTCATCGGCCCGACCGGCGTCTGGGTGGTGGACACCAAGGCGTACCGGGCTCGCATCACAGTGCGCTGGCGGCACGTCCTGGTGGCCGGCGTCCCGCTTCGCACAGCCCCCGTGCGTTGGGAGGCGGAGGTCGTCTCGGAGTTGCTCGGCGTCGGTGCCCGGCCCGTGATAGCCATGCACGCCAACGGCCTGCCGCGCCGGGGCCGGCGAATTGACGGCGTAAGGGTCCTGCCGGCGGCTCAGCTGGTCCGCCGGCTCCGCAGAGGCCGGCGCCTCTGGCCCCGCCTACGCCCCCGGAAGGTTCTGGAGCTAGGCGAGCGGGCTGAAAAGTCGCTCACGCGGCCGTGGTGAGGCACCCGAGCGACGCGGCCGGCGCTCGGCCCATTGCTGTACGGCTGCCTGTACCGGCTGTAAAGGTATGGCGACAAGTGAGAGCGGGTAGTCTCCAGGGAGGTCGACCCCGTTCTGACCTGCTCTCGAACCAGTGTCCCGCCCTCTCGACTTTGACCCCATAATCGAAGCCAGCCGGCAATGGTCTGCGCACGGCTGGGTGGACGCCTCCGGGGGCATGGCTGCCATTACCTCGATCGTCCGGGCTCAACAGCTGTTCCTGGCCAGGATCGACGCCGTACTGAGGCCGCTCGAGCTCACCTTTGCCCGCTACGAAGTGCTGATGCTGCTGCTCTTCTCCCGCCGCGGCGCCCTGCCGCTCAACAAGATCGGCGCCCGGCTGCAGGTCCACCCGACGAGCGTGACCAACGCGGTGGACCGGCTGGAAGAACAGGACCTCATAAAGAGGGTGCCTCATTCGAGTGACAGGCGCACGACCTTGGCCGAAATCCTGCCCGTGGGCCGAGAGCTGGCCCTGCGGGCAACTGCGGCCCTAAACGACGAGGTCTTCTCGCAGCCCGGAATGGGGGACGAGGACTTGGAGCTCCTGGTCGCCGTCCTGCAACGGTTCCGCCAAGAAGCAGGGGACTTTGCCGTCCCGGTCTCGCCGGCGAGAGCCCCGCTGCGCCCTCAGTCCACGAGCGAGGATACGTTCGGGGGCGCCACTGCACGCGGCGCCGGCGCCGGCGGCGCCAACCGGGCCACTTCGTCGTAAAGGTACACGAGGCCCGGCACGGCGAAGGGCGCTTCGAGGTTGACGACGAGGCATTCGCCAGGCATCAAGGTCTGTATCTCCGGGCCGAGGGCAGACAGGTCCTGTTTGGCGGACGAGCGCAATATGTTACGGTCCTTTTCGTCGGCTAAGCCGAGGACGAACAACGTGTTGAACTGGCTCAGCAGTTCGTCGTCCAGCAATTTGGGCTGCTGGGTCACGGCCAGCAAGCCCACCCCGAACTTCCGGCCTTCTCTGGCCACGCGCGGGAACACATTCGACTCGCGGTCCTTGTTCGCGGCCAGGACTCTCTGCGCTTCTTCCAGCGCCACGGCGACGACGGGAAGCTGCTTGTGGCGCTCCGGGTCGGACAGGAAGGCACTTTGCCATTCTTCGAGAACGCGCCGGGTGAGGTAGGAAGCGACCAGCACCTCTTCTGTCCCGCCGAGCCCGCTCACATCCACCAGGACGACCTTGCCCTCCAGCAACTCGCCGAGGATGCGCCGGCCGACTGACACCGCGGGGTCGGAGGAAATGCAGGGCAGCTCGACGATGCGCCTGGCCCGGCGGTGCACCACCTGGAGCGTGTTGAGCGCCACCCGCGCCGATAGCTCCACGTCCCTGAAGCCGGCCAGGTCCTCGACCAGGGCGAACTCGGCCAGCCAGGAGAGGCCCTCACGACGGTTGACCCTCGGCGATGGCCTGGCATTGGCGCCGGCACCGGCACCGGCATTGGCACCGGCACGGGCGCCGTCATCCGGACGTTCGCCATCGGCCGGACGAGCCACGGCTGCCTCCGCGCGAGGGAGGGCGGCCGAATAGTGGCGCTCGAGCTCGTGCAACGCCTCTTCCTGAGGGCGGCTCCACTCGTACGCCGTGCGCAGGTCGTCTACTGAGAGCTCGGCCAGGCTGATGCGCAGAGTTGAAGTATTGGCTAAGCGCCGGTCCGAGTACGTGCGCAGAGCCGTTCCCGCCCAGGGGTGGCGGCCCAGGGCGGCGCGGTGCTCTCCATGGGGGTCGACGACGAGCAGCCCGTACCGGCCGTTTGCCGACATCACTCCGGCCGAGATCACCTGCAAGAGGTTCGACTTGCCCATGCCGGTGGTGGCAAAGATGCCGACGTGGCTGGCCAGGCTCCGGCCCGGGATGCCGACCGAGAAGTCGACGACCGTTTCGCCGCTCCGCAGGCGGCCGATGGGCAGGTCGCCCATCCGCCCGGCCAGGAAGGCGAAGTCCTCGGGCGACGGCGACACCACACGCGAAAACTGGGTCGGCAGGCTCTTGGGCTTCCTGAACACGGTCCGGGGCCGGCCTGGCTCCGTTGGGGGCGCCAGGTAACCCAGGCAGCGGCACTCAGCCAAGCGGTAAGTCCGCCTCGCCTGCTCGTGCAAGGGATGGGCGCCAGGTTCCCCTCGGGCGTCGTCGGACAAGAGGGTGCCCGCCACCCGCTCGGCCCACCCCGGTTCACGGTGCTCGCTCCCATAGCTGACGTTGACCACCCTGAACAGGTAGCGCCGGCCGGTCGCCTCGTCCACTCCCACCAGCAGTTCGCCGAGAAAAAGGTCCTCGTCAGGAGTGGCTCTGAACAGCGCCTCGAGCACATTGCGCCCGAAGAGCCGCCCCCTGGTGTGCGCCGGGAGGTCGGAGGTCGGGTCGCTCGTCGGATGATCAGTCATATCGTTCGTCATCGCCGGGGCCATACCGTTCAGCATCGCAGCCCCGGGCGCAGCGCGACGGCTACCGCCGGCCCGGAGCTTTCCATCGGGGAGTTTTTACGGGAAGCAAAGCGGGCCAGGCCAAGTTGCGGCCGTCATGTCCAAATCGCGGCCGTCGTGTCCAAATCGCGGCCGTCATATCCAAATCGCGGAAGGTCATGCCCGTTCCATCAGGGAATGCCGGTCGTCAAACGCTCGCTCTTTGACGTCCTGCGGTAGGCCGGCGCGATCGAGCTCACTTTCGAGCTCGGCCCAGATTTCGGCTCTCGCCCAGTTGGGGCAGGCGGCCAGACGATCTGCCGTCGAGAGAGGGTAGGGGTAGCCCGGAAAGGCGGCATCGTCGGCCAAGGCGCTGAGCTGCCCGAGCACCGAGGCCGCGTCGCCGTCAGCGGGAAGGTCGACCCGGAAGGCAAACCGGGCGTCGGGGTCGAGGCGGGCAATTACCACGAGGAGCCCCGGTCCGACCTCACTGCGCCGTTGCGCTACCGGTGCCCACCAGCAGGTGCGAGGACCGAGGAGGCGTTCGGCCTCGAGTTCGAGCTGTCCCACCAGCGGTGCCCCGCCCCGGGCCAGCGAACTGTGCTTGGTGACGCCGGCGAGGAGAACGCCGCGTTTGCCGGCCCGAACCAGCAGTTCGGCCAGCCAGTGCGCCGGGATCCTCCAGTCCGGCTGCAGGTCGCCATCGACCAGGACGATCGCTCCCCGCGCCGCTTGGTCTACTGAGCGTGATACCAGCCGCCATTCCGACCAGTCTCGGAGGACGTTGATGTCGACAGGTGCCTGAGGGGCCACGGGAGCACCCATACTTGCCAGGGACCGCCTGGCTTCTGGCCCTCCGTCAGGCCCCCTGAGGACGTGGGTGGTGAACTCGTCCTGCTCCTCGAGGGTGCAACGGCCGTCCTGCCAACGAGTTCGCGCCGCCCGGGTGACCGCCACCTGAAGACAGCGGGCGTCGGCTACCAGCGCCTGGCCCCCGTCGACGGCCCAACAGTCGGGTGGGGGAGCCAGCCTGTCCAGCCGGTCCGGAGCGATAGACGGGAAGAACTCCAGGTCGCTCCCGGCCGGGTCGGATAGTTCGGTGGCCCCGCCCATGAGGAGGCCGGCCAGCATCTCGGCCGTTTCGGGGACGGTGGGCATGGCCAGGCATGCTATGCCGCCCGTATGGGTTCGCCCGGGCTCGCGTCGCCGGTGCGGGGGCGCCGGTGGGGGGCGCCGGTGCGGGGTCGCCGGTGCGGGGTCGCCGATAACAAGCGGCCCGTGTCCCTGATCGCCGCTCAGGGCAGAATGGGGTTATGCCAAGGGCCATATGGAGCGGTTCGATCAGCTTTGGGCTGGTCAACGTGCCTGTCAAACTCGTAACCGCGACCTCGACGAAAGATGTGCGCTTCCATCAGCTTCATGAGAAGGACGGCGGCCGCATCAACCAGAAGCGCGTCTGCTCCGTCGACAACGAGGAAGTCGACTACTCCGAGATCGTGAAGGGGTACGAACTGCACCGCGGGCAGTACGTGGTCGTGGAGCCCGAAGAACTCGAGGCGCTGGCGCCCGAGGCCAGCCGGAGCATCGAAATCGAGGAGTTCGTCGAGCTGGCGGAAATAGACCCGCTGTTCTTCGATCACAGCTACTACCTGGTGCCGGACGATAAAGCGGCCCGGCCTTACGCACTACTGGTCGAGGCCATGGCGGGGACCGGGAAAGTCGGCATCGGGCGGTTTGTGCTCCGCACCAAGCAGTACCTGGCGGCACTGAGGCCCCGGGACGGTGCGCTTGTACTGTCGACGCTGCTGTTTTCGGACGAAGTGATCGGGACCTCCGACCTTGACGTCAAAACCACTACCGAGACCAAGCCGTCGGACCGCGAGCTGAGCATGGCCCGCCAACTCGTGAACTCACTTTCAGCCGGATGGGAACCGGAGAAGTACAAGGACGATTACAGAGAAAAAGTCCTCGCTTTGATAGAAGCCAAAGCCGAGGGCAACGAATTGGCGATACCGGAAGAACCCGAGCGGCCGGCGCCCGTGGTGGACCTCATGGCTGCGCTGGAGGCGAGCCTGGCCCGGGCCAAAGAGGCCGGTCATGCGCCGGAACCAGAGGCTGAGGCACCGGCGCGACGCCGGAAGCGCGCTAGCGCATGACACCCGCGGGGGCGGGTTCCCGGGCGGGCAAAACCGGCAAACCAAGCGCCACGGCGGAGGGCGGGGCGGGGACGGCGGCCTCGGAGCGTGGCCGGGCCGGACCTTCGCAGGCGGCCAAAACGGCTAAAAGCAACAGGGTCGAGGTCGGTGGACGACAACTGGAGGTATCCAACCTGGAGAAGGTGCTCTGGCCCGCCACCGGCACGACCAAGGGCGAAATGCTCAGCTACTACGCCCGTATCTCCGCCGTCCTCGTCCCCCACCTGGCCGGCCGGGCCATCACGCTGAAACGTTACCCGGACGGCGTGGACGGAACGTCGTTTTTCGAGAAGAACTGCCCGTCCTACAAGCCGCCCTGGATCCATACCGTAAAAATGGGCGAGGTCAATTACTGCCTGGTCGAGGAACCGGCCACCGTCGTCTGGCTGGCCAATCTGGCCGCTATCGAGCTCCATCCGACATTGGCCACAAAACCGGACCTGGGGTCGCCGACGTCGGTTGTGTTCGACCTTGACCCGGGTGAGCCGGCCGATGTGATGGCGTGCGCTCGGGTATCCCTGCTCATAAGGGATCTCCTGGCCCAATTGCGCTTGAAGGCATGGGCAAAAACATCGGGTAGCAAGGGGCTTCAGCTTTATGTGCCCTTGAACAGCGGGGCGAGGTACGACGGCTCGGCGCCCTTTGCCAAAGCGGTGGCGCAGTTGCTCGAAAAAAGGCACCCTGACCTGGTCGTCTCCTATCAGCAACGGGCAGCGCGAGCGGGCAAGGTGCTGATCGACTGGAGCCAGAACACGGAAACCAAAACCACCATCTCCGTTTACTCGTTGCGGGCGCGGCCCGAGCCCACCGTGTCGACGCCGGTCACCTGGGACGAACTCGAGGATGCTTTGTCGGCCGGCCAGGCTGACCGGCTGCGTTTCGAATGGAAGGACGTGGTCGACCGCGTCGAGCGCCGTGGTGACCTGATGGCCGAAGTCCTGACCTTGGAACAGGAACTGCCGCCCCTGGCCGTTCCCTGACGCTCAGTGGCCGGCGGCCTCGGGCTGCAGCTTGGTCTCGTGCCCGAAGGCGGCGAGCACGGCGTCGGACAGAGCCGGCCACGATTGCCTGGCCCAGGGCCCGAAGGGCTCGCGGCTCAAGGCCGCAAGGGCCAGGTTGACGACGGGGTCGACCCACAGGAACGCACCGGACTGGCCGAAATGGCCGAAAGTAGCCGGAGAATTAGCGGTCCCCGTCCAGTGCGGGGACTTGTGGCTGCGCACCTCCGGCCCGAGCCCCCAGTCGCACGGGTCGTAGCGCCCGAACCCGGGTACTACGCCGGCGAGACCGGGCCAAGCGACGGCGGTCGCATTTCGCAACGTGTCGGTGCTGATGAGGTCCGGGGAGAGAAGCTCGCCACAGAGGGCCAGTAAATCGCCGAGAGGCCCCCGGGCCCCGTGAGCAGGCGACCCATCCACGACGGTCCGGCCCATATCCAGTGGCTCGAGCACACCGGTTTTCAAGTACTCGCGGGCGGGCATACCGGCCGCCGTCCCTAGGTAGGTTACGGCCACCTCGATGCCGGCGTTGGAATAGATGCGCCGGCGGCCCGGGGCCGTCAGGGGCGTCGTCCCCTCGAAAGGCAAGCCGGACGCATGGGACAGGAGATGGGAGAAGGTCGACCCTGGCGGCCCGGCCGCGTCCACCAGGCTGACGATGCCCTCTTCGACCGCCACCAGGCTGGCCAGCGATACGAGAAGTTTTGTCACTGAGGCCCATTGGAACGTCTCGTCGGCCGGCCCGTACGCCGCCACCACTTCGGGGCCGTGGGACGGGTAGCGGAGAGCCACCACGCCGGCGGCGGCCTCACCGGGCCACGTTTGGAGATGAGCGGCGAGTACGTTCTCGACGCTGTCGGGCGTGCCCGGCGGCCCAGGGGCGTCAGTCATCCCCGTCGGAGCGCGGCTTGGCCCCCTCAGTCGCTGAGCCCTCGGCCCCTGAGCCCTCAGTCGCTGGCCCCTCAGCCCCTGGGGCCCTTGCCCCTGAGGCCCTTGCCCCTGAGCCCTTGGCCCCTGAGCCCTGGGCCCCCTCGTTGCCCTCGTCCTGGTTGCCGGTGTTCCCGGCATTGACATACCGTTCGACCAGGTGGGCCGTTTCGGCGAGGTTCTGGCGGATGCTGCCGCCGATGGCCCGTTCGGCCAGTGGGCCGAGCAGAGGGAGGCGGACTCGCAGGTCGCCCTCGAAGTGCTGGGTGCAATTGTCGTCGCCCTCGCGGCGCAGTTCGTACCAGCCGCTGAAGGACAGAAGCCCCTGGTAGTTGTCAGGGACCATGCGCACCTCGGTCCGCCGGTTCGGCAGGTCGAC
This sequence comes from Acidimicrobiales bacterium, assembly GCA_035502515.1. Taxonomy (GTDB): domain Bacteria; phylum Actinomycetota; class Acidimicrobiia; order Acidimicrobiales; family Palsa-688; genus Fen-671. Next base: position 13,428 of record DATJUH010000122.1, read on the forward strand.
GTCGGTCACCTGCGACCAGGTGATCTTCTCGGGGTCGAGGATCCGCTTGGCCGGGCCGTTGAGCTGGCCGGCAAACCGGTAACCGAGCTCCATGTGCACGTGGCCGGGGCTCTGGGAAAAAGAACGCACCTCCGGGGCAGAAATGCCCCCCAGCTCACCCAGGCTCTGGTAGAAGGCCGGGTCCACAAACGCAGCCTCCGCCGCCTCGGCGCTCACCGCGATCGGTTGGTCGAGGTAGAACCTCATTTACAGAGGATCCGGGGCTGCGGCAGAAGCGGCGTCCGCCCGGTCCGGTTAGCGCCGCAAAAAGCCGTGCCCGCGGGCACGTTCCCCGACCTTCCCGGAGCCGGCGGCCGCCCGTTCTTGTTCACTTGTTCTCCGAGCATTTATCCCGCCACCTAGATGTTACCGGTGGTGTCGCAGGCCAGTGGGCCCTCGAGCGCAGTGAGGTCGTACTCCATGACCGCAAAGTAGCTGAGCGGGGCCCCCCCTCCCGGCTCCGGGGCCAGTTCGAGAGGGTTGAGGCTGGCCACCTTGGCCCCGGTAGACCTGGCCACCTGCTGGACGGAGCCGGCCGGCACACCCATCTCGCTGA
>DATJUH010000123.1:0-12956 GCA_035502515.1 Acidimicrobiales bacterium
CGTCGCCGGCGAGACCGAGCGCGCCCTGATCATTTTCGAGTCACCCCACCGGCTCCAGCGGTCTCTCGACGACCTGCTTTCGGTATGCGGCCCCGACCGGCCGATCGCGGTGTGCCGTGAATTGACCAAAGTCCACGAGGAGGTGTGGCGGACGACCACCGCCGAGGCAGCCGAGCGGGCGCGGGGCACAAAGCCGCGGGGCGAGTATGTGATGGTGCTGGGACCGTTCTCGGCGGCAACGGGCCGGCCCGCTCATGAAACCGACGAAACCGACGAGACCGACGAGACCGACGAGACCGACGAGACCGACGAGACCGACGACGGTGACGTCAACGACGAGACCGACGAGAGCGATGCCTAAACCACCGGCGGCCACGACATAGTCCCAGGTACCCTGGGCGGGTGGCCCGCTTCTATGTCACCACGCCCATCTACTACGTCAACGACGCGCCCCATATCGGTCATGCGTACACCACCGTCACGGCCGATGCCCTGGCCCGGTGGCACCGTCTGCTGGGCGAGGACGTTTTCTTCTTGACCGGTACCGATGAACATGGGCTGAAAGTGAAGCGTTCGGCGGAGGCGAACGGGCTCAACCCTCAGGAGCAGGCCGACATTTACAGCGCCCGTTTCCGGGACGCCTGGGAACTGCTCGACATCTCCAACGACGACTTCATCCGTACCACCGAGCCGCGTCACCATCAGGCCGTCAGTGCTCTGATGCAAGCCGTTTACGACAACGGCTGGATAACGCTCGGGACCTACGAGGGCCTTTATTGCGTCGCCTGCGAGGCCTACTACACCGAAGCCGACCTCGTCGACGGGCTGTGCCCGGTGCACCACCGGCCTGTCGAATTGCTCAAGGAACAGAACTACTTTTTCCGCCTATCAGCCTTTTCCGACCGCCTCCTAGAATGGTACGCGAAAAATCCCGACGCGGTTACCCCCGAGTCCAGGCGAAATGAAGCGCTGGGGTTGATAAAGGGCGGCCTACAAGACATTTCCGTTACGCGCACCTCCCTCGATTGGGGAGTGCGGGTCCCGTGGGACAGCGGACATGTCTTTTACGTGTGGTACGACGCCCTCATCAATTACGTCACCGCCGTGGGCTACGGGCAGGACATCGCCCGGTTCGAGAAATGGTGGCCCGCCGTCCACCATTTGATCGGCAAAGACATATTGCGCTTCCACTGCGTTTATTGGCCCGCCCTGTGCATGGCTGCCGGGATCGACCCGCCGCACCGTATTGGCGTCCACGGGTATTTGCTCGTGGGCGGCGAGAAAATGTCCAAGACCGCTTTCAACCAGATCTCACCGGCAGGCCTGGTGCCCGACTTCGGCGTGGACGGCTTCCGTTACCACTTCTTGCGGGACCAGCAATTCGGCCCCGATGGCGATTTTTCGTATGAGGCCATGGTCGCCCGTTACAACTCGGACCTGGCCAACAACCTGGGCAACCTGCTGGCCCGGGTGAGCGCCGTCGTCCAGCAAAAGTGCGGCGGCATCGGGCCGGCTCCCCGTCCCGACAGCCCCTTGGCCGACCTGGCCGCCGAGGTATACGAGACGGCCGCTCTGGCCTGGGAACAGATCGCCCCGAGCGACGCTCTGGAAGCGACCTGGCGGCTGGTCCGGGCAGCCAATTCCGCACTCGAGGTAGCTGAGCCCTGGCGAGCTGAGCCCGGCCCCGAGGTCGACGCCGTCCTCGGCGACGCCCTCGAAGTGCTGCGGGTCGTAGCCGTACTGGCCAGCCCGGCTCTCACCCGCTCCCCCTCGGAGATCTGGCGGCGCATCGGCCTGGCTGGTTCACCGGCCGGCGCCAGGCTTCCCGATGCGGCCAAGTGGGGCGGGTACCCGGGCGGGTTACCGGTGGAACGAGGGGCACCTCTGTTCCCCCGGCTTACAGAGGCTTCGGGAACTACGTGAGAGAGACGGCGGCCGTCCGCACCCGGCGTCGCCGCAAAAAGCCATGCCGGCGGGCGCTTTTCCGAAACCTACCGGAGGGAGCGGCCGCCGTCTCTTCTTCACTTCGTTCCCGACGCATCTATGGCAGCACGTAAGTGTGGTGCGACAGCCACTGTCACATCCCTTATGAGGGTGTAGCGCCCGACGCCATCGACCAGGCGAAAGCGGCCGGTGTCACGCGGCTGGTCGATGTCGGGACGGACGCCGAGCAGTCAGCGGCGGCGTTGCGAGTGGCGGCTGAGAACGACGGGGTCTGGGCCACCGTCGGTCTTCACCCTCACGAGGCCAGCCAGGGTGTGGCTTCCGTGGAAGCGCTTGTCCAGGGCCAGCCCAAGCTGGTGGCGATAGGCGAGTGTGGCCTCGACTACCACTACGATTTCTCCCCCCGGCCCGCCCAACGGGATGCATTTGCCGCCCAGGTGGCGTTGGCCAATCAGCACGGGTTGGCCCTCGTGGTCCATACCAGGGAGGCGTGGGAAGACACCTTCGCCATCCTGAGGTCCGAGGGAGTGCCTCCTCACACCATTTTTCACTGCTTCACGGGCGGACCGGCCGAAGCCCGGGTTGGCCTCGGCCTCGGGGCCTGGTTGTCATTCAGCGGGATCGTGACGTTCAAGAACGCCGGCGACATCCGCGCCGCCGCCGCCCTTTGCCCTCTCGACCGCATGCTGGTCGAGACCGACTCGCCTTATCTGGCGCCAGTACCGCACCGGGGCCGGCCCAACACACCTGCTTATGTGCCGCTCGTCGGGGCCGGCGTGGCCGCCGCCAAGGGGTTGGACGTGGCGGACATCGAGGAGGCGAGCTGGGCGGCGGCGGCCGAAGTGTTCGGGCTGGAGGGTTGAAGCGGAGGGAAAATAGGCGGCCCACAGCGGCGGAAGAGGTCTCCCGCGGCGCCGGCCGGGCTTGTGCCGGCGGGCCCGGTCCAGGATGGAGTTGGTGACCCTTTCCCGGCCCGAGGTGCTCCGGCTGCTGGAGGAAAACAAGATCTCGCCGAGCCGTGCTCTGGGCCAGAACTTCGTCGCCGACCCCAACACCGTCCGCCGCATAGCCCGCCTGGCCGGCGTCGGCCCGGAAGACCGGGTGGTCGAAATCGGCGCCGGCCTGGGGTCGCTCACGCTTGCCCTGCTCGAAACGGGAGCTTCCGTCACCGCCGTCGAACGCGACCGCTGGCTCGTACCCGTTCTCAGGAAGGTGCTGGACGAGCGGGCTCCGGGCGCACCGGTCGAGGTGGTCGAGGCCGACGCCATGCACATCGACTGGGCGCACCTGCTGGGGCCGGAGGGCAGCTGGGCGCTGGTGGCCAACCTTCCCTACAACGTGGCCACGCCCCTCGTGGCCGACGTCCTGGACGAGGTGACCGCAGTGGAACGCATGCTCGTCATGGTGCAGGACGAGGTGGCCCGACGTCTGGCGGCCACCCCGGGGAGCCCCGCCTACGGCGCCGTATCCGTGAAGGTCGCCTACTGGGCAGACGCGGCACTGGTGGGGACCGTGCCATCATCGGTCTTCGTGCCACGACCGAAGGTAGGTTCCGCCCTCGTCAGCCTGCGCCGGCGGCCGGTGCCCGCGGTAGACCCGGACCTCGTCGCCCCGGAGGTGCTGTTCAGCCTGGCAAGGGCGGCCTTTGGCCAACGCCGGAAGATGCTCCGGCGTTCTCTGGCCGGGTTGGCGGTGCCGGAGAGCGTCTTTGCGGTGGCCGGCATCGACGGCCGGTCCAGGCCTCAGGAATTGTCGGTGGCCGACTGGGGCCGGTTGGCGGCGGCGATAGCCGCCGCTGAGCCGGGGGGGCGCCAGCTTGGCGCCGATGGGAGATGCAGTGGGGGAGAGTAGGGCTGCCGGCAGGGCCGTTTCGGGCACTGTTGCGCTGCCGGCCCTGGCCAAACTGACGCTTTCACTGCGCATCGCCGGGGTGCGGCCCGACGGTTACCACCTGCTCGACGCCGAGATGGTCACTGTCGACCTGGCGGACACCGTTTATTTCTCTCCGGGCGACGGCCTCGAAGTCGACCTGGAGGCGGACGGGTGCAACGAGGTCCCGACAGGCGCCGCCAACCTCGTGACGCGGGCTCTGGCCATAACCGGCCGGCAGGCGCATGTCCGTCTGGTCAAACGGATCCCGGCCGGCGCCGGGCTGGGAGGGGGGTCGGCCGATGCGGCCGCCGTACTGCGGTGGGCGGGCGCCACCGGGCCGGCCGGGCTGGAAGCCGCCCTCAAGCTGGGTTCGGACGTCCCCTTCTGCCTGGCCGGCCGGGGGCGGGCCAGGGTCAGTGGAGTAGGGGAGGTACTCGACCGGTTGCCTTTCGAGGAGGTGGCGGGCCGGGCTTATACGCTGCTCGTGCCTCCTTTCGGGGTGTCTACGGCGCAGGTTTACCAGGCCTGGGACGAGTTGGGTGGCCCGGTCTCGGACAGCCTCAACGACCTCGAACCGGCGGCGCTACGGGTCGAACCCCGGTTGGCAAAGTGGCGGGACCACCTCGGGCAGGGCACGGGCCAGCAGCCCCGTCTCGCCGGGAGCGGCTCGACGTGGTTTGTAGAGGGCGAACACCCGGCCCCCGAACGGCTGGTTGTCCGCGTCGCCCGCTATGAGGACACCGGTGACTGCCTACGCTGACGCCATGGGAACAGCCATAAATACGGCCTAATCGGAGGCTACTTGCCGGCCCGCCTTTGCCACCGTGTGGCCTTCAACATCTTCTTGTGCTTCTTTTTGCGCATCCGCTTACGGCGCTTCTTGATCAGAGATCCCATGGCGGGTTGCTAACTTAGCAGGTCGGCCGCGTAGTCCGGGGCGCGCCGGCCCGGTCAGTGTGCGCCCGTCGCCGGGGCCGGGGCTCCTCCGGGGGCGGCGGTAGTCACCTTGGCGGCCTTCGGCGGCGGTACGCCCTCTCTCGGGGCAGCCACGGCGGTGACCGGCCAGCGCCGGCGGGAGGAAGTCGACAGCCTGCCCATCAGGGCCAGGGCGGCCGGGTCGTCTTCGCCGGGCCGGACTTCGATGACGCCTCCGGCCACCATTTCGTCGATGATCTCCTGGCCGAGGTCGCTGCGGATGACCGTGAGGGTCCAGTCCTTCAACTCTCCGATGCCACCGGTGGAAATGTCGGCGTGCTCCGCGGCGAAGTCGGGGCAGGACTTGCAGCCCTCACGGGTCCACGCATGCCCTTCCTTCAGGGGCACCTCGTGGTAGGAGCCGTCCCGGCACCAGATCTGGAAGACGCCTTTGATGTTTATCTTGGCAATGTCCGGCCGGGCCAGGCCGTACTTGGCTTCGAAGAACTCCTCGAATATCGAGTCGTCGAAAGTCTTCGAGCACATCAGCCCGATCGACAGCCCGAGGCGCCGGCCGACCTTGCCGGCCTTGCGGGATTTCATGACCACCGGCGCCGAGGCCTGGCACCCCATGCCTACGAGGGCGAAGCGTTCGCCACCGCCGGCGACAGCCTCGCCGTAGGCGAGAGTGTTGGCCGAGTAGGTGTACCGGGAACCGGCTGTCGACAGGACCTCTTCACGAGTACGGGCCACGGCCGGGACGGCCCGCCAGCCCGACCCGTCACCCTCGAGGCCCGAGACGAGGGCGGCGTCTATGCGGTCATGTTCGAGGCACCACAGCAGGATGGCCGACACGACGCCGCCGTCCTGGCCGGAGGTAACGAGCTCGGGGTCGGTGGCGCGCGCCAGCAACACCGTCTTGGCCACACCCGACTGCTCTTCAGGCAACCGGGGGCGACCGAAAAGGAAGGTATCGGCTTCGGTTTCCCAGTTCCTGAACCGGGGGCAGGCCCGTGTGCAGCTCGTACATCCGCGTAGCCCGTGCGTGCAGCCTCCGGGGCCGAGTTCCTCTTCCAGGTGGAACGGCTTATAGGCCCCGGCTTCGGTGTCGTAACCAAGCACGTCGTGGGGGCAGGCGACAATGCACGCCGCGCATCCTGTGCACAAGCCCGAGGTCACGACCTCGGTGTACAGTTCCGCCCACTCGGCCCTCCAGCGCTCGGGCGCCTGACGTTCTTCGGTAACGGTCACATTGCCTAGCGTAACGGGCGGCTCGACGTCGGTCGGCTAACGGGGCCCGTCCGTCCGTTCTTATTGGCCGTCCTGGCCGTCGCGATCTGGCCAGGGTGGCGGGCCCGTCCTCCCGCCGGCACGCCTGGATGGGAGCCCGTGGCCGGGTCAGGGCTGACTACCGTTGGTGCCATGCCGGAGACGCACTTTGTGCTTGGAGCGAAGGTGACCTGCAACGACGGCGACTGCGGAGTGCTGCACACCCTGGTCGTACTACCGGACGGGCCGCAGGTCACGCACCTGGTCGTCGAGCCCGAGGGCCGCATCGGGCTCGGCCGGCTCGTCCCGATAGAGCTGGTGGCGTCGACGGACGACGTCGTTCACCTGGCCTCTGACCTGGCCGCCTTCAGTTCACTCCCCCGGGCGGAAAGCACGGAGGTCGTTCAAGACCTGACCGCCGGCTACATATTCCTGCACAGCTACCCGTTACCGAAGACCGAGGTGCGCGAGGTCTTACCGACCGGCGAGGAGGGTCTGGGACCGGCCACTCAGGTCCTGGCCACCGATGGCGCCGTCGGGGCAGTCGGCGGGCTGCTCACCACCGGCGACGATCACCGCGTCTCGTCCGTCCTCGTGAGCGAGGAGCGCTTCCTGTGGGGCCACAAGACGGTGGCCATCCCGGTCAGCGCCATCGCCGTCTTCGATGACGACGTGGTCCGGCTCAACCTGGCTACGGCTCAAGTCGAACGGGTGGCCGTGGGCTTCACTCAGTAAGGGCACTGTAAGGGCACTAAGGCCGGGCGGGGTCGCCACGAAAAACTCCGGCCAAAACAGTCGAAGCCCGTCGGCCCGGGTCCAAGTCCCGGTCCAGGCCAACGGGTTCAACTAAGGCGCCGCCAAACTCCTCACGCCGGCACCCTGAGGAGTGGACGCCACCGGCAGTCCTACCCTTTTCGCTCGCAGTCAAACATTTTGGCCCGGTTTTCCGGCCCACTTGCCGGCCCGGCCCACTGCGTAATCTACAAGCGTGGAGGCACGGGGATCTGATGAGGGGCGGGTTCGGTTACTTACGTCGCGGAGGAGCGACGCGTCCTGGCGACCGCGCATGGTGCTCGATACGGATGCCTACAACGAGATCGACGACCAGTTCGCCATCGTCCACGCAGTGCTGTCAGCGGACCGAGCGCGGCTGGAGGCCATAAACGCGGCTCCGTTCCGCAATCCACAGACGGCGCCCGGAGATGGCATGCGCCAGAGCTACGAGGAAATACATAGGGTTCTCGATGTACTCGGGCATACCGGGACGCCGGTGCTCGAGGGTGCTACCGACTGGCTGACTGACGGGACCGTTGACGCGCCCTCGCCGGCCACCCGGGACCTTATTGAGCGGGCCCGCTCCGGAGGTGACGAACCTCTCTACATCGTGACTATCGGCGCACCGACCAACGTCAGTGCCGCATTGTTGGTCGCCCCCGACATTGTCGAGCGGGTCGTGGTCGTGTGGCTGGGCGGCAATTCGTTCTCGTGGCCAACTGCCCGGGAGTTCAACCTCGAGCAGGACTTGCGGGCGTCGCGGGTGCTGTTCGACTCGGGAGTGGCGCTGGTGCACGTCCCCTGCTTCAACGGGGCTGACCATCTGAGCACGACACGGGCCGAGATCGAGCAGTACGTCCGGCCGGCCGGAAAAGCCGGTCAATTTCTGGCGGAACGTTACGCCGGGCACGTCGAGGACCGCCCCGGCGTATCGAAGGTCATCTGGGATCTGGCCGCAACGGCCTGGCTGCTGGAGCCATCCTGGACGACCTCGGTACTGACGCCGAGCCCCGTCCTGACCGATCAACTGACGTGGTCCCGGGACGCCGGCCGTCACCTCGTCTCCGAGGTGACGTACGTTCAGCGCGACCCCATCTTTTCGGACCTCTTCCGCCGCCTGGAGGAGCACGCGGCGGGGGGCCTTTGACCCCGGCCATCAGTTGGACCCGCTGGCCGCCGGCTCGGGAGGGCGACTGTGCCCTCGGGCTCAGCCCGCCGTCCTCGGCGTATAAAAGTACGTACTAACCCCCTCCTTTAATGCCTCGCTAGTTGCATGTTTCGACGCGCCCGCCCCGTCTGTAGGGAGTATTGCTCGTTTTTCGAATAAAAGTCGTATGCGTGTCGAGCCCGGAGCCCCGTTCCAGCGTTCCCCGCTTCCTGCTGGTTATTTCCCGTAGACGGAGACATGCCTGACGCTGGAGGCGTCAAAGGGTTCCTGTGCCCATCCGCCCCAGCGGTGCTCGAGGCGGAGCCCGGCCAGCTTGGCCATGAGGTCGAGCTCGGCCGGCCACGCGTACCTGAGCTGGAGCGGGCGTACTGATACCGTACCGTCAATGATCTGTATGACGTTGCTGTGGACTCTTTGGTCCACGCTGTCGTGACGGGTGGCCTCGATGCGCACATCGCCGTCATCGCTGCGCATGGTGCGCAGCGATTGGCCCCGGTCAAACCGGCTGAGGTCGGGCACAAAACATTCGATCAGGAAGGCGCCCCCCGGTTCGAGCGCGGCCGCCACTCGCTCGAAGCAGCCCGCCTGGTCCTCCTGGGTCAGAATGCAGAAGAACGTGTTGAAAACGACATATACGAGCCGGAACTCGCCGTCGGCCGCCAGGTCGGCCATGTCGGCGATGGCGACCGGTACCGTCTCGCCGCCGGGCTTGGCGCGGAGACAGGCGACCATCGACGTCGACGCGTCGACACCCTCTATCTTTACGCCGCGAGCCGCCAACCGGAGGGCGACGCGTCCAGTGCCGATCCCGAGTTCCAACGCCCGGCCAGAGCCGGCCAGTTCGGCCAGCAGAGATAATTGTGCCTCAGTAGGGGCCAAAAAAGCATGCCAGTCGTCGTAAATGTCTGCCCACGTCTCGCCGTAGCGCTCGGCCCCCGTGCCCCTCTCGTCAGTTGCCACCTGTCAATGGTGTCACTGGCCGGCGTAGGCCGCGGTCAATTTCCGATCGGCGTCGGCAGCAAATTGAAAGGAAAGCGGCGCTCCGCAGCAAAGTCCCACTCGCAAACACCCGCCCCAGTAGCCCTAACGGTGGGCGGCTGATTTTTCGATTACCGGCGCCGGGATTTTCGCGCCCGGCACGAGCGGGAGGGACCGCAGCCGCCGGCCTGTCGCCGCGAATATGGCGTTGGCAACGGCCGGGGCTACGGCGATCATCGGCGTTTCTCCTGCCCCGGCGGACGGAAGGTCCGGCCGGTCGACCAGCACGACGTCGATCGGCGGTATATCGCCAAAACGCGCCACCCGGTAACGGGAGAGGGAAATTGGTCCGAGCCGGCCGCCCTTCAGCGGGACGGACTCGAACAACGCACCCCCGAGGGCCATCGCCGCCGCCCCGTCCACCTGGTTGATAACGGTGTCGCGGTTGACAATGGCGCCGCACTCGTAGGCGCTCACGATCCGGGTTACCCGTACGGTGCCGTCCTCGCTCGCTATCACCTCGGCGCCCGTGGCCACCCGGCCGCCCTTTTCCATCCCGATGGCGATGCCATGACCAGTGCCTGGCCCGGCGGCGTTGGCACCGCTGCCGTTTGGCCCGGGCCCGCTCGACCCAGCCCCGTTATGACGGCCGGCCCAACCCAGGCGGTCCATCGCCGCCTCGAGCACGGTGCGCAACCGTTCGTCGTCGAGGTGGCGTAAGCGGAACTCGACCGGGCCCGTGCCGGCTGCGTACGCCAACTCATCGATGTGGCACTCCCGGGCGAAGTTGTTCGCACTGGCGCCGAGTGCGCGGTAGGCGCCCTGAGCCACGGGAGAAGCGGTGGGCTGGAACCGCAGGTGCTGGTTGGGCGTCGAGTACGGGAAGCCGAGGGCGGCCGGCCCGGCGTTGACGTCGAGGAAATCCCACGCCGAGATCCGGCCCGAGCCGTCGAGCCCGGCCCGGATGTCGATCACCGCCATCGGCCGCAGGTACCCCGACTGGAACTCCTCCGCCCGGCTCCAGTGCACTTTGACCGGACGGCCGGCAGCACGGGCCAGGCGGGCCGCTTCGAGGGCCACGGTGCCGTCGTGTTTGCCACCAAAGCCGGCCCCTGTCGGAGGGACGATTACCCGGACGTCGGCTTCGTCCATGTTCAATTCGTCCGCCACGTAACGGCGCACGGGGAACGGCCGTTGCGTACCGGTCCAGACCGTCAAACGTCCGCTGTCCCAGGTCGCCAACGCCGCCCGGGTCTCGAGGGGCACGTGGGCGATGTACGAAGTCGTGTACGTGGCATCCAGCCTTTTCGCCGCCGCGTCGAGGGCGGCGCCGACGTCGCCGAAGTGCTCGTCGACGGCCCCCGGCCACCCGGTGTCGGCGACGGGGTGGGTGCGAAGGTAACCGGCCAGGTCCCCCTCGACCGCTTCGGGGAGGTCCCATTCGGCCCTCACCAGGTCCAATGCCTGCCTCGCCTTCACCGGCCGAGCGGCCGTCACACCGACAAAGCCAGCCTCGTTGATGACGGTCACGCCGGCCAGACGCTCGGCGGCGGCGCCGTCGACTTGCCTCAACGTGGCGCCCTGTACAGGGGGACGCAACACTGCGCCTGACAGCATGCCTGGCAATTCGAGGTCCGACACATAGCGGCGCCGGCCCGTTACGGCGTCCAGGCGCGACGGTCCGGGGCCGGGCTGGCCGACCAGGCGTCTCTGCGTGTGGGGGCGGAGCGGCGGCTCGGCCCGCAGGACTTCGACCCGGAGGCACCCCTCCGGGACGCCCCCGTCACCGACGCCCTCGTCCCCGAAAGGCGGGCCTGCCGGCTCGCCTTTTGCCACCCGCCCGCCAAGCAGGGCCCGAGCGCCGGCAGCAGCGCGTCGCAGGGCCTCGCCGGCGTCCGGCATGGACCGGCTCCCGACCGTCCCGCCGTCGTACGGGCACAGATCCGTGTCACCCTGCACAATGCGCACGTCACCGGCCTCGGTCCCCAACTCCTCCGCCACCAGCAGCCGAAAGGCGGTGGCATTGTCCTGGCCGACGTCGACCTTGCCGCTGAACGCCGTCACCTGCCCGGATGGCGAGATATGCAACCATGCACCGCCCCCCGCCGGCCCCGCTTTGACCGGCCCCGCCCCGGCCGCCGGCTCCGGTGGTGGCCACACCACGACCAGCCCATCCCCGAGCAGGCTGGACCACTCCCGTTGATCTGGTTCGCACAGGTCCCAGGGCCGCCGGGGCCGACGAAGCCGGCCCAGTCCGGCGAGATCGTGCCCGCCGTTTCCGGTGACAGACTCCCGGCCACTGGCCTCGCGGTTCCCGCTCATGGCGCCGTTCCCGCTCATGGCCCCGTCCTCGCCGGCCCCGTCCTCGGCGGCATTGGCCTTGACCGCCGACGAGGCCCTCGCCACCGCGCTCAGGATCCGGCGGTAGCAACCGCAACGGCACAGGTTGGGACTGAGGGCCTCAACGATGCGCTCGGGCTCGGGCTCCGGGCATTGAGCCAGCAGGGCTGCTCCGCGGATGGCCATGCCGGGGGTGCAGTAGCCGCACTGCGACGCCCTTTCTTCGGCCAGGGCCAGCTGGATGGGGTGCAAATGACCGCCGGCGCCGAGGCCTTCGATCGTGGTGACCGAACGGCCCGCCACTTTCTCGGCGTCTATCTGGCACGAGAACACCGCCTCGCCGTCGACCAGCACACTACAGGCGCCGCATTCTCCCTCGCCACACCCGGGTTTGGTCCCGGTCAGGCCGAGGTCCTCCCGCAAGAAAGTGATGAGCGTGCCTTGCCGATCACCGAGCTCGTAACTGGCTCCATTTACAGTTGTGGTCGTCATTGCTCTCCCCGTGTCACGACAGGCCCCGGTCAATTCCTTTATCTGGATAAAAGCCGGATATCCATGCCAGCCATAAGCTGTTCAGCATCCCTCCATCTGGCGCGCAGCTTACAGGGCGACCTGTTCATTGGCACTTGACAGCCCGGAGGGTGGCATTATCGAAGGCGTGATACGGGTGGGCCGATGACGGACGGGACAGCCACAATTCGGGACGTCGCCCGCCGGGCGGCAGTGCACCCGGGGACGGCGTCGAGAGCGCTCAACGAGGCCACGCGGTCCCTCGTCAAGGCCGAGACAGCCGAACGGGTTAAGGCGGCCGCCATCGCCCTCGGCTACAAGCCGAATTACCTGGCCCGCAGTTTCAAGACGAGAAGGACGTTCTCTGTCGGCGTCGTTATCCCCGATATCAATAACCCGCTCTTCCCGCCGATTGTCAGGGGCCTGGAAGAGCGGCTGTCGACCGCAGGCTATATGACCCTTCTCGCCAATACAGACAACGACATCGAGCGCGAAGGACGAATCCTGGACGGCTTGCTGGAGAGGAGGATCGACGGCCTTGTCCTGGCCACTGCCCGGCGCCACGAACCTCTCCTGGCCGAAATGGGGCGGCGAGGTACGGCGGTGGTCCTCGTAAACCGGGTCGTGGAGGACCGCGCCTTTTCCTCCGTCTCTGTCGACGACCGCGAGGGGATCGCCCTGGTCATCGAGCACCTCGTGGCTCTGGGCCATCACCAGATCGCCCACGTTGGCGGGCCGCAGTCACTGTCGACGGGATACCAGCGCTACCGCGGCTTCGTCGCCAGCATGAAAGACCACGGCATGAAGCCGGAAAAACCACGAGTGTCTTTCGCATACAGGTTCTCGATCGCCGAGGGGCTGCGGTGCGGGGCGGAGGTCCTTGCCCAGCCAGTTCGTCCAACGGCCATAGTGGCCGGCAACGACATGCTGGCGCTCGGGTGCTTCAGCGCCCTCGAGGCCCTTGGCCTGCGCTGTCCCGACGATGTCTCGGTCGTCGGGTTCAACGATATGCCCTTCATGGACAGGTTGAGCCCGCCGCTGACAACCGTGAGCATCCCGCACTTCGATATCGGTACCCACGCCGCCGACCTCCTCCTCGAACGAATGGCCGAGCGCGACTCACCGGTCAAGATGGTGCTGCTCCACCCGGAGTTGGTTGTCAGGGGGTCGACCGGCCCCGCCTCGG
>DATJUH010000124.1:0-4225 GCA_035502515.1 Acidimicrobiales bacterium
TGCCGGAGGGGACCAAGATGTACGTCTTCCCGGTCAAAAACCCGGTGGCCCTAAAGGACAAATTGCCCGCGGGGCAGTCCTACCTGGTCTCCTACGCCGTGTCCTGGCTGGCCCCCAACGGGACGTCGCCGGCGGCCAGGACCGCTATTACGCTGACCATCACCGATCCGTCGCTAAAGGCGGGTGACGCCCTGTACCTGCTTACGGCCGGGGGTCTAGTGGCGGCAGGGGTGGCGACAGCCAACGGGAAAGTGACCGTGACCTTCAAAACCGACCCCGATTACGTGGTGGCCAACGTCCCCCAGTTGACCGGCGTCGCCGGGCAGGCGACGGTCAAGGGGTCTACCGTCGCAGTCAAGATCGGTTGCAGTTCCAGCGTAAAGTGCACCGGTTCGGGAACCGTCACGATTGAGGAAGGCAAGGCGAAGACGGCGCACAGCGTCGTTCTGGCCGAGGGCCGCTTTGCCATAGCAGCCGGGCATACGGCTTCGGTACCCTTCGCCGGGAAAGCGCCGGCGGGCAAGATCCTGAGCTCACTCGCCGGCGGCAAGGTCAACGGCGGCAAGGTCGCCGGTGTACTGACTTTGTCGCTGCTGGGGGGCAAAACGACCACGCACCGCCTAACGCTGCCATAATCCGCCGAGGCATGACCCCGCCACGAACCGGTCTTTGAGGAGGGCCATCATGATGGACCCGTTCACCGCCCGTGCCCGGCAGTTGCCGGACGTCACCGCAGAGTCGCTCGACTCGTTGCAATCCGCCGCCGCCGAGATCTCGGCCACCGATGGCGCCCGGCCCACCCCGTGCTGCGACTGGAACCTCACCCAGGTCCTCCAGCACGCCGTCGCCGGCCCCGCGGCCGAATTGTTGCGGTACCTCGGGCGCGACCCGTCGTGGCCGGCGCCGCTCCGGCTCCCGTCCAGGGGCGCAGCTAGCTGCACATAGGAGCGCCGGCGCGGTCTTGCAAGGGGCGGCCTTTCCACGCCACCGCGCCCTGGTAGTGACGACGGGCGGAGTCGAAGGTCATGGCCGCGTATAAGGCGGCAGTCAGTGGCAAGGCCGCCGCCGTGGCCGGCGACGTCCGGTAGTAGCGAGCCATGGGCAGGTAGCTGGCGGCCATGGCCGCCCAGGCGCTGAGCCCGGCCGCAGCCAATGGTGGCCGCCGGCCTACCACCCCCCAAATGCCGAATATCGGCGGCGCTAAATAAGTGGAGAACAGGCCGGCCAACGTCCCCGCCAGCAGCGCCGGGTTATGGCGCAATTGGGTGTAGGCGTTACGGGTGACCATTTCCCAGATATCAGCCAGGTGAGGGTACGAACGCAGGCTGCTGACGTCGGGGGCCGCCCACCCCCCGGCCAGGCCAAGCCAGATCTCCTGCCCCGACCGCTTGAGGGCTTTGGCCATGGCGACGTCGTCGATGGTGGCGCCGGCCACCGCCTCGAGGCCGCCGGCGGTACGGAGCGCCTCGGTGCGCACGAGTATGCACCCTCCGGCGGCGGCAGCCGTCCGTCGGGCCCTATCGTTCACCCAGGAGAAGGGGTAGATCTGGGCAAAAAAGTAGACGAACGCCGGCAGTAAGAGGCTTTCCCACGCGCTCGACGCCGGCAGGCGGGCCATCAGGGACACGGCGTCGCGGTGGTCCGACATGGCTGCGGCGACGAGCTCGCGCAGCGAAGACGGAGGGTGCCATATGTCGGCATCGGTGAACAGGAGCCACTCGGGCGCCTGGGCCCGAGCCAGCGCGTACTCGGTCCCCTGGGCCATTGCCCAGGGTTTCCCGGCCCACCCGGGCGGCCGTCGACGGCCGCTTACAACGGAAACGGGGGCGCCGGACGCCTTGGCCACCGCGATGGCCGTCTCGGCGGTGCCGTCCGTGCTCATGTCGTCCACCAGTACAACCCGCACTTGTCCGGGGTAGTCCTGCCCGAGGAGCGAAGGCAAAGTCCGGGGCAGCAGGGCCGCCTCGTTGCGGGCGGGCACAATTACCGCCACTGCTGGCCACTTTTCGGGCTGGGCGACCACAGGGGGCAAGCCCGTGCTCGTCGACCAGTAGCGTCCGCGAGCCAGGAGGAGCCCGGCCCAAATGGCGGTGGGCAAGAAAGCCGCCAGCTCCACGCCTTTCGGTGGCCGGGCCAATTAAACCCGGCTGCTGATGGTAGGTCCTCCGTCGGCTGTCATGGCGACGAGTCTGCCAAATACGGCTTGGCCGGGCCGAAAGGGCCCAATGGAGAGTGGCTCGGCCAGTTCTGGGTGCCACCACCGTCTTTGGGTGCCAGAACCTAACTGTAACGACGGTCCTGGTACCCAGTCCCCCGGCGGGCAGGGCCCGCTACGGGCGGGGCGGGTAGGGGCCGCGAGGCCTTCGGGGGCGTACCTGGCCGTGAGGGGCGCGAATAACGGCCCCCTCGGAGCGGCCCCGGGCGGGCCCGTCGACATGCAACCTGTTACCCTGCCGTCGTTATGGAGTACAGGCAACTTGGACGGTCGGGGTTGAGGGTGTCGTGCCTCGCCCTCGGGACGGCGGCGTTCGGGGACACCAATGAACAGCGCGGAGTAGTCGACCTGCCCGCCGCCCGCCGCCAGCTGGACATGGCCCTCGATGCCGGGGTGAACCTGGTCGACACGGCCGACATGTACGCAAAAGGGGCGGCGGAGGCCATGGTGGGCGAGCTGTTGGCCGGCCGGCGAGACCGCACGCTGCTGGCCACCAAGGCCCGCTCCCGCGTAGGCCCTGGCCCGAACGATAGCGGTGCATCGCGCCATCACTTGGTGCAAGCTTGCGAGACCAGCCTGCGGCGGCTGCAGACGGACCACATCGACCTCTACCAGCTCCACGGGTGGGACGGTCAGACGCCCCTGGAGGAAACGCTTGACGCTCTGGACGTTCTTATGCGCAGCGGGAAGGTCCGCTATGTAGGCTGCTCCAACTTTGCCGGTTGGCAGGTCATGAAAGCACAGGGAACGGCCGAGCGCCACCGCCTGCCGGCCCTCGTCAGCAACCAGGTCTACCTGTCTTTACTGGAGCGTTCGGCGGAGTACGACATCGTCCCCACCGCCCTCGATCAGGGCCTCGGGTTGTTGATCTGGAGCCCGCTCGCCGGCGGCCTGCTGTCGGGCAAGTACCGCCGCGACGCGCCCGACCCGGAGGGCTCGCGCCACACCGGCGGCTGGCCGGAACCTCCGGTCCACGACCGGGAAAAGCTGTACGACATCGTGGAGGCGCTCCACGAAATTGCGGCGGCCCACGGCGTGACCGCCGCCCAGGTGGCGTTGGCATGGCTCCTGGCCCGGCCGGGCGTGACGAGCCTGGTCCTGGGGGCGAGGACAGAGGCGCAGCTGGTGGACAACCTGGCCTCGTCGGATCTGGAGCTGTCGCCGGCAGAGCACGGGCGCCTGGAGACGATGAGCCGGCCGTTGCTCATTTATCCCTACTGGCACCAGGCCATGTGGGCCAGTGACCGGTTTGGCCGAGCGGACCTGTCACTGATTGGCCCGCACCTGGCAGACAGGAAGCCGAAAAGCTAGTTGGGGGGCCCAAGCTCGTCTCAGAGTGAGTCGATCCACTGGGCCAGGCGACGTTCGGCCGTGACGAGGACGCTCGGGTCACGCAACGTGTTGGTCAGCAGGCCGTTGCCTTCGTAGGCGGCCATCAGGTCGAGAGCAAGGTTGTAAGCATCGTGGCGGCCAATTGACCGGAACTGCACTTCGGCCCACTGGATCGGGGCCCTCATCAGCTCGGCGGCCGCCAACGACGACGCCTCATCGGGGCGCTTGTCGAGTTCCGGGCACAGGCTGCCGAGGGGACAGCCAAACTGGGCCACGATCTCGCTTTGGGAGGCACACTCTTTCACGAAAGGGGTTTTTTATACGGGTTTGGGCGCCGCGGCCAGGAGGATGATGGCGACGAGCAGGATGGCGGAGCCGACGCCAGCGAGGCCATAGCGGATGTTCCGGTAGGTGAAGTGGCTCCCGATGCCGGCCAGGAACAGGACCGTCGCCAGGTACACCGTGGTCCGGACGTAGCTATCGGAGTTGGCCCCATCCTTTTCGCCGGCGTTGTAGTCGGCGGTGGCCTTGGCGTTTAGTACCGCGGCCTGGACCTTTTGAGGCTGGCGGTACTGAGGCATGTAGGTCGGCCCGGGCGGGGCGTGAGGGTTGACAGCCGGGTCGGTCGCCTCCCACGCCCGGAAGGCGCGGTCGAAGTTGGGGGTGAACCTCTTTTCG
>DATJUH010000125.1:0-6286 GCA_035502515.1 Acidimicrobiales bacterium
TGGCGTCAGCACTACAGAAGCTCGACGCAGCCTCGAGGCAGATCCCAATGCCGGTGCCGAAAGAGGTGGCTTGCCTGTTCATCGTCAACCCCCTGGCTGGCCGCCGGGTGAGCTTCGGCAACTGGTTCAGTGACCACCCGCCCACGAACAAGCGCATAGAGCGGCTGCGCTCCAAGGAGTGGGCGCACCGTTTCTAGGTGGTCGGGTCGGCACAGGCGCCTGGCTCTGGGCGTCGCTCAGGACTCTTGGACCGTTCCGGGCCGTGCTGACAGGACTATAGGAGCGGGACTAATCTCGGAAGTTCTCGAACTGAAGGGGGATGCCGAAATCTTCGTCTCTCAAGGCGGAGATGGTTGTCTGCAGCTCGTCACGTTTTTTGGACGTCACCCGGACCTGGTCTCCCTGGACCGAGGAAGAGACG
Organism: Acidimicrobiales bacterium; assembly: GCA_035502515.1. Lineage (GTDB taxonomy): Bacteria > Actinomycetota > Acidimicrobiia > Acidimicrobiales > Palsa-688 > Fen-671. The sequence continues at coordinate 422 of DATJUH010000125.1, forward strand.
CCTTTCGGCGCCTTGTCCTTGATGAACTTGTTGATGGCACGGGCCTGGTCGGAGTTGATCCCGGCTTTGATCGTCAGTTGCTGGCGGACGGTGCCTCTGGCGGCCTCCTCGACCTTCCCGAAGTCCAGGGCCTTCAGCGAAATCTTCCGCCGGACGAGCTTTTCCTCGAGCACCTGCACTACCGCCTTCAGGCGGTCCTCGGTCGAGGAACGCAACGTCAGGTCGTGACCAGAGAGCTCGATCTCGGATCCCGTGCCCTTGAAGTCGAACCGGGTGGTCAGCTCGCGCGCCGCCTGATCGACCGCGTTGCGGACCTCTTGCATGTCCACTTGCGAGACCACGTCAAACGTAGGCATGCCCAACACGCTAGCGTTATGTGCCTCAAGGGCCTAAGAACCGAGGGCCCGCGCAACATTGGGTCGGTGCCCGAGCGGACAATGGGAGCAGACTGTAAATCTGCCGGCTGATGCCTACGGGGGTTCGAATCCCTCCCGGCCCACCTAGCTTGACCAGCTTAAATGGAACGCCGGCACTGCTACCCATCCGTGTCAGTACTCTCGGCAGTGCAACAATGCGCAACCGAGGCGCCGGGAGGATGCTGATGCAGGGCACAACGGTCGAGCGCACACCTGGTCGTTGGCTGATCAGGGTTTTCGGCGGGTCGAGGCAGTAACGGGAAGACCCGCCACGTCAACCGGACAGTGCGAGGCGGCAAGCGCGAAGCCCAGCGAGCTCTCGCCCAGCTCATAGCTGAAGTGTCGAATGGCCAGGTAGCGACAGTGCGAGAGGGGCGAGCCCGAGTGTCGAATGTGCCGCCCTCTCGATGCTCTTTCACCTGTCTCTTCGGACAACGAAGAGGCGTAATAGACGGCCCCGCCAGGGTTCGTCCACGGAGCCGGGAGTGACGTAGTCCGACATAGGCATCGTGTCGACGGCACTGGACTTGATGGCCCCCCAGAGGGCCAAGGCGTCCACGGCGCGCGTTGCCCAGCGGAGGGACCAACTTGCCTGGTGAACAAGTGAACCGTCGTTCTTCATCTCGGCTCCTTTTCGAGCCCTGCCGGGCTTGTTGCTCCTGGCGCCATCATGAAGGGGCCCCGTTCCCGAAACCTTCCCGCCCTGAGTGCCCAGGTCAGAGAGCCTCGATGGCTTGGGGACCTAGCACCACTTCAACGGCCGGGTAGGCAGTGCCGATGGGACCTCGAGCTGGCCGTTGTCGTAGGCGACCGGCTGCGTCCACCTCCGCTGGCCGAGCCTTGGTCAGCGGCGGTGTGGCGAGCCGTCCGCCTGGTCGTCTCCCGGCCGACTTCGGCCCTCTGTCCAGCAGCACTGGTTGTCGAGGAGGCGACGACCTCCGTGGGCGGGAACTCGCCGGTGGGCCCCGCAGGGCCATGAGATAATTCGGCTGTGCCTCGAGGCGTGCACAGTGACAGTCCGGGTGACGGTACGAGCCTGGTGCGCGTCAGGCTCCTTGGCCTCTTTTCCGATAGGGCTGGGCGAGCGGGAGGCGGGCCCGTGGCACAGGCCGAGCGCGAAGCGTGAAGGCGAGCTCGTCTTGTGAGCCCCAACGTCGTTGACCAGGCCCGGCTATGGAGGTTCGACCCGCCAACCGGGTCGCGTCGTGGTTGACGTAGTCGCCGACACCACCGCAGTCCTGAAGGCCATAGCTGCCAACCGGTGCTTGGTGGCCGGGTGGTCCGGGGCGGGCCCTACGCCCTCGCCTGCGCCGCCCGGCTCCCGGCTGCGAAGGCTGTTCTGGTGATCGCCGCGGCGGCGCCCTACCGCTCCGCCGGATGGCACGGGGCTGCCGGCATGGGCGAGGACAACCTGGCCGCGTCCGGGCGGCTCTGGAAGGCGAGGGCTGCGTCCGGCCTTATCTCCTCGAACAGCGACCGCACAGGAAAGACGTCACCCCCGCCGACATCATCTGCTCCCGCACGGACTGTCGATTCTACCGAACACGTGTTCGCTCTACTCAGTGCCAGTTCCGGATGGGCCGGGCCTGACGAGAAGCTGGGAGCAACGGTGGCAACAGGTAAGAAAGCGGCGAGGAATGCTGGCCAACAACTTGCAAAAAAGATGACACCAGCGGGTCAGAACGGTAATGGCGCAGCGTAAACGCCATCGGATCGTAACGGAATCTCCGGCGTAGGCCGATGTGGGCCAGCGGACAAACCCCTGCGAGCCTCATGGGCCCGAGGGCAACGCCACTAAGCCCCGTCTCCGATGTCAGTTCGGCAGCCTGCGTGGGCAAGGGCCGGAACGCAGAGTGCCAGCCATGGCGACGATGATCTCGAGCGCGGCCAGAGCTTCTGGGACCATGAGGTGTCTTTCAAAATCAAGCTCGGTGGGTAGCGAGCTCGCCCACCGTCACTGTTGCTAAAGCGAGGACAAGCCGGGACGGAGTCGGCCGGCAGGCGAGCCCTCACGTGTGCGAGGTTGCGAGCGGTAGATGCTGTCGTTGGCGCTCCTGATAATGAACCAAGCGATAGTCACGGCGACCATCGCCAGCTCCAACAGGCCGACGCTTGCCAATCGTATCGGCGACTATCAGCATAAGAGCGACCGGGGCGCGAGAGATCCGCCCGAAGACCGCCATCATGCCCACCACTACGAAAAGAACGGGCCCGTGGCCGGTGTCGGAGCGAAGCTCCGCCGCACTGCAAGGCCGGTAAAGACATCAACGACCATTCCCGGGCCGAACACCCTGCCCGAGCCGCCGCTGCCAATCGAAAAAGATGTCGCCACGATGCGTGCGAACGCACCAAGAGGACCAAGCATATAGAGAGGGCGCCGAGCGTGCCGCTCAGGTCTCGGCCTTTAGGTACTCGTCTGGTCGAAGTCAAGCAACGAACCCGGGGCGGCACAACAGCAACCGCCAATAAGTGCCGTCACGTGCGACTATCGGCTGGAAGAGCAGCGGATTATCGGGCGCGCGTTATGTGACAATCAGATGCCTAACTTCGCATGATATGTAGGTGATCCTCTGGTAGCTGCGACGGTCGCAGTTAAGCCAAGCGAGGAGGGCACCGGGCGGTGGCCCTGGCTTTGGCCCGACGTTGCGCCGGCACCCGCTCACGACCAGGTACCGATGATAAGTAGAGAAGCGGCCCACCCCTACCTAGACGATCGTCACGGTGTTGACGCGGGCGAACTGATGGCCAATGTGGACGGCCATCGCTCCAGAAGCAGCGCTGACGCTGCCCGCTTCACCTCCGCTGGTAAAGCCGTGGGCCCCGTCCAGTGTGATGTTCTCGGGAGGCGTCGTGCCCAGGAGGAAGATGGTGTCCTGCTGCCTGGTGCTGCAGCTGACGCGTTTCACGCTGGAGTAATTGCCCACTAGCCGCTTGTCGATATCCGGGACCTGGCCACCTTCGATCTGCCAATGCCCGGCCACATCTTCGCCATTGTTCAGGCATTCACGAAGAAGCTCAAGCGTCAAAGCCATACAGAAATCTCCTTGGGTGGCGATAAATCTTTGGGGGAGCGGGCCGTTCGGGCCGCCCACCCAGAGAAGAACAGTACGGGGACTGAACACGTACATAGGACGCCTGCCGGGCGGTTCAACGGGTTCGACAAAATGGACCACAAAGAGGAGCCCTCGATTGTTTGTCCCTGGGCGTCCCTGCGCATCCGAGCATGGGATCATCTCGCGCCGCTGAGCCCAACCAAGCGGTCGCGACTGTCTTTATCAGGCCCCAGTACCCCGCGGCAGCTGCGTTCCCAGATGGCGCCTGCTAGCACCGGCGGACCTTAATATTTGGCCTTCGGTTGCAAACGAGGCTCCGGCCGCGGTTTCTTCGGCTAACCTTCCCTGGGCCAGCGAGAGCCGTTCGACTGGCCAATTCGGCCAGTCGAATGCCAGCGGCGAGGGGGCCCTGCTCGCAAGGCCAACGACTGGGATTTGACTAACGGCGGCAAGGCGCGACGCGCGTCATGATGCCGGGTCGCCTCCGAGTGCCAAGCAAAGTTATCGCATCATTCGCCGAGCAGGGATCTCTAGATATTCGAGCGGCTATCTGGAAAGGGTGTACAAGCCGCTGCCGCACCGAGTAATTCGGGGTGCCTTGTCCTGTGGCGCGCGCCGCTCGGGCCCAGGCTCGTTTGTCGCCCGGACGCTCGCATAGACGACACCTTGGGGCAAAGCCCCGCGAAATTCGACCGCACTATCGAGGAGGAAAAATATTATGAAGCACCTCACGACGGGAGGGCGGAAGTCTGGCTGGCGGAACCTTACCCGCTTGGCAACCCTTTTCTGCTTGACAGCGCTTTTCGCACCCCTGTCTCCAACCTTGCCCGTCGCGGCCCAGGTGATCGCCGCCACCAAACAATACGAGCCCGCCTCCGTAGCGGCCATGCCAGGATTGCAATGCGAGCTGCACCCGCCGGGGACGCCTGCCGCACAAGGGATCCCGGTCGCTACCAACAGCGACGGATATGCCCGCTTTTACGCAGTCAAGGTCGGCAACGGAGGGGCTGGGCAGTGGCTCACGCTCAGTTGCACCAACTCCGCCGGAAAGGCCTTCTCGTACCCAGTCAACCTGGCCTCGGCAGCCACCTTCGCTCCCCGGCCGCTCGCTCTCGCCGCCCAACCCGGCAAGAACCGCCCGCCGCTCACCGGTGACCCGATGCGGTTCACCCAGGCGCAACTGGTCCAACTCGGTTATGGGTTGCGTCCCGACGCCAGGACCTCGCCCGCCGCTTTTGAGCGATGGCTCGCCGCGGCCAGGGTGGACGGGCGCATGCTAACGGCAAAGGAGCCCGATCTCCATTCGCACACGGCAACGTCGCAAAGTGGCGGGCCCTGGGCTGGTACCGCGATCACGGGTGCGCCCACCTACGCGGCCGTCGAAGGGACGTTCAATGTGCCCACCGCGATCCCCGGCGGGGACCAGACCAGCACTACCGAGGTCGCCATCTGGGACGGCCTGGGCGGCTTCGGGACCGGCTCGGGGCTGATACAGAGCGGGGCCAGTCTGTACACGACCTCGAACGCAGCCGAGTACGGTACCTGGCGCGAGTACTGCTGCGGCGACCCTCACAGCAACGGCTACGGCGGCAACTTTAGCCCCAACCCGGGCGACGAGATATATGCCGAGAACTGGTACTGCGACGCACAGGGCAACGTCGACGTCACTGGTGGCTACGGCTGCTCCTTCCTAGAGGACCTCCGGTCCGGCGCGATCTTGAACTGTACGGCGGCCAATGGGTCCCCGTGCTGGTCGGTCCCGGCTATCGCGGGCATGACGTTCGGGCCGGCAGCCGAGTTCGTCATCGAGGACCAAAGCCCCCAGGTCTCCAGCACGTCGACCGCTTTCACCGATTTCTCGCCGGCGGTGACGATGGCGGGCACGGCCTATTCCACCCGGACCAACAGCTTTTCTCAGAGCATCGGCAACGACCCCAGCCTCCACGTCCTCACCGACTTCACCAATACGACGTCGCATATCGTCGTGAGCACAACTGCCGCCCCAGCGAGCGTCTTTACGATGGAGGCAACCCAGCCCTCCTACCCGCTCTATTGCCAGGGCCCGCTCAGTACCTCAACCGCCCAAGTGCCCACGCCAACAACGGTATTCGACTGGGCCAGCACGGGCGCCGGTGCGGCGCCACCGGGCCCGGGCCAGTGCGCGTGGGCAGACAGGCCGCCACGAGGCGTCGAAGAACACTCGGGTGGCACCGGCATCATCTTCGGCTACCTGAACCAGGTGGCCAATCTGGCCGCCGGACAGTACTCGGAGATCGGCGTCTACCGCGATCCCGGCTTCGGCAACGATCTGTCAGTCACGCAGATCGTCGGGCTCGTTTCGCCGCCGTTCTCGCCGCGGCCAGTCCTTCCGTAATTGAGCAAAGTGGCCCGACCCA
>DATJUH010000126.1:0-13877 GCA_035502515.1 Acidimicrobiales bacterium
GGCAGCCCCCCGCGTTTCTCGTCCTCTCGCAAGACTTCTGCAAAGGCGGGACCACAGGCGGCTCAACTGTTTGCTCCGAGAGCAACTGAGCCGCTTGTCCCGAACGAGGTCATCTCAGTTACGAGTGTAGCGACCAAGCACCGCCAAACCTGGGGAGTACCTGAAAGGCACCTAAGCGTAAGCTAAGCGCCGGCCCAAACCATGGCGTCAGTAGACAGTAAACAACCAGACCGGTGGGCCAACCGCTGGGCGCCGCTGCCGCCGAGGCGCACCCGGGCCGGGAAAAGTTATCGCTACCCGGCCGCGCAAAGCTCACTGTGCCATGCGAGGCCCCCTACGCATGCCGGCCTGGGGCGCCGGCGCCGGCGCTGGCCAGCACCGTTGACTCGAAACGGAGCTGGCGAGCCTAAAGGAAGCGGCGCATGCCCACGTTGACGACCAGGCCTATGGCTATCCAGTCGACGACCATGGAGGAGCCGCCATAGCTCATGAACGGCAGGGTGATGCCGGCGACCGGCATGATGCCCATGGTCATGCCCACATTTTCGAAGACCTGGAACATGAACATGCTGAGCACTCCTACACAGATGAGCGTCCCGGCCAGGTCGCGTGAGACGAGCGATGCCCGCCAGGACCTCCACACGACAATGGCGAACAGCACCAGCAGCAGGGCGGAGCCGACAAAGCCGAACTGTTCGGCCATGGCGGTGAAGATGAAGTCGGTGTCCTGGTTGGGGACGTAGGACAGGTTGGTCTGTGGCCCCTTGAAAAGGCCCTTGCCGCTGATGCCGCCGTCGGCGATGGCCGCCTTGGACTGGTCCAGGTTGTACTCGATGGAGGCGGCGCCGGGGTTATTGGCGTCGTTGTTCGTCGTCACGCCACTGGGCGCTTCGATGAACGTGAAGAGGCGGTCTTTCTGGTACTGCTTCAGGACGCCGGTCTCGAACACGCCTCCAATGGCAACCACGGCCACCAGGGCCAGGACGAACATGTGCCGGCCCTTGGTGCCCGCCATCAGGAGCATGCCGATCATCACGACGGCCAGGACCATGGCACTGCCGAGGGCGTCCTGCTTATAGATGAGCAGGAAGGGCAGGACCGACAGCGCCAGCACCACGGCCAGCACGCGGCCGGTGACATTGCCTTTGCGGCTGGCCAGCAGCGCCGCCAGGGAGATGATGAACGTGACCTTGACCAGTTCGGCCGGTTCGACCTCGATGCTCCCGACCTGGATCCACGAGGTGGCGCCCAGTGTCGTCCGCCCGATGGCCAGCGTGGCCAGCAGGAGCAGGATGCTGCCGACGTAGAGGACCGGCGCCCAGGTGAGGTACCGCTTGTAATCGAAAAAGATCGTGCCCAGGAAAGCGGCGAACGCCACCGCGGCGTACGTGGCCTGCTTGACCATGTACGACTCGGGGTTGGCACCGGCGGCGGCCTGCGGGACCCGGGTCGTGGAGTAGACCATGAGCACCCCTAGCGCCGTCAAAGCGGCGCCGGCCAGGATGAGCAGTACATCGACATGGCGCCACGCCGGGCTGGCCACCGGGCGACGCGGGACCGCAGCGGTGGCGCCCGGCGAGGCGGGCGAGATAGTCGTGAGTGCCATCAGCCGTTGGCCCCGGTCCCGCCGGCAGCGTAGCCCGTAGTGGTTGTCGTGGAGCACGTCGTCGTCGACGTAGTGCTCGCCGAGGCGCTGGCGGGGGCAGTGGTGGAGGCGGACGACGTCGTCGACCCTGGCGGCTGGCACCCGCCCTGCTGGGCCGGCCGGTTCAGCCCGAACAGGCTCATGTACTCCTGCTCGACGGCAGGTGCGGCCACCGACGCCCCGTACCCGGACTGCTCGAACACGGCGTCGACGACAAAGCGGGGGGAGGTGGCCGGAGCGAAGCTGGTGAACACGGAGGTGTCCTGCTTGTACGCCGGCCAAGTGAGCGAACCGGGCGCGCATGTTGTGTAGGGGGCGCAGTAATCGTCGACCTGGGCTGTCCCCGTCTTGCCCGCTATCGGGTACTGGCTCAAGGGAAAGCTCGTAAAGGCATCGTAGGCCGTGCCGCCCGGGGCCGCCGTGACCCCTTCGAAGCCCTGCAGCATGACCTGACGCTCATAGCCCGTCGGGACCGGTACGTGGTTCTTCACCTCCGGGTGGTACAGCTTGATGATCTTGCCGTTGGGCCGGTCGGCCCGGCCCGGCGCCTCGACCGCCAGGGCGATATCCGGCACGTACAGGGTCCCCCCGTTGGCGAACGTGGAGTAGGCATCGGCCAGCTGGAGCGGCGTCACGGAGTCCTGGCCCTCACCGATCGCCTCCTGGACTTCGAACCCAGGCTCCCAGACGGAATCGGGGTAGTCCTTCGGGTACTGCGCGTGCTCTCTGGCCACCACCTGCGCATCCGGGACTATGCCGGGGTCCTCACCGGGCAGGTCGATGCCGCTGTAGTGGCCAAGACCGTACTCGGAGGCGACGGTCTGGAGCGGGTCGGGGCCTTTCAGGTTGCGGCCCGCGTCATAGGTCTGCCAGAACTGGCCGCCCAGGCTGTAGAAGTACGTGTCGCTCGACTCGGTGATGGCGGTGGCCAGGTCGACCTCGCCCAGCGGGATGTTGTCGTCGTCGTGAAAGTTCTGCCCGCCGATGGAATAGGTGCCGGTGTCGTCGTAGTAGGCGTAGGGCGAGCGCAGGTCGTAACGCATCATGGCCGTGGCCGTGACCAACTTCCAGGTGGAGCCAGGGGCGTAACCCGTCGATATGGCCCGGTCGATGAGGGGGAAATTGTTGGTCGGGTTGTTGTAGTACTTCCACCGGGCCTCGCTGATGCCGCCGAGAAAATCGTCCGGGTTGTAATCGGGGTAGGTGGCCAGGGCCAGGATCTGCCCGTTGCGAGGGTCCTCCACCACCATGGAGGCGCCCGGAGCGCGGAAAAACTGCCCGCTCACACTGTCGGTCATCCCCCGCGCTTTCACCACCCAGTCGTTCAGGGCCTGCACCGCCGCTCGCTGGTCGCTGAGTGAGATGGAAAGGACCAGGTTGTCGCCCGGGACTGGGGGCCGGTAGCTCAGCAACCCGAGCACCTGGCCCTGGGAGTCCACCTGCACCTTTTCCACGCCCGGCGTGCCCCGCAGGTACTTCTCGAAGCTCGATTCCACGCCCGCCTGACCGATGAGCGACGTGGTCTGATAGCACGGGATCCCGGCCCCGCACTGTTCATTCTTCACCTGCGAGTACTCGGGCCCCGTGATCGTGCTGACGTAACCGACGATGTTGGCCGTCGTGCCGCCCTGAGGGTAGTAGCGGACCGGTTCGGGCTGGACGCTCACGCCGGGCAGGAGGGACGGGTTCTCGTCAATGGCCAGCTCGACGGCGGTGGTGACCCCTACTTTGACCGGGACAGATTGGTACGGGCTGTACTGCACATTGTCGATGGCCGCCTTCACCTCGGCCGTCGGTTCCGCCAGCAGGGCCGACAGCTCGCCCACGATCGCAGGGTGGGCCGTCTCTGCCCCCGGGGCGACGGTGACCACCTGCTCGATCCGGTTGCCGGCCAGCAGCGCGCCGTTGCGGTCGAATATCTCGCCCCGGGGAGCCGGGATGTACACCGTCTCGATCCCCTGCCCGGCCACCGACTTCACCGCCACCGTGTTGGCCTCCACCCCTTGCAAGTACCAGAGCCGCCCAAAAAGAGCAGCGAAGAGGCAGACCACCACGACCAGGACGGCGGTGGCCCGCAGGCGGGGAGAGTATTTCGGCGCGTGCGGCTCGGAGGGAGGCGCGGAGGGCGGCTGAGCCATCGGGTTACCCTACCTTGGCCCTTACCCTCCGGCGCCGGCGGCTCCGGGCCGCGGCCCGGCGGCGGCTCGGCCCATCAGAGGCGGCTATCGGGGCGTTCGCCGTCAGCGGCTGGGGGACCGTACCGCGAGCTCCCAGCGCCCAATACATCAAGCCCACGGCCGGCAGTGCGAACACGGCGGCGTAGGTGGCCTCGATCACCACCACCTCGACGAGCCACCTCTTTCCCGGGGCAATCAATTGAGCCTCGCCCACCAGGTAGCCCAGAACGATGAACAGCACGACGCCCAGTGCGGTGCCGGCGGCGGCGATGACCGGGACGAGCGCCAACCGCAGCCGCAGGAAGTTGGTCCTGGCCCAACCGGCGGCAAAGCCGGCCAGGCAGGCGGCCAGCGCTGCCAACCCGAAGGGTGTGTCCTGCAGGAAAAGATCGCTCAAAAGACCCGCTGCGAACCCGACGACGGCGCCCTCGTCGGGGCCCCCCACATACCCGGCACACACGGCCAGGAGGAGCATGAAGTCGGGCGCGATGTTGTTCACCCGCAGGTCAGCGCCAAAGCTGGTCTGCAGGAGGATGCCGATCAATAAGACGATAGCGACCTTCAGGCCGGCCCTGACGTAATGCCCCCTCATGACCGCACCACCCGGGACAACCTTAGCGCCAGGTCACCGGCGCTTTTCCGGCAAAGGCCAACCGGAGCGCGGCGCCGGGGTTCAACAGTGAATATCTGCTGCACTCAGCCCGTTTGCGGCGACCAGAGCAGGACCCGGACGAACTGCATGTTGACCAGGTCGGCGTAGGGTTTGGCCGACATGACCAGCTGCAGCCCTCCCGCCGGGGCGTAGACCGAAGCGACCGTGGCCACCGGTATACCGGCCGGGAAGCGCTCGCCCTCGAGGCCGCTGGTGACGAGAGCGTCGCCCCGCTTTACTTGCGTACCGACGTCTATGTTCTCGACCTGGAGCAGGTTGCCCTCACCCTCGCCGGCTGCCGCGCCGACGGTCCCACTGGTCACTATCCGCACTCCCACAGTGAAACTGGGGTCGTCGAGCAAGGTGACGGTGGCCAGATGGGTCGAGACGGAGGTGACGCTGCCGATCAACCCGCCGGCGGACACTACCGGTTGGCCGTCAGTGACCCCGGCACTCGCGCCCCGGTTTATCTCTATCGTTTGCTCGAAGTTGGCGCTCCCGACGTCTATGACCTGGGCGGCCACGCTCGGGATGCTGGCCAGGTAGGTGAGGTGCTCCTGGGCCAGCACCTGCTGCGACTGGGCCAGCTGGCTTTCCGCCTGCACGTAAAGGTTCTGCTCCGAGACAAATTGCTGGCTCAGTTGCTGGTACTCCTTTTGCAGGGCCCCGTAGTTCTCAGCCCCGTACAGGAAATTGCCTATGGGCTGGAGGGCGGAATGGACGCCCGACTGGAAAGGGTTGGCGACGTCGGCCGCGTAAGAGCGGATCTTGGTGAAGATCTGCTGGCTGCTCGTGCGGTCGGACAACGTGATCAGGGTCAGCCCTAGCAACACCAGCACAAGCAACAAGAACCGGCCGCGGGGGCGCCGGGGGGCAGCCACTGCTAAAAGAACCTATCTGGAACTGGTCATGAGCACGTCGGACAGCACGCCGAGCTGTTCGAGGCACTGGCCGCTGCCAAATGCCACGGAGTGCAGCGGGTTGTCGGCGATCACGATCGGCATGCCCGTCTCGGCGGCCAGCCTGGCGTCCAGGCCATGCAGGAGGGCGCCCCCGCCGGTGAGGACGATGCCCTGTTCCATGATGTCTGCGGCCAGCTCGGGCGGGGTCTTGTCCAGCGTCACCTTGACGGCGTCAACGATGGCGGCCACCGGCTCCTCGATGGCCTCGCGGATCTCCTCCGTGGTGGTCACGATGGTCTTGGGCAGCCCGGAGATGAGGTCACGGCCCCTGATCTCGGCGCTCACCTCGTCCTGGAGGGGACAGGCCGAACCTAAAGCGATCTTGATCTCTTCGGCCGTGCGCTCCCCGAGAGCCAGGCTGTACTCCTTCTTGATGAACGCAATGATGGCTTCGTCGAGCTCATCACCGGCGATCCGCACGGACTGGCTGGTGACTATCCCGCCCATGGAGATAACCGCCACTTCGGTCGTCCCGCCGCCGATGTCGACGACCATGTTCCCTGTCGGCTCGTGGACGGGCAGGCCCGCCCCGATGGCCGCCGCCATGGGTTCCTCGATGATCCACGCCTGGCGGGCGCCGGCGGCCTCGGCCGCGTCCATAACCGCCCGCTTCTCGACCCCGGTCACCCCCGACGGGACACAGATCACCATCTCCGGCTTCGACAACCGGCTCGGGTGGACCCGGCGGATGAAGTACGCCAGCATCTTCTCGCAGATCTCGAAGTTGGCGATGACACCGTCGCGCAGCGGCCGGACGGCCTGGATGTGGGCCGGGGTGCGACCGATCATCCTCTTGGCCTCCAGGCCCACCGCCAGCGGCCGGGCGTCGCGGGCGTCGATAGCGACAACGGACGGCTCGTTCAGGACGATGCCCCGCCCTTGCAGGTACACAAGGGTGTTGGCCGTCCCGAGGTCCACTGCCAGACCCCGCCTAAATGATGAAAAAAGTCTGTCACGCACGATGTTGGCTGCCTCCCTGGGGCGCCGCGGGTGGGACCAAGGCTAACGCGACAGGGTCGTTGGCGCCAACGCAGGCAAACCCATTGCTGCCTGCGTAAACCTCCCTTACAGAGGCTTCGGGAACCAGGTGGGAGAGACGGCGCCCGCCCGCTTCTGTCATCGCCCCAAAGCCCGTGCAAGCGGGCACTTTCCGAAACTTCCCGAAGCGACGGCCGCCGTCTCCTGTTCATTTTGTTCCCGGAACATATATAGCTGGCCGCCGTTGGTGAAGCGCGGCCTCACAGGTCGGGGAAGAACAGGGCCAGCTCCCGGCGGGCCGATTCGGCGCTGTCGGAGCCGTGGACCAGGTTTTCCTCGGTGGTAAGGGCGAGGTCGCCCCGAATGGTGCCCGGTTCGGCGTGGGCCGGGTTGGTCGCCCCCATAGTGCGCCTCACCACCTGCCACGTGGCGGGCGTCCCGCCTACAGCCATGACCAGTACCGGACTTCTCGTGATGTAGTCGATCAGGCCTTCGTAGAAGGGCTTTCCCTCGTGTTCCTGGTAGTGGGTGGCGGCCGTCTGCTTGTCCATCAGGCGGAGCTCGGCGCGCACCAAGCGCAGCCCGCGTCGCTCCAGTCGTCCTATGATCTCGCCGACGAGGCCCCTTTCCACCGCATCGGGCTTACAGATGACCAGGGTCATGTCCGCCACCTGGCCCGTGTCAGTGCTCATGGCTGGCTCACCAGGGAGCGAGGTTAGCACCGGCGAAAAAGCAAGCTTCGCGACAACAGAACAAGGCGACGGATGGCCCGGGCTCAAAAAGTCGAGGATCTCCTGCAGAGCGACGATGACGGCACGGCCGCTTTCTTTTGGCTGTCAAGCTTGTTTTTTCCCGGTTGCTTAGCCTTAGCACGTTCGGATGGTGGCCGGCTCTTGCGGCGGGCGGGTCAGGCCGTTCGGCGGTTTTCAGTGAGTTCGGCTAGTTCAGCCGGGCCGGCCACTTGGTTCGAGGCCAGGCTGCCCAGTGAGCACGGCCCGGGCCGACCCGACCACGTAAAGGGAACCGGTGACGAGGACCAGCTCGTCCCTCTTCGCCTCACCTAGCGCCACGCCGAGCGCCTCGACCACGGAACCGGTGGCAACTGCCCGGCAGCCGATCGACCGAGCAGCGGCAGCCACGTCTTCGGCAGACTGCGCCCGCGGCGATGGAGGCGGGCAGGTCACCACCAGCCTGGCCTTTGGCGCGTCCAGGGCCGACAGCATCTCTACGGGATCCTTTCCTCCGAGCATCCCGACCACCATGACCCGTGAACGCTCAGTACCGAACTCCTCATTGATGGCGGCGGACGAGGCGTGGGCGCCGGCGATGTTCTTGGCCCCGTCGAGGACCACCAGTGGATGCTGTGCCACCACTTCGAGACGTCCGGGCGAGGTGGCTACGGCGGCCGCTTCGGCCACCACCTCACGGTCCAGCGGGCCACCGAAGAACCCTTCGGCGGCGACCACGGCGTCCAGGAAATTGTCTGCTTGATAACGGCCGTGAAGGTGGAGGTAGAGGCCCTCGTAGTGTTCACCCGGCGTGCGCAGGTCAAACAGACGGCCCCCCACCGCCACCGCATTGGACTCGACGGCGAAGTCGCGTCCCGCCAGCCAGATCGTCTCCGGGGCCTCCGCCTCGAAGATCTCGTACAGGTCGGGGTCCGTCTCGCCCAACACCAGGGTGGCCCCGGGCTTGACGATGCCGGCCTTCTCCCGGGCGATGTGCTCGCGGGTCGGCCCCAGCAGTTCGGTGTGGTCGAGGGCCACGTTGGTGACTATGGACACGGCGCCATCGGCGATGTTCGTCGCGTCCCAGCGACCGCCCATGCCGACCTCGATCACGGCCACGTCGACGGGGCGATCAGCGAAATACCGGAAAGCGGCCGCCGTTATCAGCTCGAACCAGGTCGGCCGTCCCACTTGTTCCATCAACGGCTCGAGGTTGGCCAGATCGGACAGGACTTCCGCCAGATCTTCGTCGCTTATGGGCTCGAGGCCGGACATTATGCGCTCGTTGATTTTTTCGAGGTGCGGGCTCGTAAAAGTCCCAACCGACAGGCCCATCGACATAAACAACTGGCTCAGCGCCCTCGCCGTGGACGTTTTCCCGTTGGTGCCCGTCAAATGGACGACGGGTTGAGAGTTTTGCGGGTCACCCATCAGATGGGCGAGGCGGCGCATCCTCCCGGGGTTTGGGGCCTGCAGTCGTCGGTTCGCCAGGATGCGCTCGAGATCCTGGTGGCGGTCGAGCCATGCCAGTGCGTCGCCTAGGTTCATTTCCGCCAATCTATCAACCGTGAAATGCTCCCCCTGCCCGCGTGGCAGAACTCACTAACGGGGACCGGCTCCGGCGGCCAGCCTGGTTATCGGATGCGGGGGCTCAGCTCGCCGCCCGGCGGGCCCTCGGCTCTTTGTGGGCAGCCTCGGTCCGCGGCACCAGTGTGGGCGCCACCCGCTCGAGCACGACCGAACGGTCGATAACGCACTTGCCGATATCGGAACGGCTCGGCAAGTCGTACATGACCTCCAGCAATACCTCTTCGAGGATGGCGCGCAGCCCGCGTGCCCCGGTACCGCGCAGCATGGCTTGCTCGGCCACGGCCTCGAGGGCGTCCGGAGTGAACTCGAGCTCGACGCCGTCCAGTTCGAACACCTTCCGGTATTGCTTCAGCAGCGCATTTTTGGGCTCGGTCAAGATGCGGATCAGAGCCTGCTTGTCGAGGGTGGCGACAGTCCCGATCACTGGAAGGCGGCCGACGAACTCGGGAATGAGCCCGAACTTCAACAGGTCTTCGGGCAGCACGTGGGCCAGGAGCTCGTCCTCGTCGGCTTCGTGCGCCCGCCGGATTTCGGCCCGAAAACCGATCCCCTGACGACCAAGACGGCTCTGCACGATCCTGTCCAGCCCGGCAAATGCCCCGCCACAGATGAAAAGGACGTTGGTCGTGTCTATCTGGATGAACTCTTGATGGGGGTGCTTGCGGCCGCCTTGAGGTGGCACCGAAGCGGTCGTCCCTTCGAGGATTTTGAGCAGTGCCTGCTGGACACCTTCACCGGAGACGTCACGGGTGATCGAGGGGTTTTCGCTCTTGCGGGCGATCTTGTCGATCTCGTCGATGTAAATGATGCCCGTCTCAGCCTTTTTGATATCGTAGTCAGCCGCCTGGATGAGCTTCAGCAGGATGTTTTCCACGTCTTCGCCCACATAACCGGCTTCGGTGAGCGCGGTGGCATCGGCGATGGCAAAGGGGACGTTGAGCATCTTCGCCAGGGTCTGAGCCAGGAAGGTCTTCCCGCAGCCTGTCGGGCCGAGCAGGAGGATGTTGGACTTCTGCAGCTCCACGTCGCCGTCGGCGTAGCCACCCGCCTGCACCCTCTTGTAGTGGTTGTAGACCGCCACCGAGAGGATTTTCTTGGCCCGCTCCTGGCCGATCACATAGTCGTTGAGGAAGTTGAATATCTCCGCCGGCTTGGGGAGCTCGTCGAAGCGGACCTCCGCCGGCTCGGAAAGCTCCTCCTCGATGATGTCATTGCAGAGGTCGATACATTCATCGCATATGTAGACGCCCGGCCCGGCTATGAGCTTTTTGACCTGCTTTTGCGATTTTCCGCAAAAAGAGCATTTGACAAGCTCGCTCGATTCGCCGAACTTGGCCATCCCTGCTCCTCGCTGCTCAGGCTACACCGGCGGCTTGGGGGACGCCGGCCAGCTCACGGGTCGTAATCACTTCATCGATAATGCCGTACTGTTGCGCCTCTGCCGCGCTCATTATGAAGTCCCGATCAGTATCTGATGCCACTTTATCGAGTGTCTGGCCGGTATCGAGACCGATCATTTCGTTCAACAAGTCCCGCATTCGGACGATCTCCTTGGCCTGGATCTCGATGTCCGCGGCTTGGCCGGCGGCGCCGCCGTACGGCTGGTGCAGGAGGATGCGGGCATGCGGGAGAGCGTAACGTTTGCCCTTGGTCCCCCCGGCCAGGATAACGGCCGCCGCCGACGCAGCCTGGCCGTAGCAGAACGTCGAGATGTCGTTGCGCACGAACTTCATGGTGTCGTACACGGCGAACAGGGCGGTGATATCGCCCCCGGGCGAGTTGATGTAGATGCTGATGTCCTTGTCGGGGTTCTTGTACTCGAGGTAAAGCAGCTGGGCGCACACGGCGTTGGCCACGTAGTCGTCGATCGGGGTCCCGAGGAACACGATGTTCTCCTCGAGCATCCGCGAGAACAGGTCGTAACCTCGCTCTCCCCGGTTGGTCTGCTCGAAGATGCCAGGAACGTGGTACTGGCTCACTACTCTCACCTGGCACCTCCACTTGTCGCGCCGCGCCTCCCGCCAATCCCCACCGTCGTCACTCGGTACCTCTCGCTGCGTCTTCGGCCGCTTCGTCTTCGGCCGCTTCGTCCCCGGTCGGGGCGTCACCGGTCGGGGCGTCAACGGTCGGGGCGTCAACGGTCGGGGCGTCAACGGCGCCCACCACCTGGTCCACCTCATGACCGGCAGTTTCAGCCTCAGGGCGAGCCCCGGCGCCGGCAGCGGCGGACGACCCGAGCTGCACACTCGTCCCCGCCGGCTCCGCAACTAGATCCACCTGACCAGGTAGGTCGTTGTCAGTTATCGCCTGGCTATCTCGTTGTAGCAGCGCCCGGTCCACCGGGTTGCCCTCCTCGTCGATCAACTCGGCGTGTTCGACTAGCCAGTCGAAGGCCTTGCTCTTCTTCAGATCCGAGCGTACCGCGAGACGCTGCCCTCTGCGCTCAACCTCTTGCTTGAAAGTGGCCGCCGGGACCCCGGCCTGCTGGGCCATTCGGTCCATGAAGTCGTCCAGTTCGGACTCCGAGGGCTCGATACCGACCTCGTCCGCCACCGCCCGCAGAGCCAGGTCGCCTTTCACATTGGGGATGGCCTGCTCGCGCAGCTGGGCGATGACCTCCTCGGTCGTACGGCCCATCGCCTCCAGGTACCGCTGGAGAGGTATGCCCTGGCTGTCGAGCCGGCGGCCGAGTTCTTCGGCGCTGCGCCGGGTCTCGGCATCCACCAGTACGGCAGGAGGGTCCTCAGTGACCAGGGCCACAAGCGCCTCGAGGGTACCGTTACGCAACGCGAACGCTGACTGCAGTCGCTTGCTCTCTGTGAGTCGTTTGTCGATATCCTCTCGCAGTTCGGCCAGCGTGGAAAACTCGGAAGCTTCGGACGCCCACTCGTCTGTGGCCTCCGGCAGGACCTTCTCCTGGACCTGCTTGACCACTACTTCCACCTGCACCGGGCTGTCGCCGATCTCGGCAGCGAAGTTGACGGTGTCCGCCGCTTTGTGCCCAGGGAGGTGCTCGTCGAGTTCCGGCAGGTCGTTGCCGGCCCCGAGCTCCACCGAGTAGTCGGTATAGGACATCCCGGCCACGGGCTTGCCGTCGCGGGTGGCGCTCATGTCGATCACCACGCTGTCACCGCTCCGGGCCTCTCGCTCGACCGGGGCCAGTTCGGCGAAGTTGCTCCTCAGGCGGTCCAGCTGAGCCTGGATATCTTCCTCGCTCACCACCGGGTTGGGCACGGTCACCTTGAGTGACTCGTAGCCGTCCAGCTTCAGCTGGGGCCTGACCTCCACGACGGCGTCGAAAGCCAGTGCGCCGGTGTCCCGGCCCGAGGTGACCTCGATCTGAGCCTGGTCGATGATGTCGACGGCCTTGTCACGGACGGCGCGGTCGTACCAGACCGGGATGTTGTCCTCCAGCGCCTGCTGGCGCACGGCGGGCTTGCCGATCCTGGCCTCGAGCACCGGCCGCGGCGTTTTGCCCGGCCGGAAACCGGGCACTCGCAGCTCCTTGGCAAACTTGGCGAACGTCTCGTCGATGGCCTTTTCGACCTCGGCTTCTTCCACTTCGATCGAGAGCTTGACCTTGTTGCCCTCCAGTGGAGCCACTTGGGCCTTCATATGAGAAGCGGAGCCTACCTCGCCGCGACGGGTTGGCGGGTCACGCCGGCGGCTGGAACGACCCGCTCAAGCCGTACCCGGCTGGGACCACAGGCGCTACGGGGACCTACTCGGGCGAATGCCGTAGGCGTAATTTCACTTGCGTATGAATTGGCTGAAGGTTGCCGGGATAGCCGCGGACTGGTGCTGGCGGCCGGTCGCGCCGGACCGCCCCGGACCGCCCCGGACCGCCCCGGGTCGCCGCCGGCACGTCTGAGCGCGCCAGGTGCGGTCATCGTTACCCTGGCGCGCAAAGGGTCACCCGCAATGGCCGCACGAGCTGACGGTCCTGGCTGCGCCCGAAGGGCGCCGGCGCCAGTCCCTTCCGGCGCTGTTCTCGTTGCGGTTTGGCTAATTTGTCGCGATCGGCGGCAAAAAGAGCCGCAAAACGCAACAGGAAGCGCCGATTGCACCCAGAAGAGCGGTGTGCGGGGGCTCCCCTCACGCCGGCGCCACGGCCGGAGCGCCCTGAGGCTGCCGGGTGTGCTTGCCATGCGCTGTGCCGGTCGTGCCCGGCCGGCCTTGGGCCTGCCCTCGGCGGGCGGGACCGCACCCGCCCGACTGGCAGCCATGACTGGCCATACTGATTGGCAGCCGCTGTCCAGTAGGCCACCAATGCCGGACCGAGTGGCCCGCCTGGAGTGGTCGGCCCGGAACGGCCCGCCCGGGAGGGCAGGCCCGCAACGGTCGACGCGGTACCATCTGGAGTCGGCTGTCACAGCTGAACGGCCGGGGAGTAGCGCAGTTGGTAGCGCACCTGCTTTGGGAGCAGGAGGCCGCGGGTTCAAGTCCCGCCTCCCCGACCAACCAACCAGGTCCCTCCTCCCCGGCCAAGAAAGTCCCCATAAATGGCGGCGTGGCGGAGCCTTGGAGACGAGTGCCGGCCAGGTCGGCGCCTGGCCCAGCGAACCTGGCGTGGGGCGCCGTTGCCCCGGGAGCCGTCAACGCTTGGCTTCCCCGGGCCCTGGGGTGGGTGCTCCCGCCAAAGGCCATCGAGGAACGAGCTGACTGTCGCGCCATCACAGCCGTGGCTGAGCCGGCCGCGCCATTGTGGCGTTCCATTAAATCCGCCAAAACACAGCTCGGGAGGACACTTCTGGGTGCGAAAGTCGTTTTTGGGTGTCAACACCGAACCGCAACAACGGTCCTGGTACCCAGTCTGGGCCAGCCGCGGTCCATGCAGACGATTTAGCGATAGTTGAACTAACTGGAGCTGGCTCCGTGAAGGCAATTTCCCATAAACTTTCCTCTGACCGTCAGTAGCCGTCACTGACCGAAGGCAAGCAACTTTCGCATGTCTGCGGGGTCCGGCGGTACGGGAAGCTAAAAGCGATCAACTCGCTCAGCGGCAATTCGACATCAGTGCCCCGTGACCGGGTTGACTCGCCCCCGTCCATCGACCAGAATGACGCCGGCTGAGCCTCAACGGTCCCGGTCGAGCTCATCCCCCACTATTCCACCGAGGCAATAAAGGAGCACCGTGCGCTGGGC
>DATJUH010000127.1:0-12245 GCA_035502515.1 Acidimicrobiales bacterium
GCCATAGGTACGGCCTGGGCTGCAGCTTCGGTGGCCAGGAGTAAAGATGTGCTCCGGGCCGCCCGGGCCGGGGTGGTCATCGTCCTGGCCGCCGCGGTGCCCGTCGTCTTCGACCCCCACAGCGGGGACGTCTTCAACCTCCCCAAGTACACCCTCACCATGATCGGGGCCCTGGTCCTGATAGGGCTCTGGATAGTGGCCTCCGTGCACCAGCAGGCCGTGCCGCGCTGGCGCAACGGCTTGCAATGGGTGGTCGGTGCCGTCGTCGCCTGGACGGCCATTTCTGCCTTCGCCGGCGTCGATACGCACGTAAGCCTGCTCGGCAACTACGGCTCGTACGACGGGCTCTATTCAGCGGCCGCGTTCGGGGTGATCATGATGACCGCGGCCGAGGCTTTCGACGCCGCAGACATCAGGAAAGTCCTCGGTGCTTTCGCCTTCGCCGGCGGGGGCGTCGTGGTCTTCTATGGCCTGGTCCAGCTCCACGACGCAGAATTCCACCGCACCAGGTGGGACTTCATCCTGTGGAACCTGGGCTCGTTTTCCAACGACATCTTCTCCACCTTCGGCAACCCCAACCACCTGGGCGGCTACCTGGCGATAATTATGCCCGTAGTAGTCGTGCTGGGCTTCAGCACACGTCAATGGTGGTGGCGGACCGCAGCCGGGCTCTTCGCGGCGGTGATACTCGTCGAGCTGGTTCGGACCTCGGCACGAGGCGCGCTGGTTGCACTCATAGCCTCTTTTATTGTCCTCGCCGCGATGCTTGTGCCGGAAATAAGGCGGCGGCCTGTTCTGGCTGCGGGCAGTGTCGCGGCAGTTCTCCTAGTCGTGGTACTCGGACTCGTGATCGTTGGAAAGCGGTTCCTATCCCATTCACCGTCGACCTGGTTCCAGTCCGGTGGCACCACCTCCGTTCAACAGCGCTATGACATCTGGTCGGCAGCTGTCCACATCGCCGCCCACCACCCCCTTACGGGGATCGGGCCCGACGCGTTCGCCCTTGTCTACCCGCAGTACCAGAGCGCGGCCTGGGTAGCCGCCCTCGGCCCCAACTACCTCGTCAACGGAGCCCACGATATCTTCATGAACGTCCTGGCGGACCAGGGTTTCATCGGCCTACTGCTCTTCTTGGGGCTGCTGGCCTTCGTCGGTTTGAGGTCAGTAGGGGCGTGGCGTCGACTCCGGTTTCTGGAGCTCGGTGACGGCGCCGATGAAACGGTGAAGGCGCAGGCCCAATTGCACAGGGTCACCCTGGGTGTCGTTACCGCGTCGATGGTCGCCTACATCGTGCAGGCCGTCTTCAACGTGCAACAGGTCGGCCTGTCGTTCTCGTTCTGGCTCATGGTCGGGTGCTCGACCGTCATAGCCCAGGCGGTGGGTGTCCCAGACACGCTCCGCCCGGCTTCGCTCGTGGCGGCCACGGCCGCCGTCGACGACTTCACCGAACAGGAGAGGCCTGGCACCAGGCCGGTCAGCCCGGCGCCGGCGTTTGCGCCCCGCTCCGCCAGACGGCAAGCGCAGAAGCGCCCAAGCTACGGCCGGCGCCCGGACGCCGTGCCCTGGTGGGCACTCGGGACCGCAACGGTGGTCGCAGTTGTCGTCGTGTTCCTTGCCCTCGGCGCCGATGGCCCCTTCCGCGCCGACCACGACTACTGGGCCGCTTACTCCAGCCTCAAACAGCCCGCATCCAGTTCAGAGGCGGCCAGCTCGACCAACAAGCCAACTCAGGTCGGCACTACCTACTTCAACGACCTCAAGAAGTCCTTTGCCCTTAATCCCTGGGAGCCGACGTACCTGGAAGCTGAAGTCACCATCCTGAGCAGTGCGGCAGGTCATGCCACGTCAGCGTCCAACTCCGTTTCGGACCTCATGCAGGCCCATGAACTGGCAGTAAAGGCGGCCGCAGAGAAGCCGCTCTGGGCGCCCTACCCTGCAGCTGAAGCTGAGGTTGACGTTGACCTATCCGAGGTTCAGCCCGCGAACGCGCAGGCTGATCTGGCCCAGGCTGCGACGGTGGCCCACGAGGCGGTGAAGGACAACCCTCGAGACTCGGCCTACCAGTCGTTGCTGTCAGAGGTGCTGGCCAAGCAGCGTGCTGCTTCCGCCAAGAAATAGGTCCCAGGAAATCGGCTGAGGCAACAGGTCACCCGCGGCCCGCCGCCGGTTCACAGCCCCGGTCGCGCACGCCGTAAATGTAGAGGTACTCGGGGACGGCGAAGCCCACCTCTTCATATCGCACGGTCCTGAGAAGGGCGACGTGCGGTAACGCCACTTGGGATCCGGACACGAAGGCGCAATCCCGGAAACTGCTGAACATTGTGTCGTACCACGTCTCGTACGACGGGATGCCGGCCACGTGGCGGCCGCGCGCCGCCGCCACTGTCGCATGGCTCCCGACCCAGTCGAAGCCGGCGTCCACAGTGCCGGGTTTGTACCCGGCCCCGACTGCGTCCAGGCCGGCAGACCAACGAGCACCGTCGTAAGAATCGGCGTTCAGTGTCACGCTCAGAGCGACCAGGGCGGCGACCAAGGCGAGTACGGCCGTGACCATGGTGGTGGGGCCGAGTGGCGCCAGAACTGCGGTCCGGCCGGCGTGGGCCGGAGGAATGGCAGCCGGGCTCGCCGCTTTCACGGCCAGCATTACCGCTGTACCGAAGGCCAGCGGCCATACGTAGCGGTCGAACACGGCGCCCTGCACGAACAGCGCGTAGACCACGAGCCCGGCCGCGCTGAGCGAGGTGAAAAGACTGACAACGGTCTGTTCACTTACGCGGCCGCTCCAAAGTGACCCCCAACGAGCATGGGCCGTGTCGAGGGTGTCGACGGCGATGAAACCAAGCATGGCGCCGGCCCCCAGCGCCACCAGCTCAAGCAGCACCCAGATCGGTCCCGGGAACAGCACCGGCCGGAACCCGGCCAACGTCGCCGTTGTGCTCATGCCCTGCCGGGTCAAATAGTTGCCACTGAAGAGCGACTGGCCCGTGACCAGGAGCACGACACCGGCGACGAGGATGACCCCGGCGGCGCCCAGCCCTCTCACCGACGGCGCCGGTCGGGACCGCCTGAGCACCGCCGGCAGGAGGGGCGAGACGAACAGGGCCAGCGCGAAATAGCCGCCGGCCAGGGCCCGCAGGGCGGAGGCGGACGGGCCACCAAGGCCCTCGTGCTGAGCGCCGGTCAGCTCCCAGGTCCACAGGTAAATGGCCCCGCAAAGCCCGAGCAGGACGGCGGCGGTGATGCCGTACGCCCGGACGTGGCGCCGGTCCTGTACCGCCAGGACGACCAGTACGGCGATGGGCGCGGCCAGGTCGAACTCACGCACCGAAAAGCCGGCGCAACCGGTAGCCATGGCCGCAGCCACCAGCGCCCACCGCACCCGGCCCTCGTGCTGGAAGGCGGCCACGCCGAAGGACAAACAGGCCATCTCGGCGGCGAACGCCGGCAGGTCGGTCATGAAGGTGGACGTGTTCACCAGGAACCCGGTGCACGCCAGCACCAGCAACGTGCAAGCGGCGCCCCAGGCCCGCCCGACGATGGCCCGCGCCAGCCAGTAGGCGCAGCCGATCCCGATGACGGATGCGACCGCCACCGAGAACCCCGCCACCCACGCTTGCCCCCCGAAAACGATGGCAAACGGGGCCGCCCACAGAAGCTGGCCGACCAGGGTCATGGCGCCCCAGCCCACGAGGGAGATGTGCCCCGTCCGGACGAATTCCGAGAGCACCCGGCGGTACGCCCAGTCGTCATAGCGGGGGATCCCGAACGCGTGCGACCAGACGGCCGCGGCAGCCGGCAGGGCCACACCCACCGCCACCAAACCGATAACGACGGCAGTGTCGGTGAGCGCCCAGCGCTGCCGGCCGAGCGTGTGGAGGGCCTCCGTCGTCCGAGGCCGCAGGCCCTGGGCTTCGTCGAGCGTCCCGACCCCGGCCGCGGGAACAACGGCCGGCCGCTCGTTGACGGGAGCAGCCGCCTCGTCTGCGGCTCTCACCGAGGGCAACTCATAGAGGTTCCGGGAACAGAGAGAACAGTAGACGCCGGCCGCCCCGCTCACGTAGTTCCCGAAGCCTGGGTAGCACCGCCGATAAATCATCCCACAGATGGCCGGGCCGGCCCTAAGGTCCTTGCCGTTAGCCCCGGATTCGTGGAAGCGTGGAGGTATGGCCGATAGGGCCAGGGCCGGACGGCTCGTTCGTGGCTGGTTGGGCGACTGGCTTCGTGCCTGGCGCGGTGTCCCGAGCTGGTGGAAGCTGGTCGGGCTGTGCGTAGCCGCCAACTTGCTGGAAACCGGCCTTGTCCTCGGGTTTGACCATGGCGCCCGTCCGAGCCTGGCGCCCCAGGCCAGCGCGGTGGCCCCCTTCGGCGTCTTCAGCGACCTGCGCTGGGTGAGTGTCTACCACGACTCCTGGCTGAGCCTGGCCGGAGAACTGGTCGCCATGATCCTGGTCAGGGGAGCCGTCACGGCTGTGTCCGTTGCGCTCGCCTGGCCGGCCCACCTCAAGGGACCGTCGCTCCGCCGGCTCGTCCCGCGCGGCATATTTGCCACTGCCCTCGGCGCCGTACTCCTGGCCCCGAGCGTGGTGGTGCTCTTCAGTCTGGCGACGGTGCCGGTGTCCTGGTTGTTCTTTGCTGCCGTCCCCTCCGCTCTTTTTGTCGCCTTTATCGCCCACCCGATCGGCATGACGAGCGAGTGGTGGCGGCGGCTGATAGCCATTCGCGCCGTCGGTTGGGTGGCCTTCTCGTTCGTCGCTCTGAGCCTGGGCACGGCGGCGATGGCCGTGGCGCCCCGCTTGCTGTGGCCGGTGATCAGCGTGGTGTGTGGCTGGTTCAACGCGTGGTCGTGGAGGGGGCTCGTCCGCGTCGTGGTCGACCGGCGGCCGGCCCGCTTCCTGGTCCCGGCTGTGCCCCTGGCGACAGTGGCCCTGGCTGGGGTGGTGATCGGCGGCACGGTTATCGGCTTCAGTCATGTCCGCCCGGATAGAGCCGATGCCAGCACCCTTGTCGCCGGCCCGGCCGGCAGTGGCCAGCCCGTCCTCGTGGTCTCCGGCTACGGGTCGACCTGGGACGGGAACAGCCGCCACCCGGTCCCGGGCAACTTCATGGAGGTCCCGTTCTCGTACCGGGGCCTGGACAGCGCCGGGGAGCCTCTTCCTTATAACGCCATGGACACGGTGAAGGCGCTCCCCGACCTGGACCGGATGCTGCTGGCTCAGGTGACAGCCCTGTATACCAAGACGCGCCGGCCGGTCGACGTCGTGTCCGAGAGCGAAGGCGCCCTGGTGGCCAAAACGGCGTTGCTCGCCGACCCGGCCGCGCCGGTGGCCATGCTGGTCATGGCCAGCCCGCTGGAGGACCCGGGCCGCGTTTTCTACCCGGTTACCGGCAACAACGGCTGGGGGGTAGCGGACGACGAAGCTATGCGGCTCCTGAGCGATGCCTTCCAGGGCGTGGCCCCCGTTGACCTGTCGCCGGACAGCCCCTTCCTGGCCTCGCTCGACGGCGAGGCTCCAGTGCTGGAGAAGGCCATGTCGTGCCCGATAACCGGGACCCGGCAGTTCGCCCTGCTCCCGCTGGCTGACGCCACGGTGGTCCCGGTCGCCGAGAAGCTCACCTTCCCGTCAGTGGTGTTGCCGGCGTTCCACGGCGGCTTGATCGAGAGCCCCACGGGCGAGAAAGTGCTTTCCCGGGTCTTGTTGGACCAGCCCGTGACCGAAGACCACTTGCTGCAACTGGCCGACCAGGCCATAAGTTACGCCTCCGCCGCTTGGCAAGTCCCGTCGATCGTCCAGTCGGATGTCCCGGCCAACCATCGGGCCGGCGGTTCGCTGACCTGCCCTCAGGCGGCGGCCCACCTGCGGGAGGCAGTGCGGCAAGCCGGCCATTGACGGTCAAGCCGGCCGAAGGGCGGACATCGGCGGCGGACCAGGGGTCCTTGGACCAGGATGTCCGAAAACCGCCAGACTGGGGCCCCCGGCCGTGGCACCATGCGTGTGATGGACGATTTCGAACGGTGCTACAGGGCGGTGCAGAGCCGGGACCCGCGATTTGATGGTTGGTTTTTCACCGCCGTCAGCACGACCCATATTTACTGCCGGCCCAGCTGTCCTGCCCTCACTCCCAAACGGGAGAACGTAGGTTTCTACCCGAGCGCGGCGGCCGCTCAGCAGGCGGGGTTCCGGGCTTGCCTGCGCTGCCGCCCCGATGCAGCTCCGGGGTCGCCGGAGTGGCTCGGCCGGGCGGACGTGGCCGCCCGGGCCGTGAAACTGGTCCTCCACGGGATCATCGACAGCGAAGGCGTTCCCGGGTTGGCCAGGAGGCTCGGGTACAGCGAACGGCAACTCCATCGGGTGCTGGTGGCCGAGGTGGGCACCGGCGCACTGGCGTTGGCCCGGGCACAGCGGTCGCAGACAGCGAGGACCCTGCTCGAGACGACGGACCTCCCTGCCGCGGACGTGGCTTTCGCCGCCGGCTTCCAGAGCGTCCGCCAGTTCAACGAAACGATAAAAGAGGTGTTCGGGCGGCCGCCGACGGAGTTGCGCCGGGCGGCGAACCGGGCGAGCTCGGCCCACCATGTTGCCGGGGGCCGGGCTGTTGCCAGCCGGTTGCCACTGACGCTCCGGCTGGCGCACCGGCGGCCGATGGCGGCGGAGCCGCTCTTCGGTTTTCTGGCCGCCAGAGCCGTGCCCGGGCTGGAGTCCTTCGACGGTGGCGTCTACCGCCGGAGCCTGCGCCTTCCCCACGGCGAGGGGACCGTCGAGCTGGTCCCGGCCGACGGGTACGTAAACGCCGGGTTCGCCCTTTCAGACCTGCGGGACTTGAACGTGGCCGTCGCCGGGTGCCGCCACCTGCTCAACCTGGACTCGGATCCGGAGGCTGTGGACGAGGCCCTGAGAACCGACCCCTTGATCGGGCCGCTCGTGAAAAAAGTGCCGGGCCGGCGTGTTCCCGGCGCCACCGATGGCCTGGAAATTGCGGTCCGGGCCGTGGTGGGCCAGCAGGTTTCGCTCGGTGCCGCCCGGCGGCTGGCCGGCCGCCTGGTCAGGGCGGCGGGACGCCCGCTCGACCAGCCGCTCGGGCCCGTGACGCATACCTTCCCCGAGCCGGCGGCACTGGCGGAACTTGCCGTCGAGGCGCCGGCGGTCTTCCCGATGCCGGCTGCTCGCCGGCACGCCTTGCAGAGCCTGGCCGAGGCGGTGGCCGCCGGCAAGTTGATCATCGACCCCGGGGCCGACCCGGCCGAAGTGGAGAACGGTCTGCTCGCCGTCCCCGGCGTCGGGCCCTGGACGTCCGCTTACATAGTCATGCGGGCCATCGGTGACCCCGACGCGTTCCTGCCCACCGACCTGGGCCTGCGCCGGGCGGCGGCCTGCTTGGGCCAGCCCACCGACCCCGCCTCGCTGACCAGGCTGGCGGAACGCTGGCGCCCCTGGCGGGCCTACGCCCTGGCCCACCTGTGGTCGGTGACCCCGGCCCCGGGTGGAGGGCCGGCGACGAATGGGGCCAAAGTCCCGACAATTTCGACCTCGAAAGGAGAAAGCGCAGCATGAACCACCGTGTGCAAATGAAAACCCCGGTCGGGGTACTTACGATCGAGTCCAACGAAGATGCCATCACACTGATCACCTTGCCGGCGAAAGAGCCGCAGCACGCTCCGGCCACGAACGGCCGGCGCCGCCCGGCAGAGGCGGTGGAGCCGGTGGAGCCGATGGGGCCGATGGAGCCCTCGAACGGCGAGCAACTTCCGGCCCCGTTGGTGGCCGCAATGGCCCAACTGGAGGAGTACTTCGCCGGCCAACGCCGGCGGTTCGACCTGCCTCTCGAGCTCGACGGCACAGACTTCCAACGCCGCGTTTGGCTCGGCCTCAGCCAGATCCCTTATGGCGAAACCGTCAGCTACGCCGAGATGGCGACGATGGTCGGGCGTCCGCACGCTTACCGGGCCGTCGGCCAGGCCAACGGGGCCAACCCGGTCCCGATCGTCCTGCCCTGCCACCGGGTTGTGGCCAGCGGCGGAGGGCTCGGGGGCTATGGAGGCGGGCTGCCAATGAAGCGGCAGTTGCTGGCACTGGAGGGGCTGGATTTCGAGTAAACGGCCGAGCTCGAGCGGGGCGGTTTGGCTCCGCGGCCGTTCTTCTTGGTGCAGAAATCGCTTCTCGTCGCGTTCTGCTGCATTTCCGGCATCGGAACGCGACAAAATGCTGCGATTGCACCGAGATTGGTCGTTCTCATCTGTGCCGCCGGCTCTCGGCCCCCGTCCACACTCAGCGCCGGCCGAGGCTGACGGAGTAGAAGGTGACCTGAACCGTCCCCTGCCCGTCAGCCCAGCCGCCGCCGGTCAGCTCCAGTTCCCGGACCGGGGGCGGGGTGAAGGCCGGCAAGTAGCCGAGCGCCGCCGGGACGGCCAGGACGTGGGTATCGCCGGCGGTACCCGTTATGAAACGGTAGATCTTGGCCGCCGGCGCAGTGGACCAAACGGTGGCCTCGACCTCGGGCGCCTTCAGAGCCACCGCCTCCGCCCGGGCGGAGAGGGGCGAGGTAAGGGAAAACGTGGCCACGACCATTTTCCCGGGGGCGGCCGGCACCTTCAGCGGCTGCCCGAAGTGAGCGGTAGCCCGGCCGATGACCACAGGCGCCCCGCACCGCCCGCCCGCCCCCGGTAGCCGGGCCAGGAGAAGCCAGGAGCCGACCGGCCCGACCTGGCGGTAGTGGCAGTACATGGCCTCGATGGCAGAGGGCGGTTCCCACCACTGGTCCCGGTTGTTGATGGTGACCGGCTGGTAGAGGATGCGCTGGGGAGCGCGAGGCGAAGACAGGAAACGGGCGTCCAGGCGGTCGAGGTAGGAGGTATAGGCGCTGTAGGACTGGAGCACGGGCTCGGGGTCCCACCTCAGTCCGTAACCAGGCCCGGCGTAGGCGAAGGTCATCCCGTCTTCGAGCGTCTCTGCCGCCAGCGTGCGGCCCCGGAGCAACGCCAGCACCCCCGCCGGCAAATTGTCGCCCGTGGCGCGCATTTCCGTCTGAGCCGTGCTCTCCACCCGGGCCCAGTTGCCGGGTACGGCCAGGTCACGGACCTCGTCAACCAACGCCGTCGTGTCCTCGACGGGGGAGCGGAGGGAGGGGGGCGGGTGACCGTTCGCCAGGCAGGCCAGCAGGGCGGCCAGGGCGATGGCGCCGGCCTGGAGGGGCACGGCCGAGCGGGGCAGGCGGGCCAGGCACAGCGCCAGCAGGACCAGGGCGAAGAAGGTGAGGTCGTGGGTGTCGTGGCGGACGAACCCTTCCTTCAGGGCTTCCCACGTCCATCCCAGGAGCATGAGGGAAATGGCAGCCTTTTCCAGCCACGGCCTGCCGCGCAAGGCGAGCACGAACAGGGCGGCGACCAGAGCCACGTCGACCACGGCGTACCAGTCCTCGGCGTTCCGGCCGGTTGACAGGCTCATGGCCGGGCCGTAGCCGATGGCGACGGAGAGCGAGCCGCGCACATAGCTGGCCACGTTGCCGAGGCTCTGGCCCGCTGATACCAGGGCGATGACCGGGACGGCTACAAACGGTACGGCGCCCACCAGCGCCGCTTTGGCCCGTGTCCCGCCGGGGGCCCCGGCCACCGCCAGGGCCAATAGAGCCGTGGTTACGAGCCCGACATTTATCTCGACCAGGAGTTGAAAACCGGCCAGGGCGCCGAGTGCCCCCAGCAGGTAAAGGCGGGCCCGTGTCCCGCTCCCTCCCAGCGAGGCCAGGGCCAGCCCCAACCCGGTGGCCAGGGCCAGCTCCGGGGCCTCCAGCAGGTTGGCGGCGATGCCCAGGGCAGCCCACGCCACCACGCCCGCCGGGAGCAGCCCCCACTGCCGGCGCAGGGCGGAGACGATCAACGCCGCCAGTCCCCATGTGATGGCCAGGGCGTAGAGAAGCCCCAAGGCAGCGGTCAGGCGAGAAAAAGGCAGAGTGTTTTCGACGAAGCCGTACGGCCCGAACGTGAACACAGCCTGCGGTCCCCACTGCAAATGGTCCACGAACCCGAGGGCGAGCCCCGCTTCCCAGGAGTTGACGCCGGCGCTCACTCGCGGCCAAGGGGCGGTCTTCCAGCTGAAGACGGTGGCCAGAGCGCTGACAGCCGCTACTGCCGGCCAACCGAAAAGGAGTGGCTGTCGCGACCGGGCTGACCGGAGCGCCCGGGAAAGGCGTCCCCGAGGACCGCCCGGGGCACGGGCCGGCCCTTCGGCCTCCTGGCCCGGAACGGTCGTCGTTAGCGCCACTTCAAAACGCTAGCAAGCAGCCAGCAGCGCTCTTTGCTACTTCACATCCATTCTTAAAGAGGCTCTCAGCAATCACGCGAACTATCATTCGTGGCTGAAGTGGGCAGGTGGCGTGGCGCAGGAAGCAGGACCCAACTGACGTGGGTAAAGGCCTCAGTTCTGCCTGTGATCGTGGCTACCTGGGGGTTCTTTACGTTAGCTGGAGCGGCCAGCGCCTCGGCCAGCCCCGCTACGCCACGGGTGGCCGTCGTCCTGACCGCCGGCGCCACTCCGGCCAACCTTTCGGCCGGCGGCGGTGATGTGGCGGTGGCGGCCACCGTCGAGAACGCCACCGAATGCCAGCTCCAGCTCATCTCCAGCCAGTCCTTCTCCGTCGTTTATTCACACAACCCGAGGAGCTGTTCCGACGGCGTCTTCTCGGCGCAGGTAACGATCGGCCCCAACAACAGCCCCGTACAGCGCACGATCGCCTTCAACCTCGTGGCCAGCAATGCCAAATCCTCGTCCGCCGGTCGCTTCTATGTACTCCTGGCCGGCGCCAAGCCGTCCTCTGTACTTTCGCTCCGGGTCACACCGGCCAAGCTCGAGGCGGGAGGCGGCATCGTAACCATCGCCGCCGTCGTCCAGGACGCCAGCGCCTGCCAGCTGCAACTCCTGTCCGCGCAGTCGTTTGCCGTGGTTTACTCCCACAACTCCAAGACCTGCGTCAGCGGTAGTTTCTCCGCCAAGGTCACCGTCGGGGCCAACCCGACGGCAGTCCCGAGGACGGTGGCGTTCTCGCTCGTGGCCAGCAACCTGGCGTCGCACGCCGCCGACCCGTTCTACATCTCGCTGGCTGCCCCGCCCGCGGCCGCGCCCGCCACGCCCAAGAGCCCCGTCACGCCCAAGAGCACCGTGCCCGCCACCACCAGCCAACCTTCGGTGGCGTCGTCGTCCGCACCGCCGTTAGTTACGCAGAGCTCGAACTGGTCGGGGTACTCGACGGCGGGAGGGCCGTTCACAGTGGTGAAGGGGACCTTCACCGTCCCCAGCGTCATGGAGGGGACGCCGGCTTACGACCAGGTGGCTGAGTGGGTGGGCGTCGACGGCGTGAGCAGTTCCGACACCTCCCTCATCCAGGCCGGGGTGGACGAGTACACCGACCCGCTAAACCCCAATGGCTTCGACATCCAGCCCTGGTGGGAAATCCTCCCGGCGGCCGAGACGAACATCACCAGTGTGGCCGTGAAAGCGGGTGACAGCGTGTCGGTCACCCTGTGGGAGGTGAGCACCGGCACGTGGGAAATAAACCTGACCGACAATAACAATGGCCAGAGCTATACCACCCCGCCGGAGCACTACACCGGCCCCGGCGAGTCGGCGGAATGGATCGTCGAAGCCACCACGCGATGCACTTTCCGGTGCCAAACGAGCGGGCTCGCCCCTTACACCCCAGCTGTCAGTTTCAGCGGTTTAGGCATGACCGGTCGGGAGACCTCGTTGGAAGAGGACACCATGGTGCAGGAAGGCATGAACGTGGCCACGCCGACGGCACTCACCTCGAGCGGGTTCAGTGTGCCGTACACGGGGCAGCAGCTGTTCGGCCGGCCGGCAACCAAGGCCAGTTAATCCGGCATCGTTAAATCTCGCCTCTCTACTCTGCCACGTAATTACACGCAGCGCGTTTAGGGCCGCGCCCAACGCGCGCCAAGGTTGGTGGAAGATGGGGGGCGCGGCACGGGCACAGGCTAGACCGAACATGGGCTACGGGCGACGCGTCGCGCGCCTCATTTTCCCTGCTCGCTTTTTGACCGCGGCCGGCCTGTTGACCTGCGTGGGCCTGCCCGTGCTCGGCCCGCCGGCCCAGGCCGGAACGCCTGCTGTCAGTCCGGCGGCGGCCGGGAGCCAGGACTTCACGGAGGTCTGGTCGCACACCTTGCCGGACGCCGGCGCGCCGGTGGCGCTGTCTTCACCCAACCTCGCTACCCTCCATGGCGCCCCGGCGGTCGTGGT
>DATJUH010000128.1:0-3343 GCA_035502515.1 Acidimicrobiales bacterium
GACGGCGCACCTGAACGCCGCCTGGCCGAGCGAGTGCATCGGCACGGCCACGGTGGTCAGCGGCGGCGTCAAAGCGGCGGCGTAGGTGTCGTCGAAGCCGATGACGGAAACAGTGTCTGGCACCCTGATACCCCGGGCATAGAGGACCTGCAGGACGCCCGCCGCCAATAAGTCGGAGGCGGCGAATATGGCCGTGGGTGGTGTGGCCCCGGCCATGATCTCCTCGGCGTACCGGCGGCCGGGCGACTGGAAATCAACCTCCCTGGTCGAGTACTCCCCGAACAGGACCTGGCTGGAGATCCCGGCAGCACGGACCGCGTCCAGGTAACCCTGCAAACGCTCCGCCTCAACCGAAACGCCACTGGGCTGCGCATCCTCCGGACGCCGCCCGATGAAGGCAATGCTGCGATGCCCCAGTGCGACTAAATGGTCCGCCGCCTCTCGCGCCCCGCAGTAGTTGTCGACGGTGACTACGACCGAGCTGGCATCGGTTGGCCTTTCCACTTGCACAGCGCGGATGCCTGCATCTGTGGCTAGAGCCACGTTTGCCGCGTCGAGGGCAGTAGTGAAGATGATCGCATCCACTCTTCGCCGCAATGCGGCCTGCACGGCTTCCCGTTCCAGCTTGGGCGAGTCCTCGGCGTCATAGACCAGCACCTCGTAACCAAAAGCGGTGGCCTCGCTCTGAAGGCCGCGGGCGACGTAGGTGTAAAACGGGTTGGGGAAGAGCCCATGGAGGATGTGGGCCACCGTGGCGGCGCGCCTTGTCCGCAGGCTTTGGGCAATTGCGTTGACCTGGTAGCCCGTTGACTTGAGGACGGCTTGAACTCGTTCACGGGTCTGGGGGCTGACGTTGGGGTCGGAGCGAAGTACGCGGGTGATGGTCGCAGTTGACACTCCGGCCATCGACGCAACTTCCCGCACAGTGATGCTCTGCTTCACTGTCCCCCCAGATGTTAACGTTAACATCTCGAATGTTAGTTGTCATCGGCCGCCCAGTCAAGGGCAAAATGAGGGTGAGGCGCCGCCTCAGCCGCCTTTAGCTCTACCTTCTGGGGGATAGCCCCGGCGATGGTGGTGCGGCCAGCCGCGAACCGCAGTCCGGAAGGCTTGCCCAACCGGGCCTGGCGGCCCGAAGCGTTAAGGACCAAGCCTGTGGCGCCAGGCTCTGGCCGCGGGCACCACGTCGTACGGTGAGGATTTGCCTCGGCTCCGCCGTGGGGGCGGCTCACTTGTGCGCGCTGGGGTAACGATAACCGCATCTACCGCGCACGACTCGCGGCTAGGCGGGTGGGAGCTGAGATCCGGAACTCTGCGCTAGTTCGGTGAAGCGGGACGCCCCGGCTTTGGCGGCTCGCTGATGGACGTGGCCCGAATCTCCGCGACCTCCTCGGGCGACGCCTCCCGGAGGGTCGGCCAGCCCCACCCGGTGGTGCCGCAGAGGAAGTGACGCTCCTCGTCCTCCTTTAGGGGAATTCGTAGCTCTTTGGACCTGCGCAGCCCGACAAACCGCATATACAGGCGGTGTTCGCCCGGTCCCACCTCGAAGACCCTCTCCTGTTCGTTCCCGATCTTGCCCACGGAGTGGTCGTCGAGAACCACCGTGAAGTTCCAATTGGGCCTAAAGAGGTGAACGAGCAAGGCGGTAGGGAGCACGGTGGCGGGCGATACCGACCAGTTCCTCTTCGGCCTAAAGACGCTGATTGTTGCCATGACCCAAGCTCCTTTCCCTAGCGAAGGGCCGTGCGAACCGCCTTCAACAGCTCGCCTTCGCCCGGCCGACCTCGTCTCGGGACCGACGAACCGAACGGTGGGTGGACCTCCACACTCGGCACGCTAGCAGGGGTGCTGACCATTCGTACGAATATCTGGCCGGCCGGCCAGATACCGTAGATTTGGCCTGTGGTGACGGCCCCCGAAACTGAGCGGCGGACGTTCATCGAGAACGCCCGACGCCGGCAGATCGTCGGTGCCGCCATCGACACCATCGCCGAAGTCGGCTTCGCCCAGGCATCGCTGGCGCGCATCGCCGGACGCATCGGCGTCAGCAAGGGCGTCATCAGCTACCACTTCGCCGGCAAGGACGACCTCATCAGGCAAATCGTGATCGACGTCGTCGAAGCCGGCCGGGCCTATATCCTTCCGCGCGTCTTTGCCGAGTCCACCGGGCCGGCCATGCTGCGCGCGTACATCGAGGCGAACCTGGCGTTCATGCGCCAGCACCGGAACTACATGATCGCCGTGGTCGAGATCCTCCGGAACGGCGCCCTCACGACCCACAGCGGACGACGTGTCGACGGCCAGGACGTCGACGTGGCCGCTCACCTCCTCGAAGAGCAGCTGGCGCGCCTGCAGGCCGACGGGCAACTCCGAAGTGACTTCGACCCAGGGGTCATGGCGGTGGCGATCAGGGCCACCATCGATGTGGTGCCCCACCGGCTCGTCCGTGACCCGGATTTCGACATCGAGAACTACGCCAGAGAGATCGCCGCCATCTTCGACCTTGCGACGCGCAAGACGCACTAACTCATAGGGAAAGTGTTCATGAAACTTCTTCTTACGTCCTCAGGGATCAGTAACCCGAGCATCTACAACGTCCTCGTCGACCTGCTGGGCAAGCCGATTGCCGAATCCAACGCCCTCTTCGTCCCGACTGCGATCTACCCCTTCCCCGACGGCGCCAACAAGGCATTCCAGGCGATCTCCGGAAAGGCCAAGAGCCCATTGTGCGATTTGGGTTGGAAGTCCCTGGGGGTACTGGAGCTGACCGCGCTGCCCAGCATCGACAAAGAAGTTTGGGTCGCAACAGTGCAAGGCTCAGACGCCCTGCTGGCTTGGGGCGGCGACCCCGTATACCTGTCCTACTGGATGAAGCACTCGGGATTCGCAGAGCTTTTGCCGTCCTTGCCGCCCGAGATGGTTTACGTAGGGGTGAGCGCCGGGAGTATGGCGATGACCTCCACGTTCGGTGAGACGTATTTAGGCCCGCCGAAATGCAGCGGGGACCGGCTCTCGTCCGAAGACATCGTGTTCTCTACCCCCGAAGGAGAAGCCACCATGACCCTGGTTACAGCTGAGGGAGCGGGACTCGTTGATTTTGCGATCATTCCGCACGTGGAATTCGACGATCCGCACGACTTGGCGAACGCAAAAAAATGGGCCGGTCGGGTACCCGTGCCGACATACGCAATAGACGATGAGACGGGCATCAGAGTGGTCGACAGCACCGTCGAGGTCGTCTCCGAAGGGCGCTGGGACCTGTTCAACCCCTGACCCAGCAGAAGAGCTCCGGGTTGACTCAGCCCGGTTGCAGGCATGGCTCCAACAGCAGCGAGTGACGCCC
>DATJUH010000129.1:0-29260 GCA_035502515.1 Acidimicrobiales bacterium
CGCGCCCAACCGGCTGAGGCCAGGCCGACCTACCTGGTGGTGGATGGCTTCAGCTGCCGAACGCAGCTCGAGCACCTCGGGCCGGACCTGGCCGGGCGCACGACCACGTTGGCGGCACTTGTCCGGTCCCGGGCCGGCCGCCGTCAGCAAGCCGGTGCCGATTAGGGACGGGGAGCCGCAATTTGGCTCCGCCGGAGCCATCGTCCGGCTTGGGCTACCGGTCTTGCGGTCCCCGCGCCGCTCCCTTTCACGACAGGGCGTCTACACGACGTGGCCGGGTGACGGGGCCGCGTGACGTGGCCGGGTGACGGGGCCGGAGTGACGGGGCCGGGTGACGGGGCCGGGGTGACAGGGCCGGGTGACGGGGCCGGGTGACGGGTCCGGGTGACGGGTCCGGGTGACGGGGCCGAGGTGACGGGCGAGCCCCGGGTGCGGCGTTGCGGCCCTGGCGACGTTCTTGCTCTCCGGCAAGCCGTTCTCCGGCCTCACCTGACCACGGAAGAAGCCCGGTTCGCGACAGACTCCGACCCGGCCACCGCCCACTTCTGTGCCGAGGACAACTGCGGGCGGGTCGTGAGCGTGGCTTCTCTGCTCAATGAGCGGCCACCGTGGCAAGAAGGCGAGGGCAATGCCTGGCGGCTCCGCGGCATGGCCACTGCTCCAGAGTGGCGGGGCCGCGGGGCCGGGTCGGCCGTGCTGGCTGCCGTTTTCGACTACGTGGCCGCTTCAGGGGGAGGGTTGTTGTGGTGCAACGCCCGGCTCAGCGCCGTCGACTTTTACACGCGGGCAGGTATGGCGACGACCGGCGAGCCCTGGGAGGAACCGGTGATCGGGCCGCATATTGCCATGTTCACGAATATCCGCAAAGACAAGGGGCGGTTCGTTGCCCAGGGAACTTGAGATAGGGTGCTGCCGTGGCCGAAAGCGCCTTGAGCGAATACCATGCTAAACGCAATTTCGGGGTCACGCCTGAACCGGCCGGCGAGGTGCCCCGGGCCGAGGAAGACGGCAACAGATGGGTCATACAGGAGCATGCGGCCCGGCGTCTGCATTATGACTTTCGGCTCGAAGTTGGCGGTGTCCTCGTTTCGTGGGCGGTCCCAAAAGGACCGTCTTTCGACCCTTCGGTTAAGCGTCTGGCGGTAAAAGTGGAGGACCACCCCCTTGATTATCGGGAATTCGAGGGGATTATCCCGAGAGCTAATTACGGGGCCGGATCAGTCATTGTTTGGGACGAGGGCACGTACCGCAACCTGACAGAGAAGGGGTCGAAGCCGGTCCCCATGGAAGAAGCTATTGCCCACGGGCACGTTTCGGTCTGGCTCGAAGGCCACAAGCTCAAAGGGGGCTGGTCCCTCACCCGCTTCGGGGCTGACTCCACCTCGTGGGCTCTTGTAAAACGCAAGGACGAGTTCGCGGATCAAACCAGGGATATCACCCGTGACGCTCCCCGCTCAGTGAAAAGCGGGCGAACCCTGGAAGAAGTGGCCCAGGACCCCGAGGCCCGGAAATGGATCTCGAACCGGGGCTCGGGGAGCGAGAGCGGCGCCGGCGCGGATGCCGGTGATGACCGGGCCGGCGACGGCGGTGACAGATCCAGTGATGCGG
Organism: Acidimicrobiales bacterium; assembly: GCA_035502515.1. Lineage (GTDB taxonomy): Bacteria > Actinomycetota > Acidimicrobiia > Acidimicrobiales > Palsa-688 > Fen-671. The sequence goes on from DATJUH010000129.1 coordinate 1,609, forward strand.
AGGCGAGAGCGGACGACCCCGGCAGTGCCGGTGCCGGGGGGCCGGGAGGACATGAGGCTGCCGGCACTGGCGCCGGCCAGCAGCTTGCCCCCGCCACCTTCCTGCAACCCATGCTGGCCCAATCGGAGCCGACTACCCCTTCGGGCCCGGCCAGCGCCAGAGGCCCTTTGACTGCCCCGGCCGGCGAGTGGTTGTTCGAAACGAAACTCGATGGCCTGCGCTGCATAGCGGTGCGCAACGGCAAAGACGTGGCCCTCTTCTCCCGCAACGAGCTGCCGTTCAACGCCCGCTTCCCCACCATTGTCAGCGCGGTAAGGTCCCTGCCGGCCAACAACGTCGTGCTCGACGGCGAGCTCGTAGGCATGGTCGACCGCCGCCCCGACTTCGGTGCCCTGCAGGACGGCAACGCCGCTGATATCGAGTACTGGGTTTTCGACATGCCGTGGCTCCTCGGCCAGGACCTGCGCCACCTTTCGATCGAGGAACGCAAAGGCCTTCTGGCCAAGGCCGTGCCCGACGAAGGGCCGATAAGACTGGTCGTTCCCCTGAGTGGGGAACCTCGCCAGCTCTTCACGGCCGCCTGCGCGCAGGGACTGGAAGGTCTGGTCGCCAAGCGGGCCGGTTCGCCTTACAGAGTCGGGCGATCGTCAGACTGGCGCAAGCTTAAATGCGAGTGCCGCCAGGAGATGGTGATCGGCGGGTTCACCGCGCCGCAGGGATCCAGGGACGACTTTGGCGCCCTCCTGCTCGGTTACTGGAAAGGCGACGACCTGGTCTACGCCGGCAAGGTTGGGACGGGGTTCACCCGGGCCACCCTGCGCCAGCTGTACAAGATGCTCTCGAGCCTCGAGCGGCCGTCCAGCCCCTTTGCCGGCGGAGCGGGGGAACGAGGCGCCCGGTGGGTGGAGCCGTCTCTGGTGGCAGAGGTCACGTTCAGTAACTGGACCCGCGATGGCCGTCTCCGCCACCCCAGCTTCGAAGGCCTGCGCACCGACAAAGCGAGCCGCGACGTCGTGAGGGAGGACTGCGCGTCGCGGCCTCCCAGGTCGCAGAGGTCCAAGCCCTGAGGTCGCCGCCCTGAGGTCGCGGCCGTGAGGTCCAAGCCCTGAGGTCCAAGCCCTGAGGTCCAAGTCCTGAGCTGCGGCGGAGCGACCGAAACCCGGCACGCCAGCCGGTACACTGGCTAGTACCCGAGGTATTGCCTTGATAGCGTGGACGTGCCCGAGCGGGCCGCCTTGGTCTTCGGGCACGGTGTCAATAGAGGAGGAAAAACACACTGTCTAATACGAACGCAAAAGAACAGGCCATCCTGCTCGAGGGGACGGTAGTCGAGTCCCTCAAAAACGCCACCTTCCGTGTCAAGACGGACAACGGCCATGAGGTCTTGGCCCACAACTCCGGCAAGATGCGGATGCACCGCATCCGTGTCCTACCTGGTGACCGGGTCCAGGTGGAGATCAGCCCTTACGATCTCAAACGGGGTCGAATCACTTACAGGTTCAAGTAGCAGCACCACTGGCGGGTAATAGGGGGGAACGGGCGGGTGTCGCGAAATCCGCACAGCCCCGTCCGAACGCGTTTTCCGGCATGACGGCAATGACGGCACAGTCGGGGTGCCAAAGGGAGCAAATAGGGCTCTTTGGCTAAAGACGAATTACGGAGTTGTAATACGCCCAAGTGGCCGGGAACTCGGGGCCGGGAAATGCAGTCCGACGTTTGGCGACATGGTAAAACGCCACCGGTCTCTCCCGCATAGCGGGCAGCGCCACCGGCGCCTATTCCGCCATTACGGCGATTATGCCGTGTTTCTCGGTGCGACTCCCCTTTCTCGTTGCGCTTCGGTGAAGAAAATGCCGTGAACCGCGACGACTTTCGGCGGGTGCACCAAGAAAGCGCTGGGTGCGGCCGCCTTTACCTGAAACAACGCCCGCCCTGGCCCGGTTCTGGGCGATGGCGGACTAAAGAGGCTCCACTGGCCACCCGAGTCCTTAGTAACTGCCGGGAACCCGCTTACTACCTGGACTATTTGCCTCCGGTGCGGCCCTGGCTTTGCCCCGACCAGAGGACGTACTACCATGGGCACCAACAGGGGCTACCCGGGGCGCGCCAAAACAACAGCCGTATTCTTGGCAATATCCGTCTTGGCCGCCTGGCCCGGCATCGCTTCGCCGTTGACTGCCGCAGCTTCAGGGCTGTCCCTCGTGTACCCTTCCGTCGCGGGTCGCGCCGGCCCACCGGGACTGGCATTAGCCACTTTGCCCGGGGAGTTCGAGAGTAGTATTACCCCAGGCGATATTGCGGTTGAGTTCGCTCTCTCACAAGTAGGCAAGCCTTACGTTTATGGCGCCATCGGGCCCTACGGTTACGACTGCTCCGGGTTGGCGTTGGCGTCGTGGCGAGCGGCGGGCGTCCAACTGCCCCGTACTGCGGCACAGCAGTATTACGCCGGCAGTCATGTGGACCTCAATGACGTACAACCGGGCGACCTGATTTTCTGGGCGGCGGACGTTTCCGACCCAGCCACTATCTACCATGTCGCCATCTCGTTGGGCGGTGAACGGACAGTCCAGGCCAGCCAGACCGGCCACCCTGTCGAGGTCCTGGCTTTGTGGCCGAGCGGATTGGTCCCATTGGCCACTCGGCCTCGAAGCGGCTGACCGCGGCCGGCCGACAGGGGCCGGCTGCCAGCGGCCGGCTGACAGGCCCGAGTTACCCGAGGACGTCGCCGGCGAGATGATTCCTGAAGCGGTCGCTCGGGGCGGCGTGGCAGTTATGCCTGCCGCTCCTGCGGCCCCCATGAGACGAAGATCGGGTCGTCGCCGGATAGCCGCCAGCCACCCCCGGGTAGCCGTTCGCTGCCGGCGACGGTGACCTGGACCAGGGCACCGAGGCGTTCGGCGGCTACGACCGCCCCTTCGAGCGACGTCGCCGTGAGCACCACCCGGCCGCCCGGGACCAAGTAGCTCAAAGATGCCTCCAGCACGTCCCGGCCCCCCGCCCGAATAAAGATCCGGTCGGGTTTCGGCAGCCCGGCCAGGCCTTCGGGTGCATGGAGGTTGTGCACCTTGACCGCGGCCGAATGGCGGCTGGCGTTGGCCCGGGCCTGGGTGGCCGCTCGCGGGTCCTCCTCAACGGCGTGGACCTCGAGGCCTGGCGCCAGCAGTATGGCTTCGATGGCCAGGCTGGCGGCCCCCGCCCCGACCGACCAGAGCACTCCGGCCAGAGGCAGGTCGAGCTTCGACAGCACCACCGCTCTCACCTCTGGCCGGTTGGCCATGGCGTCCCGGTGCAGGAAGGCACTGGCATCTCTCCCGAACGCAGCCCCACCGAGCCACGCCCGGCTGGCCCCGCTCCACACCACAGCAGGTGGCCGGTGCGCCTCCAGCGCATCCGTGGGCAAGAGCAGGACCACCGACGGCGGGTCCCAGGTGCTGTCGGCCAGGCCGTATAGGTCCGTCAGGGTAACGCGCTCCTGGGATGTCCCCAGGCGGCTGCACACAGCCACCGTCAGCTGTTCGCGCCTCGTCGCGGCCAACTGGCGTGCCGGACGCACCTGGGCCAGACCGGTTTTCCCCGTCGCCGTCACTGCGTCCAGGGCCCGCGCTTCCAAAATGGCCTGGCCGACGCGCTCGGGTGGCGCGTCGGTGCCCGAAAGCACTGCCACTTTGTGACCACCGGCGCTGGCCCGGTGGGCGACGGCGAAGGCGTCGACAGGGTTACGGCCCTGTGCCGAGACGACGATGGCGTCGTCCCAGGGCAGGCCCAGACGGGCGAAAGCGAGGCTGACCGGCGACGGCGCAGGGCGGACTTCGATGTTGCCCGGCCCGAAGCGGTCGGCAAAGGCGCGGCCGATACCGAAGAAGCCCGGGTCACCCTGGGCCAGGACGCAAACCCGGCGGCCGCTCGAGACCACTTCTGCCGTGCGGTCGAGAGCGGCCGCCAAGCTCGCCCCGGTCGAGCCCAGCGCCAGCACCGTCTTGCCGGGCGGCAGCATTTCGAGGTGCCGTAGTGCGCCGACATAAAGATCGGCCTCGGGCAACGAGCCTGTCAGGGGGAGCCCGAGCACCAGTACCGGGGCCGGTGAACTTTTCAGCTCAGGCGATGTCGCAGGTGGGAAGGCGCCGGGCGGCGGCCTCAGGACCACTGGCCTCTTCTCTCGAGTACCTCTTTCAAGGTGGTTGGCCGGTCCGTCATGATCCCGTCTACACCGAGGTCGAGGAGTTGCTCCATAACGGCCGGGTCATCGATGGTCCACACATGGACGGCCAGGGCGGCCTGGTGGCACACGCGAAGAAAGGCGGCGTCGACAATAGGGATGCCGCGTCGCTGGAGCGGAACCTGGGCCGCCACCGCGGGTGAACGCACTGGCGCCCTGAGGCCCACCTTGGCTGCCACCAGCGCGGCGATGGTGCCTCGCCCGGCGCCCGTGGCCAGCGTCGGCCCGAGCGCCGACCGGACCTGGGCCGAACGGCGGCCTCCAAAAGCAGCGACGAGCACCCTGTCGACGGACGCGGTCCGCCTGATTGCTTCGACGACCGGCGAGACCGCTTCTGGCGTCTTCACGTCGATGTTCCAACGCGCCTCCGGCCAAGCTGCCAACAGTTCTTCGAGAAGGGGGATCTCGCGACCGTCGCCCAGCCTTGCCTTCTGCACCTCTGCCAGGGTCATCTTGGACAGAGCCCCTGTCCGGTCGGAGACCCGGTCGACGGTGGGGTCGTGCAGGACGACAGCAGCCCCATCCACCGTTGTTCGGGCATCGGTCTCCAGGTACCGATAGCCCATTGAAATGGCACGTTCGAAGGCGCCCCAGCTGTTCTCAGGTGCTTCAGCCGAGCCGCCGCGATGGGCAAAGGCCAGCGGACCAGGGTGGTCCAGGAAGGGGAAAGCGGTGGTCACTGCACCCCAAAGGTACCGGGGGCAAGGGTGCAGCATAGGGCCCGGGGCGAATTAGGATCGTGGAACTAAGTGCGTCAAAGCGGTACGGTTTGGCCGTGAGCGGCATAGACATTTCCTCGGCCCGGCTCGTCCCAGGCACAGGCACAGAAGGATGGCTGGCTAGGCTGCCTGGCGCCGTCGTGTGGGTACCCGGTAGCGGGCACGATGCCGAAGAGCTGATCTCTGCCTGCCTGACGGCCTCGGGCCCCAGCGAGCTACTCGGGCGAGTCGGCTCGCGACTGGCCGACCCGGAGGCAGCTCCCTGGCCTCCCTTTGCTATCGCCGCATCCCGCGGCCCGGAGCTGGTCGCCGTCGTCCACGGCCCCGTGGAACTGGTCGAAGACCAGGGTGGCGAGGAACAGCGGCTGTACGGCGGTGAAGACGTCGGGTCCTGGCTGAACCGGCTGCTAAGAGGAGCGCAGGCGTTGCGCGCCGGCCAAGCCGGTGACGACGAGGGCCTGGCCGACCTCCGGGAGGGCGTCATCAGGGCGAGCGGCTTCCTGTTGGTGCCATCGAGCCGCCGGACCGGGGTGCGGGCGACATCTGCACAGCCGGCGGAGTCCGCCCAGGCTGCCCAGTCCGCCCAGGCTGCCCAGGCTGCCCAGTCCGCCCAGGTTGCCCGGCGTGCCCGTCAGGCTGCCGTGACCGCGGAGCCACAGCCTGTCGTAGTCCCCGAAGAGATGTTCCTCGACGCCGACAGCCCCACCGTGATCGACCAGGCCTTTGCCGACGCCGATGCCACGATGGCCGACCAGGAAAACTCCGACAGCGCTCTCCTGGCCGAGCGGGACACCCTGGGAGCCTCCGATCGTCAGGCGCCTGCACCGCAGTCGGGGGCCGGTAGTGTCCGCGGCGTGTACTGCCCCCGTGACCACCTGAACGACCCCCGCGATGAGTTCTGCCGGGTGTGCGGGTTGCCACTGGTCCCAGGTGGCCCCGAGGTCGAAGGGCCACGCCCACCGCTCGGCAAGCTGACGTGGGACAACGGTGAAGTCCACGAGCTGCTGGGTCCGGCCCTTGTCGGGCGGGACGTGGGCCTCGACGGCAGCGTTGTGTCGGGCGAGCTCGCGGCCCTCGTGCCTTCCGGTCAGAACGACAGCATGTCACGCGTGCACGCCGAGCTGCGCCCGAACGGCTGGGATGTCGTCGTCATAGACAGGGGCTCTACCAACGGCACCTTCATCTGGGACGAGGCCAGCAAGGCCTGGCAACGTCTTCTACCCGACGAGCCCCACGTAGTTCGGACCGGCGCCGTACTGGCGTTCGGGGAACGTACAGCTACGTTCGAAACGGTGGCAGTACCGGCCCGCTAGGGCCCGGCACCCCGGGCCAGCCGGGCTCGAGGTTGGCCCGTTCTGCGTCAGTCGGCGCCGGCTTTCGCTATCCACCAACATCCACCAACCGGGCCCGCGCGACCTGCCGACGGTCCAGCTTCTTCGAAATTGACCGGTGCAGGCGGGCTGTAGCGCCCTAGGGTGAAGTCAGTGGCTGACAAGGCGCATTTCGCCGATCAGGCGATGGTCTACATGGGCTCCCTGTACAGCGCGGCCCTTCGGATGACGCGCAACCCTTCCGACGCGGAAGACCTGGTCCAGGAGACCTACCTCAAGGCCTACCGGGCGTTCGACTCGTTCCAGGAAGGCACCAACCTGAAGTCGTGGCTCTACAAGATCCTGACGAACACCTTCATCAACAGCTACCGGTCCAAGCGCAGGCGTCCGGCCTTGAGCGAGCTCGAAGACGTGGAAGACCTTTACCTGTACCACCGCCTGGGCGGTCTGGAAGCGGCTGCCGCCGGCCGCAGCGCGGAGGACCTCGTCCTCGACCATTTCACGGAGGCGGACGTCAAGGCGGCCGTAGAGTCCCTCCCGGAGCAGTTCCGTTTGGCTGTCCTGCTGGCCGACGTCGAAGGTTTTTCATATAAAGAGATCGCCGAAATACTCGACGTCCCGATCGGCACGGTCATGAGCCGGCTGCACCGGGGAAGAAGGGCGCTGCAAAAGGCGTTACATACATTTGGTGAGGAGCGGCGGCTAACCGCTCCCGCAGATGTCCCTGGTTAGGTCCGGGCGGCACGAGCAGCGAAAAGGGCCATTAAAGAAAATGGAAAGTGAGCAACCGTCCTTAGGGGCGCCTTATGAGGGCTGGTACGACCACCCGGTCTATGACCCGTGCCAGGAAGCGATCGCCACTTTGTACACTTTCCTGGACGGAGAACTCACAGCGGACCGCAAAGGCACCATCCAGCGCCACCTCGACGAGTGTTCCCCGTGTTTCGAGGCGTTTGGGTTCGAGGCCGAGCTGAAGGCGGTCGTGGCAAGGAAATGCCGGGAAGAGGTTCCGGAGTCGCTGCGCCGCCGGGTGGCCGAGGCGCTCCGAGCAGAGGGTTTGCCTCTTGAATAGCGCCGTAGGCTGTGGGGTAGGTGCGAGTGCATCCGGGAACGGACAACGCTTAGAAAACGTTGGTGAGGTAGATGAGCGAAAGATCATTGGGAGGGCACATGCTGAGCGGCGGCGAAAGGCCGTCCAGAGCTTTCGGCCGCAACCGGGTTTGCCGCCAGGCGGGTTGCAACACAAAGTTGTCGATGTACAACAACGGCAAATACTGCTTTCAGCACGAGCCCATGGCGGTGCCACGCACTCGCGGCAAAAAGATCGCCTAGTTCCTCACGGCAATGTGCTCAGCCCTAAGCTCCAGAGCAGAGCGAGGACTGTAACGTCCATGTGCCGCGCCGGTGCTTTGGTGTCATGACTTCGCCACCTGAAGAGCCGATCTCGTGGGAGCTGGCTGAGCGGGTCGCGACCCGTATAGCAGAGCGCCAAGTATGGCTACCCAAGGGCCGGGTGACGGTCCTCGAAGAGGAGTTCGAGGAGCTCACGGCGGAGGCCGAAGTACTTGTGGAGGCGGAGTCGGGCCTCCGGTCGCTGGTCGGCCCGGCCAGGGCACGTGTGACGGACCGGCCCGGATGGGTTACGGCCAACATTGCCTCGTTCCAGCGGCTATTGCGGCCTCTGACGCAGAAGCTCGAAGCCGCTATGGCCAAGCCTCCTCCCATGCTTGGGCCAGTACCGATGAGGGTGCCCGCGCAGTTGAGCCGCAACATAAGCGGCGTCCAGCTGGGCGTGCTTCTCGGGTGGATGTCGACGCGGGTCCTGGGCCAGTACGACCAGCTTTTGATCGAAGACGAGCGACCCGAAGATCAGGACATCGTCTATTACGTGGGCCACAATGTCATCGAACTCGAGGACCGTTACGGGTTCCAGCCGCACCAGTTCAGACTGTGGATAGCGCTTCACGAGGTCACCCACCGCGCCCAGTTCACCGGTGTGCCCTGGCTGCGGCCGTACTTCCTGGATCTGGTCCGTACCCTGCTCGAAGGGGTCGAACCAGACCCAAGACGGTTGATCGAGGCTTTGAAACGCGCCGCCGCCGAAGCCAGGGAAGGCAAGAACCCGCTCGACGAGGGTGGTCTGATGGCCCTCTTGGCCTCCCCGGAACAGCGACAGGCCCTCGACCGGATCGGAGGCTTCATGAGCCTCCTCGAAGGCCATGGCGATGTCGTAATGAACCGGGCCGCCATGGGCCGCATCTCCCAGGCGCAGCGCTTCGCGCACGTGCTCCAGCAACGCCGGCAGCGCACTGGAGCGGCCAAGATGGTGAGTTCCCTGGTGGGCCTCGATGCCAAGCTGAAGCAGTACGAGCAGGGCGAACGGTTCATCAAAGCGGTCGAAAAAGCAGGTGGCCGAGAGCTGTTCGACAGGGTGTGGCAGGGCCCGGAGTGGTTGCCCAGTATGGCGGAGATCCGCGAGCCCTCCCGGTGGGTCGAGCGAGCGGAAGGGCTGGGCCGAACAGCCTGAGCCCCGGAGCCGGGACCCGAAACGTTCCCGGTCGAGGTGCGTCCGCTTGGCGGGCACACTGATGACACGGGCACACCAGTGAGCAGTACGGTCGGGCAGTGGCCTGAAGGTACTGGAGCGCTCCTCGGGCGTTGTTCGTTCCCGGAGCCCGGTGACGCCGTCGTCTGCGCGGTGTCAGGTGGACCTGACTCGATGGCGATGCTGGCACTGGCGGTGGCAGCAGGTTGTCATGCCCAAGCGCTGTACGTCGACCACGGCTTGCGCTCGGCCGGCCCTGAAGAGGCGGCGCTGGTGAGCAAAGGGGCAGAGGCGTTGGGAGCCTCCTTCGCAGCTATCTCGGTCCGGGTTGAGCCCGGCGGTGACCTCGAAGCGCGCGCTCGCCAGGCGCGCTACGACGCTCTGCCCGAAGGCACACTGGTCGGCCATACCGCAGACGACCAGGCCGAGACGCTTTTGCTGAACCTGATGCGGGGTGCAGGCCTCGACGGCCTGGCCGGGATGAGAGCTTCTGACGGCGGTCTGCGTCGCGTCCTGCGCCCGATCCTTGACCTCCGGCGAACGGAGACACACGCCTTCGTGTCGTCCCTCGGCCTCGAGACCGTCAGCGACCCGTCCAATTTCGAGGCGCGCTTTCGTCGTAACCGTGTCCGTCACGAGGTGCTTCCGCTGCTGGAGGAAATTGCCGGCCGTGACCCCGTACCCCTGCTGGCCCGGACCGCCAGCTTGTTGGCCGAGGACGCGGACTTCCTGGCCCTCCTGGCGGGCGAGCTCGACCCGGCCGATGCCCGCACCCTGGCCCGAACACCCGCACCGCTGGCCAAGAGAGCGCTCCGGTCCTGGCTGCGGCAAGACGAAGGCCCCGAGCGCCACCCCCCTTCCGCCCAGGAACTCGACAGAGTCTGGGCTGTCGTGACGGGCCAGGCGGTGGCCTGCGAGCTGGCTGGAGGCCGGCGGTTGAGCCGCTCTTCGGGCCGGCTCCGGATCGCGCCGGCCCCGTCGCGGGTGGACAGCACTTCTGACCGCCACGGCGAGACTTCTGACAGGGGCAGCGACGGTGGACCGGGCGCAGGCTAGGGGCCCCTGGCCGGCGCAGCCCGGTTGCACCCCCGCTGCTCGTCGAATGCAGTTCCGACCCGGGACCCCTGCCTGGCCGGCAACTCGCCGAGCGTGGACCGCGGTGGCTAGGTTGGCGGGTAGATGGCAGCCACGAACCAGGGGAACCCGGGTGTTGACGCGGAGCCGGGTGAGGCGCAGATCGATGGAGCGTCATCAGTGGCCGCAGCGGAGTTCGACCACCCCACGACTCCGTCCATCGAGGCGGGCCTCAGTTCGGTACCTCCAGGTGAAGGCAGCCTGCGGGCCGCCGGACGACTCGACCTTCAGGGCGGTGGCGACCCCGACCTTGGCGAGGTGGTCGTCAGCGAGGAGGACATCCGGGCGCGAATAGCGGACCTGGGCGCCCAAATAACGGCTGACTACGCCGACCGGCCTCCGTTGCTGGTCGGCGTGCTGAAGGGTGCCTTTGTCTTCATGAGTGACCTCGCTCGCTCAATTGCGCTGCCGGTCGAGTTCGACTTCATGGCTGTTGCCTCTTACGGGAGCAGCACCCGTACGAGCGGGGTGGTGCGGATTGTGAAGGACCTCGACACCGACCTCACCGGCCGGCACGTGCTGCTGGTCGAGGACATCGTCGATTCGGGACTGACGCTCGCTTTCCTGCTGCGCAACCTGGCGGCGCGCCAACCCGCCAGTCTCGCTGTCTGTGCTCTGCTGGTGAAGGACATCGAGGTGTCGGTCCCGGAGCTGGCCTACGTCGGTTTCCGCATCCCCAGAGACTTTGTCGTGGGTTATGGGCTTGACGTAGCCGAGCGCTATCGCAACCTCACCTGCGTGAGGCGCTACAACGGGCCGGAGTCGCTGCCTTAGTACCAGATCAGGCGACAGGTTGAGCTCTCAGGCAGGTGGCCGGGCCAGTTAGGCCCGATTGGGCAGGTCCTCGGGACGGCCGGCCGGTAGGCAGGACGAAGCTTTGCCCTATCTTGACATGGTGGAAGCATCCGGCCAGATCCCGTTCACGCCCGAGGGCGCGTCGGCCAAGGCAGGCGACGGGGTTGTCGCTACGGCCGTGCCGCCGTCGGGACGCGGAGTCGACCTTGACCGCATCGCGGCGGCGGTGCGCGAGATCCTGCGCGCCGTGGGCGAAGACCCGGACCGCGACGGCCTGCGGGCCACGCCGGCCCGGGTGGCCCGCATGTACAGCGAGATATTCTCCGGCTTGAACGAGGACCCGGGCGAGCACCTCTCGGCGACGTTCGAAGCCGACCACGACGAACTGGTGCTGGTTCGTGACATCCCCCTTTACAGCGTCTGCGAACACCACCTGCTGCCATGGTTCGGGAAGGCTCACGTGGCCTATATTCCCGGCGAGGACCGCAGGGTCACCGGCCTGTCGAAACTGGCCCGTCTCGTCGACGGTTTTGCCAAGCGTCCGCAGGTGCAAGAACGGCTCACATCCCAGGTGGCCGACGCCCTGGTCGATAGGCTGCACCCGCTCGGGGTGCTCGTCGTCGTCGAAGCCGAGCACCTGTGCATGTCGATGCGAGGGGTGAAGGCGCCCGGTGCCACCACCGTCACCTCGGCGGTGCGCGGCCACTTCCTTACGAGCGCACCGGCGCGCGCTGAAGTGCTCGGTTTCGTCCAGCGCCAGGGTTAGCCCCTTCCGGCCGCCGGCTGCGCCTTCCGGCCGCCGGCTCCGGTACGCCGTGGCGCCGGCTCCGCCTTCCGGCCGCCGGCTCCGCCTTCCCGACCCGTGGCCGCCGCTCCGCCCTCCGGCCGCCGGCTCCGCCTTCCGGCCGCCGGTCTGCCTTCCCGACCCGTGGCCGCCGCTCCGCCCTCCGGCCGCCGGCTCCGGCCATCGGCCGGGTGCCGGCGTCTCTCGTTCCCCTCTTCGCAGCCCACTTTTGCATGCCAGTCGGGTCCTTCAACGCCAGAAGGGCAGCGATCGGACTCAGGCGTCATGTTCGATCTGGGTCGAAAAATTATTATTGGGTCCAGAAATTAAGCTCTGAGAACAGTTTCTCGCCCCAGTTCCGCCTGATGGGGCCCGAGTGTCCTCAACAGCAATCGAGAAAGGCCAGCGTTCCCCGGTTTCAGCGCTCTGACAGTTCGGCCTGTTAGGGACAGAGAGAGTTCAGTGGGCCACGTATTGTGCCGTCACGGCGGCGCCGCCGACGAGCACGAGGACGACGCCCAGCCGGTAGAGCCAGCGCCCGACCTCTTCGTACAGCTCAGGCTCGATGATCTGGCCGGGACCGAAGAACCGTTTTCGCCAGCGGGCGCCGAAGCCGGCAAAAAGGCAGACGGCCCCGTAAGCAGAGACCGTTGTGCCGACCCCGGCATGCACGTAGCCCATGGCCCACCACGTGGTGTACGCCATACTCCCTACTTTGAGCAGCGCCCACAACCTCGTGAGCGGGAGCCACCCCCGCCGGCGATGAGCTGCGACGCGGGCCGGCGCGGACGCCAGCGGGGCACCCTCGGCGCCGTTGACTCCTAGGGTCAGCTCCGCAGCCGGGCCGGCGTGTTCGGCCCGCCCCCTTTCGGTCCGCGGCGCTGACAGGTCGACCGGTTGCCCCGGCCGGCCGAGACGCCGTTGTTCGGCGCCCAACCAGTCTTCCCGGGTGAGGTCGGGCTGGTCGGCTCGTTCTGCAAGGGGGATCTCGGCTGCCGGCTGTGCCGGCCAGGCGCCCGGTGGTGCGGCCACGAGACCTAATCGTCTGGAGGAGAGGAGCCCTTGAGCGCGGAGCAGCCCGGGTCTGGGGCGTCCTTCGCCACGCTCCGCAGTCACGAAGGGCCGCGAAAAGACTTCTTTGCTCACCAGGTCGCCCCCACGGCGGCCGTTTTGAGTCACCAAACTGCGCTGTGACCTGCGCCTTTGCCCTCCGGGACAGCGGTCAGGGTCACTTTTCCGGGTACGACGGGCGGCGCGAACCTCGGTAAGCTGACGCGCTGCGATGACGCTTGTTATGGGCGTACTGAACGTGACGCCGGATTCCTTCTATGACGGTGGGCGATGGGAAGACCACGAAGCCGCCGCTGGTCGTGGTTGTGAAATGGTCGACGAGGGAGCCGACATCATCGATGTCGGGGGCGAATCAACGCGCCCTGGCGCCCTGCCGGTGACCGAAGCCGAAGAGCTTGGTCGTGTGGTGCCGGTGGTCAAGGAGCTGGCCCGGAGGCTGGATGGCCGCGCCCGGATCTCGGTCGACACCCGCAAGCGGCCCGTGGCCGAAGCTGCCCTGGAGGCGGGAGCGACGATACTCAACGACGTTTCCGCCTCGATGTGGCCGGTGGCGGCCGAGGCCGAGGCCGGCTGGGTGGCCATGCACATGCGGGGTGAGCCGTCCGACATGATGTCGCTGGCCCAATATTCGGACGTCGTCGCCGAGGTGAAGGCCTATCTCGTCGAACGCGCCGAGCAGGCCGCTTCGGACGGGGTCGGCGAAGTTTGGGTCGACCCGGGTATTGGCTTCGCCAAGACGACGGTTCACAACCTGGCCCTTCTCGCTCATCTCGACGACCTGGTGGGAACGGGTTGGCCCGTGGCAGTGGGGCTGTCGCGCAAGCGTTTCGTCGGCGTCCTCGCCGGCTCGGATGAAAAACCTGCGCCCGCAAAGGAACGCCTGGAGGGTTCTATCTCGGCCGCGGTGTGGGCCATGTTGAAGGGGGTGGCCATGGTCCGCGTTCACGATGTCAAGGCGACGGCCGACGCCGCAAAACTCGTAGGGGCCAAATGACGGGACCGAGCAATATGAGAGGCAAATGGGCCGCGGGCATAAAGCCGCGGTTTTTCACGTGGGTTATAAAAGACAAGATGGCGGTATGCGAGCGGCCGGGCGGCTACGCCCGCAACCACCGGAAAGTACGCAGACGTGAGGAGATCCTCTGGTTGAAGGGGCAGGGATTTACCCGCGTCGTTTCGCTCCTTGTGTCTCCGCACAACCTTTATGCCTACGACGAGGAAAAGCTGCCCTGGTCTCATGTCCCGTTTGCCGCCAATGACGACCCCGTATCCGTGCTGCCGGACCTCTACGGGCAATTGCGCGGTTGGCTACGCGACGATGAAAAGGTCCTGGTCCACCAAGAGGAGGTCAGCGACAGGCTCATGGGCGTGGTCGCCGGCTACCTGTACTGGAGCACCATGATCCACGAAGGGGCGCAGGCGGTGGCGGTGGTTGAGCGGCTCTTCGGCCGGCAGATGGGCCCCGAGGGCCGTGAGCTGGTGGCCTTGGTGCCGGACCTGGCGAAGCCCATGGTACCGGGCTCAGCGGTGCCGAGTGCCGGGGCCGTGGCCCACACGGCTGGTGCCTGACACTGCCTGAGACCGTTCAGGAGCGGCCCGGCCAGGACGGCGGTGAGAATCCCTCGCCCCACGTAGCCGGCAAAGAGCGGGACAGTACAGATCAGGACCGTATTGAGCTGCGCGGCCTTCGCTTCGTGGCCGCCCACGGGGCCCTCCCGGAGGAAGCGGTGCGGTCCCAGCCCTTCGAAGTCGACCTCGACTTGGTGGTCGACCTTCGCCGGGCGGGACAGAGCGATGACCTGGCCGCCACTGTTGACTACGGCCAGCTTTGCGAGGCGGTTAGGTCCGTGATGGAGGGGCCCCACGCCAGCCTGCTCGAGCACCTGGCCGAGCAAGTGGCCGGCAAAGCGCTTGCTATCGCCGGCGGGCGGGGCACCTCGGTGGTCGTCACGGTGCGCAAGCTTCGCCCTCCTGTGCCTTGCGACATGGTGTCGGCGGCCGTACGCATAACCCGCCCATGACCGGCGCCGCGCTGGAGCGACGGAGAGCCTTCGTTGCCCTCGGTTCCAACCTGGGCGACCGCTGGGCCTACCTGAGGACCGGGCTCGATCATCTGCCCGACGTGGTTGCCGTCTCTCCCGTGTACGAGACCCAGCCCGTAGGAGGCCCTTCCGGTCAAGGCCCCTACTTGAACATGGTGGCCGAACTGTGGACCTCCGCCACCCCTCTGGAACTGCTGGCGGCCGCCCAGCGCGCCGAGGCGTCGGCCGGCCGGGCCCGGACCCTGCACTGGGGGCCGCGCACCTTGGACGTCGACATACTGCGGGTAGGCGACCTGGGCGTTGAGCTGCCGGAGCTTCAGGTCCCGCACCCGCGGATGTGGGAGCGCGGCTTTGTCCTGGTACCACTGGCCGACCTGGCCCCCGACCTGGTGGCCGGCCGCCTCGACGACGGCATGAGGGACGGCGTGGCCTATGCCGGTACCCTAGCGCTGGGCCGGACGGGCCCAAAGGGAAACAAGCCGGACCAAAAGTGATACTCACGACCGAGCCTCAAGAGATGAGCGCCTATCTGGACCAGGCGCGCCGCGAGGGCAAGCAGGTAGGCCTGCACCTGACCATGGGCGCGCTCCACGCCGGCCACCGGGCCAACATCCGCCTGGCTGCGGCTGAGTGTGATGTCGTCGCCGTCACTATCTTCGTCAACCCCCTCCAGTTTGGGCCGAACGAGGACTTCGGCTCATACCCGAGAGACCTTCCGAGCGATGCTGCCCAAGCGGAGGAAGCGGGCGCCGACATTGTCCTGGCCCCAGCAACCGGGACCATGTACCCGGAGGAGCCCCTGGTCACCCTCCACGTCGAACGCTTGGCCGAGGTCCTCGAGGGGAGCCACCGGCCGGGCCACTTCGACGGTGTGGCGACGATCGTGGCCAAGTTCTTTGCCTTATCGGGCCCGAGCCGGGCCTACTTCGGGGAAAAGGACTATCAGCAGCTGGTTGTTGTCCGTCGCCTGGTGACCGACCTGTCCCTGCCAGTCGAGGTGGTGCCTTGCCCGACTGTGCGGGAGCCCGATGGGCTGGCCATGTCGAGCCGCAACGCTTACCTTGGCCCTGCCGAACGCCTGGCGGCGCGAACGCTTTATTGGTCGTTGCTGGCCGGGAAGCGCGTGATCGAAGAACGGGCAGTGACGAACCCGGCCCAGATCCGGGCCGAGATGCTCGAGGTTGTCCGCCGCGAACCTCTTTTCGAACTTGACTATGCAGAGGTTGTGGACCCCCACACCCTCGAGGTCCCCCTCGTGCTCTCAGGTGCGGTCCGGCTGCTGGTGGCCGGTCGGGTGGGCAAGGCACGTCTGATCGACAACGTCTGCGCCGAGGTCCCGCGGCCCGAAAACCTGCCTGCGCCCACGTCACCAGAGGAGGAGCCAACCGAGCAGAAGGGGCCCTCGAAGGAGGTTGGCGTCGAGCCCACCGGCAGCCGTTTGGTGACGAGCGCGGGGGATTGAACGGTGTTACTGGCCATCGACGTCGGAAATACGCAGATCGTTGTCGGGCTGTTCGGCGATGACGGCTCCGTGGGTACGGGCGAATTGGTGCACCATTGGCGGGTTGCCACTCATCCCGTTTATACAGCGGACGAGTTCGCCCTCCAGTTAATGGATCTGTTGTCGCTCGACGGGCTCGATTTCTCAGCCGTGACAGGTGCCGTTATCGCGTGTGTGGTCCCACCGATCCAGGTCGCCCTGCGGCAAATGACGAGCAGGCGCATCCCCGTGCACTCGGTCTTCGTCGAGCCTGGTGTGCGTACCGGCATGCCCGTGCTCGTAGACAGCCCAAGGGAGGTGGGAGCGGACCGGATCGCCGATGCGGTGGCCGCTTTCGAGCGGTACGGCGGGCCGACCATAGTGGTGGACTTCGGGACGGCGACCAACTTCGAGGTCGTGTCGGCCAAGGGTGAGTACCTGGGTGGGGTACTGTTCCCGGGGGTGGAAGTATCTTTGGACGCACTGGCCCAAAGGGCGGCTCTCCTGCCCAGGATCGATTTCGCACCACCCAGGAACATCCTCGGTAAAAACACGGTAGAGCAGCTGCAATCGGGCATTTTCCACGGTTTTGCCGCCGTGGTCGAAGGGGTCTGCGAGAAGATCAAGGACGAGGTGGGGCCGGCCACCGTCGTGGCCACAGGCGGTCTGGCACCGATGATCTTGCCCTCCACCAAGGTGATCGACCATTACGAACCTTGGCTGACCTTGCACGGGTTACGCACCATCTACCACCGCAACCGCTCTGATGGCTGAGGCTGCCGATTTCCCGTACCGAGCCGATGTCACGGCCCAGGCCGGAGAACTCCAGCAGCGCTACAAAGCGCTGCCACCCGATCAAAATTCCGGCGAGGTCGTGACCGTAGCCGGGCGGATAATGCTCCGTCGCGAGATGGGCAAATTGACCTTTATGACGCTCACCGATTGGACGGGTTCGGTGCAATTGTTCGCGGGAGCACAGTGGACGGCCCGTTTCGGCGAATTGAACAAACTCTCGCTGGGAGACTGGGTGGCGGGAACGGGCGAGGTCGTCCGCACTCGCACAGGCGAACTTTCGGTCCGGGTGGCCGATTGGGTGCTGCTGGCCGAGGCCAGGCGTCCATTTCCCGACAAATGGCGGGGCATCACCGATATCGATACCAGGTACCGCCAGCGTTACGCCGATATGTGGGCCAACGAGGGCAGCCGGGAAGTTTTGCTGGCGCGAAGCCACACGATTTCGGCCGTCCGGCATTTCCTGGAGGACCGGGGCTTCGTCGAAGTCGAGACGCCCGTGTTCCACACCCTCCCGGGGGGCGCAACGGCGAGGCCATTTGTCACCCACCACAATGCCCTGGACATGGATCTGTACTTGCGCATCGCCCTCGAGCTGTACTTGAAGCGGCTGGTAGTGGGGGGCCTGGAAAAAGTCTTCGAAATAGGCCGGGTTTTCCGCAACGAAGGGCTGTCGCCCCGCCACAACCCCGAGTTCACCATGCTCGAGCTTTACCAGGCGTACGCCGATTACCACGACATGATGGACCTCACCGAGGAGATGGTGGCGCACGTGGCCCGAGAAGTGGCCGGTAGCGCGCAGCTGACCTACGAGGGCCGGCCTCTCGATTTTTCGCCCCCCTGGAGGCGGGCGACGCTGCTCGACCTCACGTCCGAATATTCGGGCGAGGAACTGAGCCTCGATATGCCAGTGGAGGAACTGCGCCGGCGCGCCCGCCGCTTGGGGGCCGACGTCGGGCCGTCCTGGGGCCCCGGCCAGATCATTTTCGAGATTTATGAAAAAACCACCGAGCCCAACCTTTGGGGCCCAGTTTTCGTGATGGATTACCCCAAAGAGGTCTCACCGCTGGCGCGCGACCACCGCACCACACCCGGGTTGGTGGAGCGTTTCGAACCGGTGGTGGCCGGCCGCGAGCTGGGCAATGCCTTTTCCGAGCTGACCGACCCCGACGAGCAGCGGGCCAACTTCGAGGCGCAGGCCAGGGCCCGGGCGGCGGGCGACGAGGAAGCCATGCCAATGGACGAGGACTTCCTTCGCGCCCTCGAGTACGGCTTACCCCCGACTGGAGGGTTGGGGATCGGGATCGACCGTCTGGTGATGTTCCTGACCGGGTCGGAGGCAATACGTGACGTCATCGCCTTTCCCACTCTTCGCCCCGAGGCCGGAGAGGCCCGGAAGCCCCAGAGACCAGAGAGCCGGGAGCCAGGTCCCGTAAGCGGCTAGCCGGCGCGGACCACGAGATCGTCGAGGAGCCGGTGGGCCAGCCCGCTGAGGGCGTCCCGGACGGGGGCGACGGCCTGGGCCGAGCCGTTATTGGTCCGGACGGACGGGGCCGGCATCTCCTCGATTGCCTGTGCGGCCAGGTCCGCCCACCGCCGGCCTTCCGAGATGGACTCCCGGATGGCATCGGTGGCCAGGATTATGGACCGGGCCTTATCGAGTTCGGCGCCGTCAAGTGGCCGTCCCAGCAGGGCCGACAGCTCCGGGCCGGCAACGGGGTCGGCCAGAGCCCGGATGACCGGGAGGGTGTACGTCCCTTCGAGCATGTCGTGGCCCGCCGGCTTGCCGAGCTCGGCTTCTGTGCACACGAGGTCCCGGACGTCGTCCCAGATCTGGAAGGCCATACCGAAGGCGTGGCCGAAACTGGTGAGCAACTCGACCTCGGCCCGGGTGGCCCCGGCCACGATGCCCCCGATCCGGGTCGAAGCCGAGAGCAACGAGGCCGTTTTGGATCCGATGGTGTCGAGGTAGGCGGGTTCGGGACGGCTCGTCGAAAATGAATAGTGGAGCTGCGTCATCTCACCCTGGCAGAGGGACCCGATGGCGTTGGCCAGCACGGTGACCACTTCGGTGCCCAGGCTGGCGGCTATCTCCGAGGCCTTCGCCAGCAGGAAATCGCCGGCCAGGATGGCTACCAGGTTGCCCCAGCGGGCATTGACGCTGTCCACCCCGCGCCGTGAACTCGCCTCGTCGATGACGTCGTCGTGGTAGAGCGAGCCCATGTGGACCAGCTCGACCGACACCGCACCCCGCACAACAGGGTGCACGGCACCCGACCCCGTGGCGGCCGCCCCTGAGAGCACCAGCGCAGGTCGCAACCGCTTCCCGCCTGCGTCCACGAGGTGGGAGGCGACCTCGGTGAGCAGTGGCTCGGGCGAAGTAACGGCCAGGTGCAGCTCCTCTTCGACCCGGGCCAGGCCTTCATCGAGCCCGGGAAGGTAGAGCAGCTCCCAGACGTTCATTACCAGACGATATGCGAATGTCATTGCCCATTACGAACCGAGCCGCTGTTGGCCGCCTCACCGATCGCCAAGGGGCTAGGTACACTGGTCAGAGCAGGAACCCGGGAGAAAGGGTTGGGATGACTTGCATGGGTAGCAGGGCAGCGGTGGGACAGCTGCGCTACGCCCATGTGCACTGGCCGGCCCCCCGACCTGCTGAGTATGCCGAGGAGGCTGTCAGCGTTGTTTGAGCGCTTTACTGACCGAGCCCGAAGGGTGCTAGTGCTGGCCCAAGAAGAGGCGCGCCTACTCAACCACAACTTCATCGGGACCGAGCACATCCTGCTCGGCTTGATCCACGAGGGTGAAGGTGTGGCGGCGAAGGCGCTGGAGTCGCTGGGCATCAGCCTGGAAGCTGTACGTGAAAAGGTAGAAGAGACGATCGGGCCGGCCGGCACGTCTACGACGGGGTCGCCGCCCTTCACGCCTCGGGCCAAGAAGGTGCTCGAGCTTTCCCTGCGGGAGGCTCTGCAGCTCGGCCATAACTACATCGGGACCGAGCACATGCTCCTCGGGCTCGTACGAGAAGGCGAAGGCGTGGCTGCCCAGGTGCTGGTCAGCCTGGGCGCCGACCTGTCCCGAGTGCGCCAGCAGGTTATCCAGCTGCTTTCGGGTTACCAGGCCACCGGCCCGGAGAAGGCCACCGCCGGCGCCGCTCCTGGTGCCCAGGATGTGCCGGCCGGGAGCCCGGTGCTGGACCAGTTCGGGCGCAACCTGACCCAGTTGGCCCGCGAACGCAAGTTGGACCCGGTCATCGGGCGCGAGCGCGAGATCGAGCGCGTCATGCAGGTCCTGTCCCGGCGGACGAAGAACAACCCCGTCCTCATAGGCGAGCCTGGTGTCGGCAAGACGGCCATCGTCGAGGGCCTGTCCCAGCGGATCGTGGCCAGTGAGGTGCCAGAGACGCTGCGGGGCAAGCAGCTTTACACGCTCGACCTCGGTGCCCTGGTCGCCGGGTCCCGTTACCGCGGCGATTTCGAAGAGCGCCTGAAGAAGGTTCTTAAGGAGATACGTACGCGGGGCGACATCATCCTGTTCATTGACGAGTTGCACACCCTGGTGGGCGCAGGAGCGGCCGAGGGCGCCATCGACGCAGCCTCGATCCTGAAGCCCATGCTCGCTCGCGGTGAGCTGCAGACGATTGGTGCGACGACGCTCGACGAATACCGCAAACACCTCGAGAAGGACGCGGCCCTCGAGCGCCGGTTCCAGCCGATCAAGGTGGAGGAGCCGTCGCTGGCTCACACCATCGAGATCCTGAAGGGCCTCCGGGACCGCTACGAGGCCCACCACGGCGTTACCATCACGGACCAGGCTGTTGTCACCGCCGCCAACCTGGCCGACCGCTATATCGCCGACCGCTACCTCCCGGACAAGGCCATCGACTTGATCGACGAGGCCGGCAGCCGGTTGCGTATCCGCCGCATGTCCACCCCCGCTGACTACAAAGCGATCGAAGAAGAGATCGCCAAGGCGAGGAAGGACAAGGAACTGGCCATCGAGAAGCAGAACTTCGAGCAGGCCAAGAAGCTGCGAGAAAAAGAGGAAGAGCTCTTGCAGCGCAAGGCGGCCAAGGAACAGGAGTGGCGGGCTGAAGGTGTCGACCTGTTCGACGTCGTCGACGAAGAGGTCATCGCCGAGGTGCTCGCCAACTGGACGGGCATCCCGGTCTACAAGCTGACCGAAGAGGAGACGTCCAAGCTGCTCCGGATGGAAGAGGAGCTGCACAAGCGGATCATCGGCCAAAACGACGCACTTAAGGCCGTGTCTCAGGCCATTAGGCGGACGCGGGCCGGGCTGAAGGACCCGAAGCGACCGAGCGGGTCGTTCATTTTCCTCGGCCCATCGGGCGTCGGGAAGACAGAGACGGCGAAGGCCCTGGCCGAGTTCCTGTTCGGTGACGAGAGTGCGCTGGTGCAGCTGGACATGTCCGAGTACATGGAGAAGCACACGGTAAGCCGGCTGGTCGGTTCCCCGCCGGGTTATGTGGGCTACGAAGAGGGCGGCCAGCTGACCGAAGCGGTGCGGCGCAAGCCCTTCTCGGTAGTTCTTTTCGACGAGATCGAAAAGGCGCACCCGGACGTGTTCAACGCCTTGCTCCAGATCCTCGAGGACGGGCGCCTCACCGACGCCCAGGGTCGCACGGTCGACTTCAAGAACACTGTCATCATCATGACGTCCAACCTCGGTACCGCTGATCTCCGCAAGGCTTCGGTCGGCTTCGCCAAGGCCGACGAGGCAGTGACCCACGAGCGGATGACCAGCAAGGTCAACGATGCGCTCAAGCAGCACTTCCGGCCCGAGTTCCTCAACCGGATCGACGAGGTCATCGTGTTCCATGAGCTCACCAAAGACGAGATCACCGAGATCGTCGACCTCTACATGCGCCGGGTGCGTGAGCAGCTCGAGTCGCAGGGCATCAGCGTCGAGCTGACCCGGGCGGCCAAGTACCTGGTCGTCGAGAGGGGCTATGACGCCCTGATGGGTGCCCGTCCGTTGCGCCGGGCGCTGCAGAGGATGGTGGAAGACCCGTTGTCCGAGAAGATCCTCTGGAAGGAGTTCCGGGCCGGGGACACTGTCATCGTCGATGCCGAAAACGGCGAAGTCACGTTCCGGGCGATGGAGCAGATCGAGCCGCCTCCGGTCGAGATGGCCGGTGCCGGCAGCAGCGACTAGTGCCCTTCTGCAGGGCCACGCTGGGCGACGGGGCTTTGGTTTGTCCTAGCCGCACCGGTTCTTGACCAATAGCTGCACTGGCAGCGTTAGGCAAAGGCAACCCGGGTGGGTTGCCTTTGTCGCGTTGGCATTGGCGGCCCTCGCTGCCTCAGTAGCGCTCGGGGCCTGTGGAGCCGACGTTGCCGTACGGGTCGTCGTTGCTCCATCGGGGACGGGTTCGGTCAGCCTCATTGTCACTTTCCCCCGAGCTACGGCCAGCCAAGTGGAAGATCTGAAGACCGGCCTGCCGGTAGCCGACCTCCGCTCTGCCGGTTGGGTGGTGAGGGGGCCCCGGCCGGGGCCTAACGGGACCACGGTGGTGAGCGCCAGCCATAGCTTTTCGGACCTGTCCCAGGTGCCGGCGTTGGTGGCGGATATTGCCGGTAACGGCCCGGAGGCCGACCGCCCCTTCCGCCTAGCTGTCAACGAGGTGCCGGGTTACCTGCAGGACAACTACACGGCCTCCGGGACGGTCGACTTGCGGTGCTCGCTCTCGTGTTTCGACGACCCCAGGCTGGCGGCCAGGGTCGGGAACGCGCTCGGCTTGCCTCCGTCGCAGTTGCACCAGCTGATTAGCGACCCGGCCAAGGAGATCGCGTTCCGGATGGAAGTCGAGCTGCCCGGTCAGGTCACCACCTCGGACGCCGGTACCACCGCCGCCGCCGGTGGTGCGCTCATCTGGTCCCCGGTGTTGGGCCAGGCAACGGTGGTGACCGCCTCGAGCAAGGTGGTGGACAAGTCCCGGATAGAGGCCCTCGGCATCGCGGTTGGCGCCGGCGCTTTCGTGGTGCTGGTCACCGCCCTGATCGTGGTGTGGAGCGGGCGCCGTCACCGGCACAGGTACCGGGGCGGCTTGCGTTTTCGGTGAGGATGCGGGCGTGTCGCCGGAGCCGCCCGGCTTGGCCCAACTTCTGAGCCTGGAAGAGCGCCAGGCAAGAGCGCCAGGCGGTAAGAGCGCCAGGCAAGAGCGCCAGGCAAGGGCGCCAGGCAAGGCGCCAGGCAAGGCGCCAGGCAAGAGCGATGGCCAACTGTCCGGACTAATGCGCCCGTAAAGAGCAAACTGGGGTGATTTTTCACTTTTGGGTCCGGGAATTCAGTTGTGGCATCACTTTTCGGACCCAGTTCAGCCGTGGTGCTCCCCCGCCGGGCGGAGGAGCCTGGGTTGGGGTGCCCAGGCGGGCAAACGATGACGGCCGCCGGCGGGGCTGAGGCCCCCGCCAGGCGGAGGAGCCTGGGTTGGGGTGCCCAGGCGGGCAAACGATAACGGTCACAGGTGCCCGGTATCGTGCGGCGACAATGAGCAAGCTCAACCGGGTTCACCGTTGCCAGGTGTGCGGCGCCGCCCACGCCCGCTGGTCCGGCCGCTGCGCCACTTGCGGCGAGTGGAACACACTGGAGGAGGAAGCCGTCGCCGTCTCCTCAAGGCGAGGGGCCGGAGGAGGCGCCTCATTGCCCGGGGCGGGGTGGGCCGACGCCCTGGAAGAGGCGGTCGCCGTCCCCCTCGGCGAAGTCGACATGAGCGCGCACCAGCCACTCCCCACAGGGGTCAGTGAGCTGGACCGGGTGCTGGCCGGTGGGTTGCTTCCCGGCTCGTCCACCCTCCTGGGCGGCGAACCGGGGACGGGGAAATCGACGCTGCTGCTGCAGGCGCTGGCTTCGATGGCTACCGGGGGCCGTCGCTGCCTGCTGGTAGCCGCTGAGGAAGCGGCCCCGCAGGTACGCCGGCGCGCCGCCCGCCTTGGCGCGGACGTCCCGGGGGTGTTCGTGGTGGAGGCGACGCAACTGCCCGGCGTCGAACAGGCGGTGGCTTCGGTGAAGCCAGAGGTGGTCGTGGTGGACTCTGTCCAGGCGGTAAGTGATCCCGACGTCGGCTCGCCGCCCGGGTCATTGGCGCAGGTGAGAGCGTGCGCCCACCGACTGGTGGCCATGGCCAGGTCTTCGGGCTCCGCCTTGGTCCTGGTGGGCCACGTCACCAAGGAAGGGGCACTCGCCGGACCCCGGGCCCTAGAGCACCTCGTCGACACAGTGCTCAGCTTCGAGGGTGACCGTTACCTGTCCCTCCGTGCGCTCCGCGCCGTCAAGCACCGGTTCGGGCCGACGGGGGAGACCGGCCTGTTCGACATGACCGAGACCGGGCTGACCAGTGTGGCCGACCCGAGCAGCCTGTTCCTTGGTGACCGTCTGGACGGGGCGCCCGGGTCGGCCGTCACGGTGCCCATCGAGGGTCACCGGCCGCTGCTCGTGGAAGTGCAGGCCCTGGTGGGGCGGCCATCGCCGGTACCCCGGCGCTTCGTCACGGGCCTGGACCCCGGGCGGGTGGGGTTCCTTGTCGCCGTGCTCGACCGGCGGTGCGGCATACCCGTTGGCGACCGCGACATCTACGTCTCGGTGGCCGGCGGGGCCCGGGCCAGCGAACCGGCCGCCGACCTCGCCGTTTGCCTGGCGCTGGCGTCGTCGCTCTCAGGTACTCCGCTTCGTTCGGATCTGGTGGCAATCGGGGAGGTGGGCCTCGGCGGAGAGGCTCGCCGGGTCAGCGGCTTACAAAAACGATTGGCGGAAGCGCAGCGGCTGGGGTTTCGCCATGCGCTCGTGCCCGGTCCGGCCAAGAGTGTGGGGCCGCCTCAACGCCCCGGGCTCGAGCTCGTGGCCCGCTCGGCCACCGGCGGAGTACCGCCGAAGCCCCGACCGCCCGAGCCCCGACCGCCCGAGCCCCGACCGCTCGAGCCCCGACCGCCCGAGCCCCGACCGCCCGAGCCCCAGCCCCTCTTGCGCCAACTCCCGGCCTCTTCTTTGCGAGAGGCCTTGTCCATAGCCTTCAGCGGCGGACCTCCGGTCAAGGCGCTGCAACGAAAACAGAGCAGCACGTCGTTCGCACCCGGCCATTGATGGGTTAGCATCACCCGGGTGCCCGACAGGCTGAGCGCGGCAATGATCGAGGCGCTGGGGTCGATAGCGCCCGGAAGGCCCTTGCGGGAGGGGCTCGACCGGATCCTCCAGGCCAATATGGGCGCTCTCATCGTCGTGGGGGACGGGCCCGAGGTGCTGTCGATATGCTCCGGTGGTTTCTTGCTAGATGCCGAGTTCAGTCCTCAGCGACTGTCCGAGCTGGCCAAGATGGACGGGGCCATCATCCTGGCCAGCGACGCCAGCCGCATCGCCCGGGCCAACGTCCACCTTGTGCCCAGCCCGGCCGTCGCCACTTCTGAAACCGGGACCAGGCACCGGACGGCGGAACGGGTCGCTCGTTCGATCGACGTCCCCGTCATAACGGTCTCGGAGGACCGGTCGGTCATCTCTGTGTACAGAGGCGAGCAGCAGAGGCCTCTGGTACCCGTGGAGCGGCTGCTGGCCAGGGCCAATCAGGCCCTGGAAACGCTCGAGGGCTATCGGGACCGCCTCAACGTCGTGACAAACGCCCTTTCCGCCCTCGAGGTAGAAGACATGGTCACGGTGCGGGACGTCGTAACCGTCCTGCAACGTACGGAGATGGTGCGTCGCATCGCCGAAGAAGTCGACGGTTACAGCATCGAGCTGGGGACCGACAGCCGGTTGGTGCGGCTGCAGCTCGAAGAGATGCTGGCCGGCGTCGAAGAGGAACGGCGCCAGATCATGCGGGACTACCTTCCGCCTGACCCGGCCTGGGGGGTAGGCGAGGGCCTCAGCGCCCTCGGTCACCTCACAACGGACCGTTTACTCGACCTCTCGAGGGTGGCCAGCGTCCTGCGCATCGGTGGGCCTGGAGCCGACCTCGAAAGCCCTCTACGCCCTTACGGCTACCGGCTGCTGGCGAAAATCCCGCGTTTGCCTGAGCATGTGGTCCGCAACATAGTGGAGCGCTACGGCGGCCTCCAGCAGATCCTCCGTGCCAGTGCCGAGGATCTCGACAAGGTGGAAGGCATCGAAGTGGCGGGCGCCCATTTCGTGAAGGAAGGGCTCGCCCGGCTGGCAGAAACCAGCATCTTGGACCGCCTCGGCTGATCGCCAGGACGATCCCGGAGCCAGGACGACCGCGCTCCCGGGACGAGCCCGAAGTCAGGACGATCCCGCCGCCGGGACGACCGCGGTCCCAGGACGAGCCCGAGTCAGGACGATCCCGCCGCCGGGACGATCGCAGCGACCAGCGAACGGTCCGGGACGAGCCGGTTTGGGCCGCCAAAGTGCGTTGAGGGCCGAAGGTTTTCGGGTGGGGTCAGCGCGCCCGATCTGTAAGGCGCTGCCGGTTCAAAATCCGGTACCGCCTATCGGCCTGCTCTATCCATCCGAGGCGAACGAAGGCGGCGATCGCTTTGTTCACCCGCTCGCGGGAAGCGCCGACGAGCCCGGCCAGTTCCTCCTGGGTTATGGGCAGGACGAACTCGTCCACCTCTCCGGACAGCTCGAGTAACCGCTTGGCGGTGCGACCGGTGACGTCGAGGAGCATGGCGTCCGCCAGGGCGTCGTCTGTTGCCCGCAACCGGCTGGCGAACAGTGCCACCACGTCCCATAACAAGGCCGGCCGGGCGTCGAGCTCTGTACGCACAACGTCAAACGGCACCCGGGCCAGTTCCGAGCGTTCGAGAGCTCGTGCGAGGGCCGAACGGGGCTGGCCATCGAACAGCGGCATCTCACCGAATACGTCCCCGCGCTCCATCAGCGCCACCAGGGACTCCCGGCCGTCGGGCGACTTCTTGGCTATGGCGATGCGCCCGGCCAGGACGACAAAGAGCTCATCGGCCCCGTCACCTTCACTGAAGAGGATGTCATTGCGCTCGAGCCGCATGGTCGTAGCCTTGGCTGCGACGCGGGCCAGCGATTCGGCCCCGAGCGAGGAGAAAAGCTCCGACCCACTGAGCGGAGACAAATCTTCCATCCAGGTCAAACGCTAGCCGTTGCCTGGACCCCATGTCGGGCTCGACCACTGGCTGCCTTGGATGAAGGGCCCAAAATCGCCTACCCTGGAGGTAGGGCAAAAGCCAGTAACAGGTTTCTTGGGAGACGCATGTCATTTGACGTCGGCGACAAAGTCGTCTATCCCCATCACGGGGCAGCGGTTGTGGAGAGGCGAGAGGTTCGGGCCGACTTTGGCGAGCAGCGAGAGTACCTGGTGCTGCGCCTCGCTTACGGTGACCTCACGCTGAAAGTGCCGGTCGACTCGACCGCCGATGTAGGTATCAGGGAAGTCATAAACGACGAGGAAGTGGACGAGGTTTTTGCCGTCCTGCGTAAAAAGGACGTCAGGATGCCGACGAACTGGTCGCGTCGCTACAAGAACCACGTCGAAAAGTTGAAGTCCGGTGATATCTACCAGGTGGCGGAAGTAGTTCGTAACCTTTCGAACAGGGACAAAGACAAGGGACTATCGGCCGGCGAGAAGAGGATGCTCAACCGCGCCCGCCAGATCCTCGTCTCCGAGCTCACCTTCGCCATCGGCGTCACTGAAACCGAGGCTGAAAAGAAGCTCGACGAAGCTCTTCCCTAAAGAAGTCTGGGGAGCGACATGATGGGTCCCCGGCCCGTCGGTGGCTCTGCGGAGTTCTCTGAGGCCGG